>NZ_PVBL01000003.1:0-383236 GCF_002968555.1 Neorhizobium sp. T6_25
CGCCAGCCTCCTGCTCCTTCAGCACACCGATAATCTGCTCTTCCGTAAATCGCTGCTTCTTCATTCGTCCGTCCTTTAATGGGCCGGACTCTAATCCATTCTGGAGGAAATTCTCAGTGGCAGGTCACCACGACCAAAGGGCGGTACGCAAACTTTATTCAAGGCACGTGCGATCTGGTATGATCCCTTGCCCGTTGAGGCTTCATTGAAAATCGCGCGAACGATCTCGACCCGATCCGGCATCAGCCTAAACGATTTTCTGTCGCCATTGAGCTCCAACCACGAGGGACACATTCGGGTCAGCTTGCTATCGCTGATGCCTTGCCTCTTGTTTTCCCACGCAGCGCCGACACGCATGCTTTTGGTCTTGGACTCTTCGTGAGCCCGGCTCATGATCAGGACTGACTGGATAATGTCGATGAAATCAGCGCTGCCAGTACGATAGACGTGTTTGTCTACGAGTGTGACGATATTCACGCCAGCTTGCAGGATCTGGAGGAAAAGCGTGGTAGCTGCTACGGAGCTTTGTCTGCTTATGCGATCCAGGGACTCGACTAAAAGGAATGAGCCAGAGGGAATTTGCCCGTTCTGCACAAGATTAAGGAAGCGTCCAAGCGAACCCTCTTCGACATTCCGGCCGTGAAATGCCGAGATGCCAATGTCTTCCAGCTTGAAGTCTTCTACGAGTTCTAGATCATTTTCGGCGGCATATGTCCTAGACGCCTCCGATTGCCTGCGCAGGCTGTCGCCTCGCAGCTGAATCTCAGTGGACATTCGAATGTAGGAATAAGCTTTTGATTTCATGGGGCACCTCTTCAATGCCCAGGTAGGTCAAGCAGAGGCTCATCTCAACGCGAGAACTGTGGACATGCTTTATTGGCTGAACAGAACTTCGCCTCTTGGGTCGTCCCTACGGATTTATTTTTTTCCGCTGGGGCATTCATTCAAACCGTCGTGATTAATCCACCTTACCAGCTGCATGTTGATCTTGCCCGGCCCGACCATGAGCTGAACGTCGACCGGAACGCCTTCTATGCCTTGGAATGCGACTGTGCTGACGCGCGAAACCATAACCACCCCGCCCCTAACTTCATGTCCGGGACGCCAGCGATACACGCTTTCCGTGCCAGGAATTGCAATCTGGCATAGAAACAGGAATGAAACAAGAACATTAACCGAACAATTTCACGCATCCGCTGCAAACGGGTTGCGGGCGGTTGTATCGCGAGAACAAAGGCGATCCGTATCCGAAACGCCTTGCCTTCATCAGGCGCGTTTTGCCTCGATTGCATCCCAGAGGAGGCCTGCGACGTCGGCGCCGCCGAACTTCTTGACTTCGCGGATGCCCGTCGGGGATGTGACGTTGATCTCGGTCATGTAATCGCCGATGACATCGATGCCGACGAAGATGAAGCCGCGCTCGCGCAGGGCGGGTCCGATGCGGGAGCAGATTTCCTTCTCGCGCGGCGTGATCTCGGTCGCCTCGGCGCGGCCGCCGACATGCATGTTGGAGCGGCTGTCGTGTTCGGCGGGAACCCGGTTGATCGCGCCGACTGGCTCTCCGTCCACCAGCAGGATGCGCTTGTCGCCCTTGCGCACGGCCGGCAGATAGGCCTGGGCGATGTAGGGTTCGCCGCGATACATCTGGCCGAACATTTCGAGCAGCGACGTGAAATTGCGATCGTCGCGGGCGGAGTGGAAAACCCCGGCCCCGCCATTGCCGTAGAGCGGCTTCAGGATGATATCGCCCATCTCTTCCCGGAAACGGGCGATTTCGCCCGGATCGCGGCTGATCAGAGTTGCCGGCATCAGATCGGCGAATTCGGTGACGAAAATCTTCTCCGGCGAGTTGCGCACCCAGGCGGGGTCGTTGACGACAAGCGTTTTCGGGTGGATGCGCTCGAGCAGATGCGTCGAGGTGATATAGCCCATGTCGAAGGGCGGATCCTGGCGCAGATGAACGACGTCCATCTCCGACAGGTCGAGGCGTTCCTTCTCCCCGAGCGTGAAATGATCGCCCTTGACGTCGCGAACCTGCAGCGGTTCGACAGCGGCGAAGATCTTGCCGTCACGCATGGTCAGGCGGTCGGGAGTGTAGTGAAACAGCTCGAAGCCACGCGCCTGCGCTTCGAGCGCCATGGCGAAGGTGGAATCGCCGGCAATGCTGATGCCGGAAATATGGTCCATCTGGAACGCGACCTTGCGGATTTTCGCCATGACTTCAGCCCCCTAGGATTGGCCCGCCTGATGTAGGATGGCGGGCCTCCAAAGGCAACTGCAATCGGCCGATATCACGCGGAGATGCCGACCTGCGTCTTTGCCCGCAACATGTTGCGCAGGCGGAAAAGCATGGCGATCGGCTTCGGGAAAGGCCGGCGGATGAAGGCGACCTTCTTTAGGTACTTGTCGATGCGCCACGTGGCCCAGGTCCGGCCCTTGAAATAGGCGACATCGCCTGCCTGGAGAACGCGCTGGGTGCCGTCTTCGGCAGTCACATGCACTTCGCCCTCAAGGATCACCACCGTTTCGTCCCAATGGAAGTACCAGCGGAACTCGCCTGCCGTACATTCCCATACACCGGTCGTCGCGCAATCGTCCTCGGCGGTGGAATGAGAACCGGCGCGCGCCTGCGGATCGCCGGCGATGACCCAGGTGGGCTCGATCGGCATCGGCTTCATTTCGAGAGAATGCGGACAGGCGCCGATAAACGGCTTCACCTTCGGCTTTTCAGGTGCGTAGGACTTGGACCGAAATGCAATTGCCGCTGCGGTCGCGGCGAGGACGTGCCAACTCATGTTTTCCCCGGAAGCTGTCAATTCCGGGAGATGCTAGCGGCAAAGAGTAAGCCCGCTCTTCAGGCCGATGTTAGAATTTTAACGATCGGCCTCAATTTCGGATTGGGCCCTCAGATAACCGGCTCGACCGGCGCGAGCTTTGCCTCCGCCGGAACGTTGCCCGGCAGCCGCTTGCCCGTTTCGATCGAGAAGAAGTGCAGGCGCTTGGCATCGACGGCAATGCGCATTTCCGGCGATAGCGCAATCTCCGGAGAAACGGCGGCAGTCATCTGCTGGTCGCCGACGGTGCCGTGGATCAGGCGCTGGGCACCCAGCTCCTCGGTATATTCGAGACGGAAGGGCAGAGCCTCCTCGTCGTCGCGGGCGATGCGCAGATCCTCGGCGCGGACGCCGACGGTGACGGCACCGGAGGTCGGCGCGAAACCGTTGAGGGCGACCATCGCCGGGCCGATCGCCAGCTTGTCGCCATGCAGCTCGCCCTTGACGAGGTTCATGGCCGGTGAGCCGATGAAGCTTGCAACGAAGGTGGAGGCCGGCGCGTGGTAGACTTCCAGCGGTGCACCGATCTGCTCGATCTCTCCCCCGTTCAGAACGACGAGGCGGTCGGCCAGCGTCATGGCTTCGAGCTGGTCGTGGGTGACGTAGATCGACGTGGTACCAAGCCGGCGCTGCAGGCGCTTGATCTCGCCGCGCATGGAAACACGCAGCTTCGCATCGAGGTTGGAGAGCGGCTCGTCGAACAGGAAGGCTGCCGGCTTGCGGACGATGGCGCGGCCCATGGCGACACGCTGGCGCTGGCCGCCGGACAGCTGGCGGGGCTTACGCTCCAGATACTGGGTGATCTCCAGCATGCGGGCGGCTTCGGCGACACGGGCGTCGATCTCGGCCTTCGGCGTGCCGCGGTTCTTCAGACCGTAGGCGAGGTTGTTGTAGACCGTCATATGCGGATAGAGCGCGTAGTTCTGGAACACCATGGCGATATCGCGCTCGGCCGGCTCGATCTGGTTGACGACCCGGCCGGCGATCTTCACTTCCCCTGAAGAAATGGCTTCCAGCCCCGCAACCATGCGCAGCAGCGTGGATTTGCCGCAGCCTGACGGACCGACGAGGACGATGAACTCGCCGTCGACGATGTCGATGGACACCGAGCTTACCGCCTTCACGCCGCCGGTATAAATTTTCGAAACTTCTGAGATGTGAATTCCAGCCATGTTATTTCTCCGTTTCAGTGAGCCCGCGGATGAACAACCGCTGCATGAAAACCACGACGAGGATGGGGGGAAGCATGGCGAGAACGGAACCTGCCATGACCAGCTGCCACTCGATGACACCGTCCTGCACGGTGACCATGCGCTTCATCCCCATCATCAGCGTGTAATAGCCGGGGTCGGTGGTCACCAGGAGCGGCCAGAGATACTGAACCCAGCCATAGATGAAGAGGATGACGCATAGCGCGCCGATATTGGTGCGCGAGAGCGGCAGCAGGATGTCCCGGAAGAACTTCATGGGGCCTGCTCCGTCCACCCGGGCCGCTTCCAGAAGCTCGTCGGGGACCGTCATGAAGAACTGGCGGAACAGGAAGGTCGCCGTGGCCGATGCGATCAGTGGGACGGTCAGACCGGCCCACGAATTCAGCATGCCGAGGTCGGCGACGATCTTGTATGTCGGCATGATGCGCACCTCGACCGGCAGCATCAGGGTCACGAAGATGATCCAGAAGGCCAGCAACCGGAACGGAAACCGGAAGTAGACGATGGCGAAGGCGGAAAGGATCGAGATCGAGATTTTTCCGATCGTGATCGCCAGTGCCATGATCAGAGAGTTCAGCGCCATGTGCGAATAATTGGGCAGGCCGTGAGCCGCAGCGGCACTCGTCAGAATGGTCGAGTAGTTCTCGATGAGATGCGATCCCGGCAGAAGCGGGACAGGCCCACTCATCAGCGTCGAGACGTCATGGGTCGATGCCACGATCGCGAGATAGACCGGTAGCGCGACCATCAGAAATCCCAGGATCAGGAAAGCGTGGGTGAGGAAGGTCAGGAAGGGGCGATTTTCAACCATGATCGTTCCTCAATACTGGACGCGGCGTTCGACGAAGCGGAACTGAACGAAGGTTAGCAGCATCACGATCAACATCAGCAATACCGACTGCGCCGAGGACGAACCGATGTTGAGACCAACGTAACCGTCCTGGTAGACCTTGTAGACGAGCGTGGTCGTTGCCTGGGCAGGCCCGCCGCCCGTCGTGGCATCCACGATCGGGAAGGTATCGAACATCGTGTAATTCACGTTGATGATGAACAGGAAAAACGTCGTCGGAGACAGAAGCGGCAGAGAGATGGTGAAGAAACGCCTCACCGGGCCCGAACCGTCGATGGCGGCTGCCTCGATCAGCGACTGCGGCACCGACTGCAACCCGGCCAGGAAGAAAAGGAAGTTGTAGGAGATCTGCTTCCAGGCTGCCGCGATGATGATCAGGATCATGGCATGCGTGCCATTGAGATCATGGTCCCAGCGAATGCCCAGGCGCTCCAGGAAGAAGGGCAGCAGGCCGGTAGAAGTATTGAAGAGAAACCACCACAGGACGCCCGCCACCACAGGTGCGACGGCATAAGGCCAGACAAGCAGGGTGGTATAGATTTTTGCGGACCGCGCCAGGCGATCGACCGCCGCCGCGAATGCGAGGCCGAGCATCATCGAAAGAACGGTGACGGATACCGCGAATACGGCGGTGCGCCAGAGCGCATCCAGATAGTTCGGATCCGCAAACAACTGCCGATAGTGGGTCAACCCTACGAAAACGGTCGAGAAGCCAAAAGGATCTTCCCGCTCGAAGGAGGATTTCACTGCCTGCGCGGCAGGCCAGATGAAGAAGACGAGCGTGATAACGAGCTGGGGCGCGAGCAGCAGATAGGGCAGCAGGCGGTTGTTGAAGGTTGTTCTTTTGGTATCCACCGGTCCCTCACCACAACGTAACAAGCAAGCAAGGGAGGGCCGGCGACAGCCGGTCCTCCCTGCAGCAATCGGAACAATCAGTTCGAGTTGGCAGCTTCGAATTCACGCAGAAGCGCATTGCCGCGCTGCACCGCGCTGTCGAGCGCCTGCTTGGCGTCCTTCTTGTTGGCGAGGAGTGCCTGGAACTCTTCGTCGACAATGGTGCGGACCTGGGTGAAGTTGCCGAACCGCACGCCCTTCGAATTTTCCGAGGGAGTACCGCGGGTGATCTGCTTGATGGCGATGTCGGAACCCGGGTTCTTTGCGTAGTAGCCCTGCTTCTGGCCGAGATCGTACGCAGCGTTGGTGATCGGCAGGTAACCGGTGAACTGGTGCCAATCGGCCTGGACTTCCGGCTTGGAGAGATAGCTGAAGAACTTGGCTACGCCCTTGTAGGTCGCCTTTTCCTTGCCGTTCAGCACCCAGAGGGTGGCGCCGCCGATGATGGAGTTCTTCGGCTCCTTGATCTCGTCGTCGTAGTAAGGCAACGGGGCGAAGCCCGGTGTGAAGGTCTTGGCGTTGTTGATGACGCCTGCGCGCCCTGCGGAGGAGTTCATCGTAATGGCGCATTCCTGAGAATAGAACATGGTCGCCGCCTGGTCGCCGCCGACCGGACCGCCATACTTGAACAGGCCTTCATCCTGCCACTTCTTCAGGTTTGCCCAGTGCTTGGTCTGCAGAGGACCGTTGAAGCTGAATTCAGACTTCACACCGCCGAAACCGTTCTGCAGGGTGCCGAAAGGCTTGTCATGCAGCGCCGAAAGGTTTTCGGTCTGGACCCAGGTGATCCAGGCCGAGGTGAGGCCACACTTGGCAGCGCCGGAGGAAACGATCTTCCTCGAGAATTCCTCGACTTCCTTCCAGGTCTTCGGGGCAACCTCGGGATCAAGGCCAGCCTTTTTGAAGACGTCCTTGTTGTAGTACATGATCGGCGTGGAGGAGTTGAAAGGCAGCGACAGGATGTTGCCCTTGGTATCGGAATAGTAGCCGGTGACCGGAGACAGGAATGTCTTGGTGTCGAAGGGTTCGCCTTCATCGGCCATCAGCTTGTAGACCGGGTAGACGGCGCCCTTGGCGGCCATCATCGTGCCGGTGCCAACTTCGAAGACCTGGACGATGGCCGGCTGCTGGCCGGCACGGAACGCGGCGATCGCGGCGGTCAACGTTTCCGGATAGCTTCCCTTGTAGACCGGAACGACCTTGTAGTCGCTCTGGCTCTCGTTGAACTTCTGGGCGATCTCTTCGAGCTTCTTGCCAAGCTCGCCGCCCATGGCATGCCACCAGGTGACTTCGGTCGCAGCAAGCGACGAGGTCGCAGACAGTGCGACCGCGATCGCGGCCATCGAAAGTTTTTTGAACATTTTTAGGTCCTCTCCACCTCTGTTGGGATGAGGACCGCAATAGGACCAGGCTGTGACAGGCCCTTAACAGTTTTATGTCAGGAATGTTACATTGCACACCTATGCAATAATTTCACATCAGCGTCAGAACGCATTCGCAAAATGCCGCGGCAGACGGCCGGGAAGCACCGCGATCACGTCGTAACGCCGAGACAATCTGGCGGCGTCCTGTCGTTTTGAAAGCCAGACATCGCTTGCGGCTCGAATTCGGCTCTGAGTGACGTAACCGACGGCGTCGATCGCCTCCTGTTCCCCGATCCGCGCCTTGACCTCGACAAAAGCCACCAGGTCGCCTTTGCGGACGATCAGATCGATCTCCCCGAGCTTGGTACGGTAACGGATCGCAAGGACTCGATAGCCCTTGAGCAGGAGATAAAGCGCAGCGAGATATTCCGAGGCATGGCCCCATCGCTGAGCCTTTTGCCGCTGAGCCTTCTGCCGCTCGACTTTGCGGCGCTTCAGGTCTCGGTCAATCTCCGCCACCCGCCTCGCCTTTCAGGTTCAGAAGCCGCTGATAGAGATCCTTGCGCGGAAGTCCGGTCACGCGGGCAGCTTCGGCTGCAGCCTTGGCGGCTGGCATGGAGGCCGAAAGCTGGCGCAGCAGCACGTCCACCTCGATCTCGCCGGGAGGCTCCTCTGCCTCGGGCGGCGCCAGGAGCAGCACGATCTCGCCCTTCACGACGCGGTCGTCATTGTAATAGGCGGCAAGCTCCTCCAACGTGCCGCGGCGAAACTCCTCGAACGTCTTCGTCAATTCGCGGCAGACCGCCGCGCGTCGCCCCGCCCCGAGTACTTCGGCGGCAGCGCCAAGCGTTGCGCCGATGCGATGCGGCGATTCAAAGAAGATCAAAGTCGCCGGCACTTTCGAAAGCTCGGCCAGCCGGTCCCGCCGGCCCTTGTCCCTGACCGGCAGGAAACCGGCGAACAGGAACGCATCGGACGGCATGCCGGAACCGACGAGGGCTGCGAGCGGCGCCGAGGCGCCGGGGATCGGCACGACCTTATGACCGGCCTCGATCGCCATCTGACCGAGGCGGTAACCGGGATCGGAGACGAGCGGCGTGCCGGCATCGGAGACCAGCGCCACCGATTTTCCCTCCTGCAGCGCCGCGATGAGCTTCGGCCCGACCTCGTCGGAATTATGCTCGTGATAGGCGTAAGGCCGATTGACGATGCCGTAGCGGTCGAGCAGCACCCGAGTTACCCGGGTATCCTCGCACGCCAGCACATCGGCACCGGAGAGCGTTTCGAGCGCCCTCAGCGTGATGTCGCCGAGATTGCCGATCGGGGTTGCGACCAGATAAAGCGCCGGCTCCAGCGGCCGCGCGGGCACGAAAGTATTGGCGACGCGATAGCCGCGCTGGCTGCTCTTCGGTTCATCGGTCAAGGGGCGTCACGCGCAGATGAATGGTCATGAGCCTTTATGGGCAAGCCGGCCGGCTTCGGCAAGTAACGGGCAAGCCGTTGAGAACGCATATTTTCTGTGTGCAGTGCGTGAGACAGATGTGAAATGACTTGCTAACGCCTTGTTCACCTCTTGCTTTTCGAACGGGTTGTCTGCCATTTTGCCGGTCCACATCATCCGGCTGACCCAAAGCCGGCAGAATATCAGGGTCCGGCCCTGCCGGATCGCCACGGTCGAAAGCGATTGCGTCCATGCGTATTACTCTTGAGCGGTCAAACCTTCTGAAGTCGCTGAACCACGTGCATCGCGTGGTGGAGCGACGGAACACCATCCCGATCCTCTCCAACGTGCTGATGCGCGCGTCCGGCGCCGGTCTCGACCTGAAAGCGACCGACCTCGATCTCGAAATCACCGAAGCCCTTCCGGCCATGGTCGAGACTGCCGGCGCCACGACGGTTCCGGCGCACCTGCTTTACGAAATCGTCCGCAAGCTGCCGGACGGTTCCGAGGTGCTGCTCGCCACCAACCCGGACGGCGGCTCGATGACAGTGCAATCCGGCCGCTCGAAGTTCTCTCTGCAGTGCCTGCCGGAATCGGACTTCCCGGACCTTACCGCCGGCAGCTTCACGCATACGTTCAAGCTGAAGGCGACCGATCTGAAAATGCTGATCGATCGCACCCAGTTCGCGATCTCCACCGAGGAGACCCGCTACTACCTGAACGGCATCTTCTTCCACACGATCGAAGCCGACGGGGACCTGAAGCTTCGCGCGGTAGCGACCGACGGTCACCGTCTGGCGCGCGCCGATGTGCAGGCACCGTCGGGCTCGGAAGGCATGCCGGGCATCATCATTCCCCGCAAGACGGTCGGCGAGCTGCAGAAACTGGTCGACGATCCGGAAGCGGCTGTCACAGTCGAGGTTTCGGATGCCAAGATCCGCGTCACGATCGGCTCGGTCGTGATGACCTCGAAGCTGATCGACGGCACTTTCCCGGATTACCAGCGGGTCATCCCGACAGGCAACGACAAGGAAATGCGCGTCGATTGCCAGAGCTTTACCAGGGCCGTCGACCGCGTCTCGACCATTTCCTCCGAGCGCGGCCGCGCCGTAAAACTGTCGCTGACCGACGGCCAGCTGATGCTGACCGTCAACAATCCTGATTCCGGCAGCGCCACGGAAGAGGTTGCGGTCGGTTACGACAACGACCCGATGGAAATCGGCTTCAACGCCAAATACCTGCTCGACATTACCGCCCAGCTTTCGGGCGACGACGCGATCTTCATGCTGGCGGATGCCGGTTCCCCGACATTGGTGCGCGACACGGCGGGCGACGACGCGCTCTATGTGTTGATGCCGATGCGCGTTTAAATCATGAAGGCGGCCGGAAACCCCGGCCGCCTTTTTCATACGGTTTTCCCAGGTGCGACATTTTTCCTTGCTTTTGCGGCATTGAGGTTCCACATGGGGCGAAAAAGGGAGAGGATAAAAATGGAACTGCGCTTGAAGGAGCGGCTCGGCCGCAAGTTCGATGACGAGATCCGGTTCTTCAAGGGTTGGATCGATGGCCCGAAACGGGTCGGCGCGATCTGCCCCACCTCCTCCGTCACCGCCAAACGCATGGCAAGCGTCATCGACACGGCCTCGGGCCTGCCCGTCCTCGAACTCGGACCCGGCACCGGTATCATCACCAAGGCGATCCTGAAGCACGGCGTCTCGCCGGAAAACCTGGTCTCCATCGAATATTCGACCGATTTCTTCCAACATCTCGTCCGCACCTATCCGAGTGTCAACTTTATCAACGGCGATGCCTTCGACCTCAAGCGCACGCTCGGCGCCTTGAAGGACAAGACCTTCGACAGCGTTATTTCGGCAATCCCGCTTTTGAGCTTCCCGATGGAGCGCCGCATCGCGCTGCTCGAAGACCTGCTCAACCGCATTCCGGCCGGCCGGCCGGTGATGCAGATCACCTACGGTCCCGTCTCGCCGATCATCGCCCAGCCCGACCGTTACCGGATCAAGCACTACGATTTCGTCGTCAGGAACATCCCGCCGGCGCAGCTCTGGACCTATAGCCGCGGCTGACATGACGTTCGGTCTCTACATCACTCATCCTCAGGTCCGTATCGATCCCGACATTCCGGTGCCCCGTTGGGGGCTTTCGGATCTCGGCGCCGCCCGCGCCCGCGAGGCCGCCAAATCCGATTGGGCGAGGAAATTGGGCCGGATCGTCTCCAGCGACGAGGTGAAGGCGATCGAGACTGCGGAAATCCTTAGCCTCGCCTCGGGCATTTCGATCGAGATCGCGGAAGATACCCACGAGAACGACCGGTCGGCGACGGGCTTTCTGCCGCCGCCGCAGTTCGAGGATGCGGCCAACTGGTTCTTCGCCCACCCGGAAGAGAGCTTCAAAGGCTGGGAGCGCGCCGTGGACGCCCAGAGACGCATCGTTTCGGCGGTCACCAGAATTCTCGCCGATCACGATCCACATGTGCCGATCGCCTTCGTCGGCCATGGCGGCGTTGGAACGCTGTTGAAATGCCACCTCACCGGCTCGCCGATCGCCCGTGACCGGGACCAGCCGGGTGGCGGCGGAAATCTCTTCTGCTTCACCCTTGCGGATCGGACTGTCTCATGCGACTGGACGCCCATCGAAAAATGGGAAGGGTTCCAGGCATGAACGCTCGTGATCGCCTCATCGTAGGCCTCGATATTCCGACCATCGGCGACGCCGAAAAGATGGTCGCCACGCTCGGTGACACCGTTTCCTTCTATAAGATCGGCTATCAGCTCGTATTCGCCGGCGGTCTCGAACTTGCACGCGATCTCGCAAAGGATGGCAAAAACGTCTTCCTCGACATGAAGCTGCTCGACATCGACAACACGGTCGCGAAGGGCGTCGAGAACATCGTCAAGATGGGCATGACCATGCTCACCCTGCACGCCTATCCGAAGGCGATGCGCGCCGCGGTCGAGGCAGCAAAAGGTTCTCATCTCTGTCTGCTCGCGGTAACCGTCCTGACCTCGATGGACGAGACGGATCTCGTCGACGCCGGTTACGAATACGATCCGCATACGCTTGTTCTGCGACGCTCCGAGCAGGCGCTGGCCGCCGGCATGGGCGGCATCGTCTGCTCGGCAGAAGAGTCGGCCGCGGTGCGCAAGATCGTCGGCCCCGAAATGGCGATCGTCACGCCCGGCATCCGCCCTGCAGGTTCGGAAGCGGGCGACCAGAAGCGGGTCATGACGCCTTCGGACGCATTGCGGGCCGGATCGAGCCATCTCGTCGTCGCCCGGCCGATCGTCAAGGCGGCGGATCCGAAGGCTGCGGCACAAGCCATCCTCGCCGAGATGCAGGGCGCGCTCTGACGACCATTCGTTGCCGGAGACGATTTCTCCGGCTGTGATCCGGGATGAGTTCCGGCGGACCGCAGGAAAGGGTGCAAAGCCTGTCGTATTGACTCGTCCCGGAATTTGCCTGAAGTCATCGCAACCGAAAACACGCTGGAGGAAATACCATGGCCAAGGGATATTGGGTTGCCCGCGTCGATGTCCGCGATCCGGAACGCTACAAGGATTATATCGCGGCCGCCACGCCCGCCTTCGAGAAATACGGCGCCAATTTCCTCGCCCGCGGCGGCGCGATGGCAGCGATGGAGGGCAAGTCCCGCGCCCGCAACGTCATCATCGAATTCCCGTCGATGCAGGCCGCCATCGACTGCTACAATTCTCCCGAATATGCGATCGCCATCAAGATCCGCCAGGAAGTGGCGGATGGCGAAATCGTCGTCCTCGACGGCCTTTAAGAACCGGTTGTCGCGGGCGGTGCGGCAGTGGAGACACTTCCACCCGTGCCGCGATTCGGTTAAACAGCACTCATCTCGTCCCACAGGCTCCCGGAGCACGCCATGACCATCAACAACCTTCCGCCGCTCGTCACCGTTTTCGGAGGATCGGGCTTCGTCGGCAGGCATGTGGTTCGTACGCTGGCCAAGCGCGGTTATCGCGTCCGGGTTGCCGTCCGCCGCCCGGATCTCGCAGGCTTCCTGCTGCCGGCCGGCTATGTCGGCCAGATCTCGCTGGTCCAGGCGAACCTTCGCTACCGCCAGTCGGTCCTGAAGGCCGCCGAAGGCGCTTCGCATGTGGTCAACTGCGTCGGCATCATGTTCGAGAGCGGCCGCAACACGTTCGATGCGGTCCAGGATTTTGGTGCTCGCGCGGTTGTCGATGCGGCACGTGCGGCCGGCGCCAAGCTTACCCATGTTTCCGCGATCGGCGCCGATGCCAACTCGGAATCGTCCTATGCCCGCAGCAAGGGCCGCGCCGAGGCGACGATCCTTTCGACGCTGCCGGATGCCGTGATCCTGCGGCCGTCGATCATGTTCGGGCCGGAAGACAGCTTCTTCAACAAGTTCGCCTCCATGGCCCGCACCTTCCCCGCCCTGCCGCTGATCGGCGGCGGCAAGACGAAGTTTCAGCCGGTCTATGTGGAGGACGTCGCCGAAACCGTCGCACGCTCCGTCGACGGCACGATCGCAACCGGAAAAATCTATGAGCTGGGCGGGGGCGAAGTCATGACCTTCCGCCAGTGTCTCGAGACGATGTTGCGCGTCACCAATCGCAGCAACGCGCTCGTCTCGCTGCCCTTCGGCATCGCATCGCTGATCGGCAGCATCGCGTCTCTGATCCCCTTCGTCCAGCCGCCGATCACCAGCGACCAGGTGAAGCTGCTGAAGATCGACAACGTGGTTTCCGATGCCGCCGTCACGGAAGGCCGCACGCTGCAGGGGATAGGCATCCGCCCGACGCTCGCCTCTTCGATCCTGCCATCCTACCTTGTGCAGTACCGCCCGCAGGGGCAGTACACCGGTTCCGGCCGCGCCGCCTGACATTCGTTAACCATATTACGCAATTGATTTCGCTCCGGCATGCCGGCAGTGCCCGCTGAAAATTCGGGCACCCCTTTGTTGTCGCTCATGTTTCGGGCAAGGATTGTGGCACAAAGGTCGCAGTGGCCAATGCAGTCGCGTTAACGGCCGGTTCAGCAAAATCCTTTATTGAATTCTTCTAATCCAACCCATAGATCCTCCCTCACCAAACAAGCGGCGCAACCGTGACGATAAAATCTTCCATCGAAAGGCATTCCTCCATGGGCAAGCCCATCGCCCTCTTTTTTGCATGCGCAGCGCTGATCATCCTCGCGGGCTCCTTCATGGCCCCGACGACGGGCGCAGCCGGCAAGAGCGAATGCACGCCCGCATACGGCGTCGACCCGTGCAGCACGGCATCCATCCAGCACTGACATGATCGGGAAGTCGGCGGCCTTTTGAGCCGCCTTCTTTTTACGCTCCCAGCAGCAGGGCGATCAGGCCCGCGGCGCCGATGACGATTCGCCAGTAGGCGAACGGCGCATAGCCCCGGCTCGATACGAAATCGAGCAGCGATCGCACCACCACGATGGCGGTGACGAAGGCGGCGACGAAACCGACAGCGATCACGGCGCCGTCGTCGAAACTCAACGCATTGCGGTTTTTATAAAGATCGAGCACGAAGGCGCCGAGCATGGTCGGCATGGCGAGGAAGAACGAAAATTCCGCCGCCGAGCGCTTGTCCGCGCCGAGCAGAAGCGCACCGACGATCGTCGCGCCGGAACGCGAGGTCCCGGGGATCATCGCCACGCATTGGCAAAGGCCAATCTTGAAGGCGAGCGACAGCGGATAATCCATCACGTCGTGGTATTTCGGCTGGAACTTGATCCTGTCGACCACAAGCAGCACGAAGCCGCCAAGGATCAGCATGACACAGATCAGCATCGGCGTTTCGAACAGCACGGCCTTGATGAAATCGTGGGCCAAAGCGCCGATCACCGCCGCGGGCAGGAACGCGATCAGCACCGTTGCCACGAACCTGCGCGCCTTGGGGCTGGTCGGCAGATCGGCTGCGATCTGCAGCAGCTTGCGGGCATAAACGAGCAGGATGGCGAGGATAGCACCAAGCTGGATCAGGACCGCGAAAGTGTTGCCGGGGGATTGGAAACCGAGGAAATGACCAGCCAAAAGAACGTGGGCGGTCGAGGAAACGGGAAGAAATTCAGTGAGCCCCTCGATCAAACCGAGGACGAGCGCACTGATGATGGACTGATCCGCCATTCTTAATCCTTTATTGAGCAGATAAGGGCAGTTTTAAGCAGTTTATGAGCCGTTGCTTGTCTTGGGACTACCAAATCCATATAGCTGCCATATGTCAGGCGGGCGCGCGAGGCGCCCCTGCCCCTCCTATACGAAGTTCGTGAAGTTCAAGTATCCATGCCCACGCTCTATCATCATTCCATGTCTTCGGCCTCCCGGTTCGTCCGGCTGATTCTCGCCGAATACGGCTTTCAGGCGGACTTGCTCGAGGAGCAGCCGTGGGAAAAGCGGCGGGAATTCCTGACGCTCAATCCTGCGGGCACACTCCCGGTCTATGTCGACGACAGCATGAGAGTGCTTTGTGGCCCTTCCGTGCTCCTGGAATTCCTCGACGAAACCCATGGCGTGCTGAAGCGCGACCGCCGGCTGCTTGCCGAAGACCCGTGGCAGCGCGCCGAAATCCGGCGCCTGACGGAATGGTTCCTGCAGAAGATGGAGCAGGATGTCACCCGGCCGCTGACCCGGGAGCGGGTCTACAAGCTGCAGATGACGACCGCCCAGGGTGGTGGCGCGCCGGACTCGAAGGTGCTGCGCACATCCCGCGCCAACATCCGCCAGCATATGAAATATCTCTCCTGGCTTGCCGGATCACGGCCATGGCTTGCGGGCGACCGCCTGAGCTATGCCGATCTCGCCGCCGCCGCTTCGATTTCGATCCTCGACTACCTTGGCGAGATTGATTGGTCGGAGACGCCGGTCGCCAAGGACTGGTATCAGCGGCTGAAATCGCGACCCTCCTTCCGGCCGATGCTTGCCGAACGCATCCGCGGCCTCACCCCGGTATCCCATTATGCGGACCTTGATTTCTGACGCGACCTCGCGGGAGGAAGAAAAGGCGCTCCGGCGGCGGGAGAAGCTGACCGCCTTCATCCGCGAGGAGGCAAAGGCGCAGGGCTTCGATCTCTGCCATGTTACCGGCCCGGACAGTATTCCGCGGGCACCCGAGCGGCTGGAGATTTTCCTCGCCGAAGGCCACCACGGCAGCATGGACTGGATGGCGGAGACGAGGCTGCGCCGCGCCGATCCGAAGGTGTTGTGGGATCAGGTGCGTTCGATCGTGATGTTCGGGCTGAACTACGGGCCGGACGAAGACCCGCGCGGCGTTCTCGAAAAGCCCGACAAGGCGGCGATCTCGGTCTATGCGCGCAACCGCGATTATCACGACGTCATCAAGGGCCGTCTGAAAGAGATCGCGACGCGCTTTGCGGCGCGCGCCGGCGAGGACGTGAAGGTCTTCGTCGATACCGCACCGGTGATGGAAAAGCCGCTGGCGGAGGCGGCCGGGCTCGGCTGGCAGGGCAAGCATACCAATCTCGTCAGCCGCACCCATGGTTCCTGGCTGTTCCTCGGCAGCCTGTTCACCACGGCAGACCTTATTATGGACGCGCCCGAGACAGACCATTGCGGCTCCTGCCGGGCCTGCCTCGACGCCTGCCCAACGGCGGCCTTTCCTTCTCCCTACCGGCTCGACGCCCGCCGCTGCATCTCCTATCTGACGATCGAACACAAAGGTCCGATCGATCCGGAATTCCGACCGCTGATCGGCAACCGCATCTACGGCTGCGACGATTGTCTTGCGGCCTGTCCCTGGAACAAATTCGCGGCAAGCGCCTCGGAGATGAAGCTGCAGGCGCGCGAAGACCTGAAGGAGCCGTCGATCACGTTTCTGCTGACCATGGACGATGCGGCCTTCCGGACCTTCTTCAGCGGTTCGCCGGTCAAGCGCATCGGCCGCGACCGGTTTATCCGCAACGTACTGATTGCCGCCGGCAATTCCGACGATGCCAGCCTTATCGCACAATGTCTCGAACTTGCCGGCGACCCCTCGCCCACGGTGCGCGGCATGGCTATATGGGCCCTGAAGCGCCTGATGACGGATATGGACTTCGCGGAGCTTGCGGGGGCACGCGGCACCGAAGACGATCCGGAAGTGCGGGAAGAATGGCGACTGGCGGGAGCGGCCTGATGAATGTGATGATCTTCGGATGCGGTTATTCGGGCCAGGCAATCGCCGAGGCGTTCAAATCCGAAGGCCATCGGGTCTCCGGCACGGTCAGAACGGCCCACAAGGCACTGGAGCTCGCGACCCGTGACATCAAGGCCTTCGTGTTCGACGGCAGCCCGTTCAGCGAAGAACTGCTGACAGAGCTTCGGGAGACGACACATCTGGTGCAATCGATCCCGCCCGGCACCGAGGGCGATCCGCTGCTCAAGCTCGTCTCCGGACGGCTGCGCGCGCTTTGCCCGAAACTCGAATGGGTGGGTTATCTCTCGACCGTCGGCGTTTATGGCGATCATGGCGGCGGCTGGGTCACCGAGGAGACCCCCGGCAGCCCGATCCACGGCCGGTCGATCGAACGGGTCGATACGGAAGATGCCTGGGCCGCCGAAGGGCGGGCCGCCGGTCGGCCAGTGGCGAGCCTGCGCCTCGCCGGCATTTATGGACCCGGCCGTAACGCGTTCGTCAATCTCGCACGGGGCACAGCGCGGCGCATCATAAAGAAAGATCAGGTCTTCAACCGCATCCGCGTCGAAGACATCGGCGGCGCGGCGCTCTTCCTCGCGAAGGGCAATGTCGGCGGAATATATAATGTCACCGACGACGAGCCCGGCCCGCCCCAGGATGTCATCGTCGAAGCGGCACGGCTGATGGGTGTCGAGCCACCGCCGGAACTGGACTTCGAGACTGCCGACATGACGCCGATGGCGCGTTCGTTCTACGGCGCCAACAAACGGGTTTCGAATGCCAAGATTCGCGCTGCGGGGTTCCAGTTCCAGTTCCCCAATTACCGCATGTCGCTCGCCGAAATGTGGGCCTCGGGCCGCTGGCGAGGATAAAATTCCCATTTTGAAACGGTTGAAATTTCCATCTTCTGGCGCCTTTCCGGTTATAATTTCTTAATACCTGAGGCTTGAGATCACAAAATTTGCCCAAATGAGGCAGGAAATCTCGCAAAGCAACAAATTTTTTTCTGCGATTTCCGTGATCACAGACTCTCTCCGAGTCTTACCGGAACCATATTCCTCTTTCTGACTGTTTTTAAAGGTTTTCTTCCGCAGAAGCTTAGCTGGCTTCTTAAAAATATCGGCGGCAATCTAATCACAAATGTTACAGACCGTAATGTTCCGTGATCGATAACCCCACTTTTTCGCCACTTTTCGCCCCGCTTAGCCATTTTGCACGCAACGTGCAGGGACAAAACGAACGGGGACGACCGACTTGACAACAATTCGACGCTCGACTTTCGCCGCGGCCTCCATTGCTGCTTTTGCAACTCTCGGCGCCGCGCAAGCCAATGCTGCGCCTGGATGCGGTCACGCATCCTGGTATGCCCTCGGATCCAAGACCGCATCCGGGGAGCGAATGAACCCCTCTCTGATGACGGCGGCACACCGGACGCTGCCATTCGGCACCAAGGTCGTCGTGACCAACAAGCGCAACGGCAAAAGCGTCGTCGTTCGCATCAACGACCGTGGGCCATTCATCCGCGGCCGGGTGATCGACGTTTCCAAGGCCGCAGCCAAGAACATCGGCATGATCAGCTCCGGCACCGCCCAGGTCTGTTACCAGATTGTCGACGCCGGCGATCAGAAGGTCCCGGGCAAGGGCCTGAAAGCGATCGAAGGCTGAGGCTGGCCAGAGAGACGGTTTAGACCGGCCTATTGCCCTATCGCGCGATCACGGTTACGACCCGTGCCACACGGGTGCAACCGACACGGAGAGCGACATGCGATTGGGCGGACGAATTGCCGGAGCCATTGAGGTTCTGGCCGATATCGAGACGCGCAGGCGTCCTGTAGCCGACGCTCTCAAGGACTGGGGCCTCGCCCATCGTTTCGCCGGTTCCGGCGATCGTGCTGCAATAGGCAACATCGTCTACGACGCATTGCGCATGCGTCTGTCGCATGCCTGGCTCATGGACGACGAAAGCCCGGCGGCCCTCGCCTACGCGGTCCTCATCCGGCAATGGGGCTTCACACCCGAGGCACTCCAGGCCGAGTTTACCGACGACCGCTTCGCGCCACCGGCTCTGACCGAGGCGAACCTCTCGTCGCTCGCCTCCCGCCGTCTCGAGGATGCGCCCCTGCATGTGCAGGGAGACATACCCGACTGGATCCAGCCGTCCTTCGAAGCCAATTTCGGCGAGGACTGGCTTGTTGAGGCCAAGGCACTGGCCGATCGCCCGACCCTCGATCTGCGCGCCAACACGCTGAAGGCGTCTCGCGAGAAGGTCGTCAGGGCGTTGGAACGCTCGAACGCCAAGGCTTCGCGCATTGCCCGCAACGGCATCCGGATTGCCGCCGGCGAAGGAGCGTCGCGTCTGCCCAACGTCACCGCCGAGCTTTCGTTCCAGAAAGGCTGGTTCGAAGTTCAGGACGAAGGCTCGCAGATCGTCGCCGAGCTCGTGCAGCCGGGCGAACACGACCAGGTTCTCGATTACTGCGCCGGCGGCGGCGGCAAGACGCTAGCCATGGCCGCCGCCATGCACAACAAGGGCCAGATCCACGCCTATGACGCCGACCGCAAGCGGCTGGCGCCGATCATCGAGCGGCTGCGGCGCGCGGGCACCCGCAATGTGCAGGTGCATGACGACGCGCCCCAACTCAACGCCCTGAAAGGCAAGCTCGATGCGGTCCTGGTCGATGCGCCCTGCACCGGCACCGGCACCTGGCGCCGCCGCCCGGACACCAAGTGGCGACTGACCCCGAAGAATCTCGACGAGCGCATTACCCAGCAGCAGGAGGCGCTTTCCGAAGCCGCCGTCTTCGTGAAGCCGGGCGGTGCACTTCTCTATGTCACCTGCTCCATCCTCCCGGAGGAGAACGATGCCCAGGTCTCGCGCTTCTGCGCCGAAAACCCGGAGTTTTCCATCGCGCCCGCAGCGGAGCATTGGGATCGCATTTTCGGAAAGGACGCGCCGCGGCCTCGCTCGAAAGATGCACTGACCGTAACCTTGACGCCCGCAAGTACCGATACGGACGGATTCTTTTTCTGCCGCATGCAACGCAAAGTTTGAGTGCGACAGGATCAAAGCCAAAGTCGAGTTCTACTTTCAAATTATTCTAAACTAGATAGTTTGACACCAGTTTCCAATTGCGCGATGAACCCTTTGACGGCCGGGGAGAGATCCGGGCCGTGAAGGAGAGGGACATGATCCGCAAGACCGTTCTCGGCGCCGCCCTGGCGCTTTTCGCCGCCTCCGCGGCGTTCGTCGTGACAGAGGCGCAGGCCGCCACCACATCCGCCGCCGTCCTCAAGCATTATGCCGAGCTAGCGCATGCGAAATACGAGGACTCGCTGACAACAGCGCAGGCCCTCGACAAGGCAATCAACGCATTCCTCGCCAAGCCCGGCGAAGAGACGCTGAAGGCTGCCAAGGACGCATGGATCGCCGCCCGCGTTCCCTACCAGCAGACGGAAGTCTATCGTTTCGGCAACCCGATCGTCGACGATTGGGAAGGCAAGGTGAATGCCTGGCCGCTCGATGAAGGCCTGATCGACTATGTCGACGCCTCCTACGGCAAGGAAAGCGACGAGAACGCACTCTATACCGCCAACGTCATTGCCAACCCGAAGATCAAGGTCAACGGCAAGACGCTCAACCTTACGAAGTTCGACGCCAAGACGCTGCACAGCCTGAACGAAGCCGGCGAGATCGAGGCGAACGTCGCGACCGGTTACCACGTCATCGAGTTCCTGCTCTGGGGCCAGGATTTGAACGGCACCGGACCCGGCGCCGGCAAGCGTCCCTATACGGACTACGACAAGGCCAATTGCACCAACGGACATTGTGACCGCCGCGGCGAATACCTGAAGGCCGCGTCCGCGCTGCTGGTCTCCGACCTCAAGGACATGGTGACCGCCTGGGCGCCCAAGGGCAAGGCGACCAAGAACGTCGAAGCCAATTCCAAGAAGGGCCTGACCGCCATCCTGACGGGCATGGGTTCGCTCTCCTACGGCGAGCTTGCCGGCGAGCGCATGAAGCTCGGCCTGCTGTTGCACGACCCGGAAGAAGAGCATGATTGCTTCTCCGACAACACCTACAACTCGCATCTCAACGACGCGATCGGCATCAAGTCGGCCTATACGGGCGAATATACCCGCGTCGACGGCACCAAGATGACCGGTCCGTCGCTCTCCGAGCTGGTTGCCGCGAACGACAAGGGGCTCGATACCGAAATGCTTGGCAAGCTGGACGCGACGCTCGCGGCCATGAACGCCATGGCCGACCGGGCGAAGAAGGTCGAGGCCTACGACCAGATGATCGGCGAAGGCAATGCCGAGGGCAATGCGGTCGTCCAGAAGGCGATCGATGGCCTGATCGACCAGAGCAAGAGCGTCGAGCGCGTCATTGCGTCGCTGAAGCTAGGCAAAGTAGAGCTTGAAGGTTCCGACAGCCTCGATAATCCTGACGCCGTCTTCAAATAAGCGATGAAAAGGCGGGCCGCGGCTGACCTTCAGCCTGCGGCCCGATGCCCCCATGAGAACGCCCAAGTCTTTCGTCTTCCTGCTGCCGATTCTTTCGGGCGCTCTCTTTCTCATGCCGCTGATCGCGATCGGTGGGGACGCGCTTTTCCCGACCATCCGCACGGATCTCAATCCGAAGGACCAGAAACGCGTCGAGAGCGTCACGCGCCCGACGACGGATTTTTCCAAGGCCGAGCAGTTCGAGACCATGTCGGGCGGGGCCGCGACCAGCCGCGCCGACGTCAATGGCGATGCCTTCTCGCATTTCTCCGCCAACATCACCTTCGAGGAAGAAGGGACGTTCAAGCTCGGCAATGCGCTGTTCACAAAACTCTGGGTCTCGGCGCCGTCCTCGACACAGGCGTCCGACGGGCTGGGGCCGCTCTTCAACGCGCGTGCCTGCCAGAGCTGCCATCTGAAGGACGGCCGCGGCCATCCTCCGGAAGGCGGCGCCGACGCGACCTCGATGTTCTTCCGGCTCGCTCGTCCGGCGCGCACCGACGAGGAACGCGAAGCGGTCGCCGATTACAGAAAACTCAATTTCCCCGATGCGATCTATGGCGAGCAGTTGCAGGACCTCGCCGTGTCCGGCCTCGCCTCCGAAGGCCGGATGCAGATTTCCTACGAGGAAATCCCGGTCAAGCTCGGCGACGGCGAAGTGGTCAACCTGCGCAAGCCGACCTATTCGGTCGCCGATCTCGGCTACGGTGCGATGGAAGGCGACGTGACGCTTTCGCCGCGGATCGCGCCGCCGATGATCGGCATGGGGCTGATCCAGGCTATCCACGATGCTGACATTCTCGGCCTGGTGGACCCGGACGACAAGGACGGCGACGGGATTTCCGGCAAGCCGGCCATGGTGCGCGACCACAAGACCGGCAAACTGAAGCTCGGCCGCTTCGGCTTCAAGGCGCAGAATGCCTCGGTCCGCGACCAGAGTTCGTCCGCCTTTGCCGGTGACCTCGGTATCTCCACTCCCGACAATCCGTTCGACCACGGCGACTGCACGAAGGCGGAGGCTGCGTGCCTCGCCATGCCGACCGGAGTGCAGCAGCGGCTCGGGCCGGTCGAAGCACCCGATCCTGTCCTGCCGCTGGTTACCTTCTATTCCGAAAACCTTGCGGTGCCGGCCCGCCGCGATATCGGCGACAAGACGGTTCTGAAGGGCAAGGAACTGTTCTACCAGTCCGGCTGCACCGCCTGTCACACGCCGAAATTCGTGACCAGCCGCGATGCCGGCAACAAAGCGCAGGCTTTCCAGCTGATCTGGCCCTATTCGGATTTCCTGCTGCACGACATGGGTGAAGGCCTTGCCGACGGCCAGCCGGTGGGCGTTGCCACCGGCAGCGAGTGGCGCACACAACCGCTCTGGGGCATTGGCCTTACGGAAACCGTCAACGCCCACACGTTCTTCCTGCATGACGGCCGGGCAAGAAACCTGACGGAGGCTGTCCTCTGGCATGGCGGCGAGGCGCAGAAGGCCCGCGATGCCTTCGCCGCGCTCTCAAGACAAGACCGTGCCGCCCTCCTCAAATTCCTGGAGTCGCTCTGATGCGCAAGATCCTTTTTGCCGGACTCGTCTCGCTGCTTCCCGCCACCGCCTTCGCGCAGGAAGGTGAACCTGCTCCTTCGGCGGATCTGCCGATGGCTGACGTCACCAAGGTGATGACGGCGGCGGTGGACGGGTTCATCCGACCCGGATACGACGCCTTCCACGAATCCGCGGGCAAGATGACGACGGCGATGAAGGCGCTCTGCGAGGCGCCCTCCAGGACGAACTACGATGCCGCGAAAAGCGCCTTCCGCGACGCGGCGGTCAGCTGGGCGCATATCGAGGTGGTGCGCGTCGGACCCGTCATCGAGCAGAACCGCTTCGAGCGCATCCTCTTTTATCCCGACCGCAAGAGCACCGGATTGAAGCAGGTCCAATCGGTCCTCTCCAAGGTCGACGAGACCGCCACCGATCCCGCCACGCTCGGCACCAAGAGCGTCGCCATGCAGGGTTTCGGGGCGCTGGAATACGTGCTTGCCGGCACGGGCTCCGACGAACTTCTGAAGGCGAAGAACAGTTACCGCTGCCGCTATGGCGCGGCCGTCGCCGGCAATATCACCAATGTCGCCAAGGAGCTTTCCGATATCTGGGACGCGCCCGACGGTATCCAGAAGACGTGGGAACAGCCGGGGCCTGACAACCTCAATTTCCGCACCGGCGGCGAGGCGATCACGGCGCTGCTCGGCATTCTCGTGCATGGTGCCGAAGCGGTGCGCGACCAGCGGATCGAGACCTTCTACAAGGGCGCCGACAAGGCGAAATTCCCGAAACAGGCACTGTTCTGGCGCTCGGAGAACACCTGGCCGGCCATCAAGGGCAATCTCGAAGGCCTTTCGACCCTGCTCGAAAAATCCGGGATGGTGGAACTGCTGAAGGAAAAGGACCGGCCGATCGTCGCCGCCACCCAGGCGAAGCTGAAGTCGATGACCGAGCTTTCGGCGAAGATCACGCCGGATCTCGAAAAGGCGGTAGAGAGCGCCGCCGAGCGAAAGAAGCTCGATACGCTGCTGGCGGACGGCAAGGACGTGATCACCAAGCTGAACGACGGTTATGGCGGCGCGATCGGGCTCAGTTCCGGCTTCTCGTTTGCGGACGGCGACTAAGGCCATGTGGCGCGGCGAGGCCATCGACCGGCGCGGTTTCCTGAAGGCGGCGGGGATCACCTTCACCGCCGCGCTGGCGCCGCGCTCGCTGATGGCCCTCGAACGCACCGATGCGGTCTATGCCTCGGGGTTTCGTGCGCCGGACGGCTCGTTCGGCGTCGCCACCGTTTCGGAGCGCGGCGAGATCATCGACCGCGTCGCCCTTCCTGCCCGCACCCACGGCATGGCCTACAGCACCGCCACCGGCCGCACCGTCGCCTTCGCTCGCCGTCCCGGCACATTCGCGATGGTGTTCGACCCGTCGCGGCAGACCGAACCGGTGATGATCACCTCCCCGGAAGGCCGGCATTTCTACGGCCACGGCCATTTCTCGCCGGACGGGACGCGGCTTTATGCCAGCGAGAACGATTTCGACGGCAATCGCGGCATGATCGGCGTCTACGACGCGCGAGACAAATTCCGCCGCATCGCAGAGTTCGACGCCCACGGCATCGGCACCCATGACATGACCGTCTCCGACGATGGCAAGCTGCTGGTCATCGCCAATGGCGGCATCGAGACTCATCCGGATTTCGGGCGCACCAAGCTCAATGTCGACCGCATGGAACCGTCGCTGGTTCTGCTCGATGCCACATCCGGCGCCCTCATCCAGCGGCACCGCCTGCCCGCTTTGCTCAAACAGCTCTCCACCCGCCATCTCGACATCGCGGAAAACGGCCGGATCTGGTTCGCCTGCCAATGGGAAGGCCCGCGCAACGCGCTGCCGCCGCTCGCCGGCTGGTTTGCCAAGGGCGAGGACCTGTCCTTCGTCTCGCTGCCGGAGGAAACAACGGTCCGGCTCGGCAACTATCTCGGCGCCATCGCCGTCAACCGCCGCGAAGGCTTGGTCGGCCTCACCTCGCCGGTCGGCGGCGCTGCGGTCACGCTCGACGCGAAAACCGGAGCGGTGGTGAAGGAAGAGATCGTCCGCGAGGCGGCCGGCGTCGCGCCCGCAGATCATGGCATTGCCGTTTCGTCCTATGATGGACGGTTCAACGAGAGGCATAGCCAGGTCGCCTGGGACCAGCACATCGTCCGGCTGGGCTGACCTTTACCCGCTACGGAAGCGCCCTAGTTGCGGCGGGATGAGCAAAACCGTCGTTATGATCCTCTTCATCGTCGCCTGCGTCGCACTCGGCGCCTTGAGCGGCGCAAGCAACCAGCCCGGCGAATGGTACCAGTCGCTCAACAAACCGTCCTTCAATCCGCCGGGCTGGATTTTTGCGCCCGTCTGGACGGTCCTTTACGTCCTGATCGGCGTCGCACTTTCCGAGACATGGTATGACCAGAACAACGGCCGCCGCCTCGTTCTCTTTGCCGTCCAGGCCGCGCTCAACCTTCTGTGGTCGCCGGCCTTCTTCGGCCTGGAGAGCCCTGTTCTCGGCCTCGTCGTCATTGTGCCGCTGCTGGTCTCGATCCTGCTGTTCATCACCGCCAGCTGGCGGGAAAACCGCAGGGCTGCATGGCTTTTCGTGCCCTATGGGCTCTGGGTCGCGTTCGCGACACTCCTCAACCTGTCGATCGTTCTCATGAATTAAGCACGCTCCATCGTACGGCTTGCCGAACATCGCCCGCCATGCCAATTTCGCATCTGCGAAAGGGGCGGGACATGGACGGGAGAGACACGGGCGATTTCCGCGAACGGGTGCGCCAGAGTTTTGGTCGACAGGGCGCGATGGCGATGCTTGGCGCCGAGCTCACACGCGTCGAACAGGCGATAGTCGAGATCGAGCTGCCTTTCGACATCAAGCTCACCCAGCAGCACGGTTTTCTGCATGCCGGCGTGATTTCCGCGGCACTTGATGCCGCCTGCGGTTATGCCGCCTATACCGTCATCGAACCGGAAGCCTCGATCCTCACCATCGAGTTCAAGGTGAATCTGATGTCGCCCGGCCGCGGCGATCGTTTTCTGTTCCGTGGCGAAATCACCAAGCCGGGCTCGACGATAATAGTCGCCGACGGCCGCGCCTATGCGATCGGCGACGGCCCCGCCAAACTCATCGCTTCCATGACCGGCACCATGATGGTGATACGGGGCCGAGAGGACGTAACTGGATGACTTCTCCCCTTCCCCTCGGCGAGCCGAGCCTTGCCAGCGGTAAATCCATTCTCTTCGTGATGGCGGTCGATGCCGAGTACGGCCCGGCGCTGAAATCCCGCATCAAGCCGCTGATGACCGGCGTCGGCCCGGTCGAGGCAGCCGTCCTGCTGTCCCATGCGCTGACACGCCTGGAGGCGACGGACGACCTGCCCGATCTCGTCGTTTCGCTCGGCTCGGCCGGTTCCCGCAATCTTGAGCAGACCGAAATCTATCAGGCCTCGTCGGTTGCCTATCGCGACATGGACGCCTCGCCGCTCGGGTTCGAGAAGGGCCGCACGCCCTTCCTCGACCATCCGGCGATCATGCCGCTCCCCTTGCGTATTCCCGGCGTCAGGGAAGCCTCGCTATCGACCGGGGGCAATATCGTCTCCGGTGCCGCCTACGATCTCGTCGGCGCCGACATGGTCGACATGGAAACGTTCGCGGTGCTGCGCTGTTGCCAACTTTTCGGCCTGCCGCTGATCGGCCTACGCGGCATTTCGGACGGCAAGGAAGAGCTGAAGCATGTCGGCGACTGGACCGAATACCTGCATGTGATCGACAAAAAGTTGGCGGATGCGGTCGACAGCCTGTTCGAGGGATTGGAGGATGGCGCTATCGTCCTCTGAAGGCGCGATTTTCGCCGCGTTCCCCGTTGCCAGAAAGGCGAAGTTTCTTTAAAGGCTCGCCATGACCCAGATAGCTCATCCCGACAGCATCCTCATCATCGATTTTGGCAGCCAGGTGACGCAGCTCATCGCGCGTCGCATCCGTGAAGCGGGCGTCTACTGCGAAATCCACCCCTTCCAGCATGCAGGCGCAGCATTCGAGAAACTTCAGCCCAAGGGCGTGATCTTCTCCGGTGGCCCGGCATCGGTCACCACCGAAGGCAGCCCCCGCGCACCGCAGGCGGTGTTCGACAGCGGGGTTCCGATCCTCGGCATCTGTTACGGCCAACAGACGCTCGCAACCCAGCTCGGCGGTGTCGTCGAAGGCGGGCATGCAGCTGAATTCGGCCGCGCCGACGTGGAGATCAAGGCGAAGAGCCCGCTGTTCGAAGGTTTCTGGGAAGTCGGCGGCCGCTATCCCGTCTGGATGAGCCATGGCGACCGCGTCACGCAGCTTCCGGACGGTTTCGAGGTCATCGCGACTTCGGAGAATGCGCCTTTCGCCATCGCGGCCAACGAAAGCCGGCACTACTACACCACCATGTTCCACCCGGAAGTGGTGCATACACCCGACGGCGCCAAGTTGCTCTCCAATTTCGTGCACAAGATCGTCGGGCTGAAGTCCGACTGGACGATGTCTGCCTATCGCGCCGAGATGATCCGCAAGATCCGCGAACAGGTCGGCAAGGAACGGGTCATCTGCGGCCTCTCCGGCGGCGTCGATTCCTCGGTCGCAGCGGTCCTGATCCACGAAGCGGTCGGCGACCAGCTGACCTGCATCTATGTCGATCACGGCCTGATGCGCCAGGGCGAGACCGAGCAGGTCGTCGGCATGTTCCGCGACAACTACAATATCCCGCTCGTGCATGTGGATGCGTCCGACCTGTTCCTGACCCAGCTTGCCGGCGTTTCCGATCCGGAAGTGAAGCGCAAGACGATCGGCCGCCTGTTCATCGAAGTCTTCGAGGCGGAAGCCGCCAAGATCGCCGCCGACGGCAAGGGTTCTCCGGCATTTCTGGCCCAGGGAACGCTCTATCCGGACGTGATCGAAAGCGTCTCCTTCTCGGGTGGACCTTCGGTGACGATCAAGAGCCACCACAATGTGGGCGGTCTGCCCGAACGCATGAACATGAAGCTGGTCGAGCCGCTGCGCGAGCTCTTCAAGGACGAAGTGCGCGCACTCGGCCGCGAACTCGGCCTGCCGGAAAGCTTCATCGGCCGCCATCCCTTCCCGGGTCCGGGCCTTGCGATCCGCTGCCCAGGCGGCGTCACCCGCGAAAAGCTCGACATCCTTCGCAAGGCGGACGCGATCTACCTCGACGAAATCCGCAAGGCCGGCCTCTATGACACGATCTGGCAGGCGTTCGCCGTGCTTCTGCCGGTGCAGACGGTTGGCGTCATGGGCGACTACCGCACCTACGACTTCGTCTGCGCATTGCGCGCCGTCACGTCAGTCGACGGCATGACTGCGGACTTCTATCCCTACGACATGAATTTCCTCGGTCGCACGGCCACCCGCATCATCAACGAAGTCCGCGGCATCAACCGCGTCGTTTACGACGTGACCAGCAAGCCGCCCGGCACGATCGAGTGGGAGTGAAGGGGGAGGCCGCCAGGCCCACCCCGACCTTCGCGACTTTGCGGCCTTCAGATATTCGGTCGCGCGCTGCCCGAAGACGTTGGCGCGCGACCAGTTCTCGATATCGATCACACGGACGTAGATCGATCACTGCTCCTTCTTGAACAAATCCTGGAAGATGAGCTGGCCCCAAATGCGGCCGCGTGCATGCACCAGCGCGCCACCCTCGTTGAGCTTTCCGAGCTTGACGGGTGCGAACCCGAGTTGTTTGGCCAAATCCGCCACGGGAGCGATCGCGTTCTCGTCGTCACCAGACAGAAAGACGACCCGGTGGCCGCCCTCGACGACCGGATCGGTAGCCAGGGTGGCTGCGATCAGGTGATTGAAGCCTTTCACGAACCTGGCGCCGGTGAACGACTTCGCGACGAAGGCGGAGGACGGGAGGCCGTCCAGTTCTTCAGGGGGAACTCCAAACGTGTTCGTCGCGTCGATGACTGTCTTGCCTTCCCAGCTCGGCAGGGCCTTCGCAACCTCTCGATGCTCTCCGAACGGGACCGCCAGGATGATCGTATCAGCCTCGAGTGCTTCCCGCAGCGACTTGGCGACGACGTTAAGTCCAATTGCCCGAGCCTGCGGCGCCAACGCCTCGGGCGGACGGCGACTCGCGACGGCCACCTCGATGTTTTTACGGGCGAAGGCGTGGGCGAGAGCCTGGCCTACCTTGCCGAATCCTACAATCGCATAGCTCATGATGTTTCTCCGGTCTTGTGTTGACATTGAATTCCCGGCTCTCAACGGCGCTGGGTTATTTACCGAGCCCCATGGCGCTCCGAACGATCGAACAGAGCGCTCGGCCGGGCGTAGCGGCGTCAGAGTTGTGCCAGGCCGCCGTCGACGGCGACCTCGCTGGCGGTCATGAAGCTGCTGTCCGACGACGCGAGAAAGGCGGCCACCGCTCCGATCTCCGACGGATCGGCCATGCGCTGGAGCGGGGTCATCGAGGCGAAGACCTTCTGGCCCTCCTCGCCGAGTGCTTCCTTCGCGAGTTCGGTCGCGGTCGCCCCGGGCGACAGCACGTTTACGCGGATGCCGGTGCCCTTCAGGTCCTCCGCCCAGGTCCGTGCGAGATTGCGCACTGCCGCCTTGCTGGCGCTGTAGGCGGTGAATGCCGGGGCGCCGGTGGTGCCGGCGCTCGATCCGGTCAGGATGATCGAACCGCCCGGGCCCATCAGCGGCAACGCCTTCTGGACCGTGAAGATCGTTCCCTTCACATTGATGTCGAAGGTTTCGTCAATGTGCTCGGCGGTGATCTCGCCGAGCCGAAGCTGGCTTCCCACCCCGGCATTGGCGAAGACGATGTCGAGGATTCCGCGCTCGGCCTTCACCGCCGCGTAAAGCCGGTCGAGGTCGGCCAGATCGAAGACCGAGCCCTTGACCGCGCGGGCGTTGGGCCCGAGGTCGGCCACAGCGGCGTCGAGCGCTTCCTGCCGACGGCCGAAAATGAAGACGAAGGCGCCCTCCTCGATGAAGCGCTTCGCTGCGGCGAGGCCGATGCCGGTAGCGCCGCCGGTGATCATGGCGGTTTTTCCATTCAGTCTGTTCATGTCATGCATCCTTTGGTCGTTCGGGGACGCCCCCGAGACCCTCGAAATAGGTTTGCCAGCATCAGTTTCTGAGTGTGGAAGCGCGCACATCGGTGGTGCAAAATCGATCCGGCCGGAAGACTGACGCCAGATCGCGACGATCAATGTCCGCCGTTCGGAACTGGGCCGTGCTGATCGACAATAGCTATGATAGCCGCCCGCATTGCTGTACGAAGCGTCGGATAGGGACTTTGGGAAGACGCACCGCGCGGTGCCGGATTGCACCATGATCGACTGGGATGACATTCGATACTTTCTTGCCGTGGCGCGCGGAGGCTCAGTGCGGGCTGCCGCCGAAGGCCTCGGGGTCAATCACTCGACCGTGCTGCGACGCATCGCTCAGTTCGAGGAACGCCTCGGGGCGCAGATGTTCAAAAAGCTGCCTTCAGGCTACCGCATGACGGCTGCAGGAGAGGAGGTCCTCGAACTCGCGAACCAGATGGAAGCGTCGTCGCACCAGCTTGAGACGCGCGTCTTCGGGCGCGACCAGAGCGTACGCGGGCTTCTGCGGGTGACGCTGGCTCCGCCGCTTGCGACACACCTGCTGATGCCGGACTTCGCCGATTTCGCGCGTCTGCATCCGGATATCGAGATGGAAATCCTGTCGTCCGGCGATCTGGCAAATCTGACCAACCGAGAGGCCGACGTGGCGATCCGCGTCGTCTACGACCGCAAGACCCTGCCACTCAATCTTCACGGCCTGAAGGGACCGGAGGTGTTTGGCGGCGTCTACATGTCCCGCGATCGACTGGCCGCATGGCGTGCGGGCGCGGCTGATCCCATCCGGTGGATCGTCATCAGCATTCATGGAATTCCGGATTGGGCCAGCGAAGGTGAGGTTCGAACCACAGGGGTTCCATTCAGGACCACGGGCGCAGAGGCGCAGGTCGTTGCCGTACGACAAGGGCTTGGGATCACGACGCTGCCGTGCTTCGTCGGAGATGCCGACCCCCTGCTGGCGAGGGTGCCGGGCACCGACCTGCACATGTACGGAACGCTCTGGCTTCTCACACAGGGGGAGACACGCAAGACGAAGCGCGTGCAACTCTTCACGGAGTTCGTATCCCGCAGGCTCGCCGCATACGCCCCGCTTCTCGCGGGGCTGTCCATATCGCGCGACTGACGCCCGGCAGGTCGCCGGCGGCCCGCTACAAGCCACTCATGATCGTTTTCCCGACTGCTAACTCGCTCGCGAAATAGCCACTGTACTTGGGCAAGCTATCGGGCATGTCCAGCACGCGACGGTGATAGAATATATCCATCCTAACTGGCGGCAGACGGGCCTCAGGCTCGAAATTGCTGGCCGGGATGAACATCACCTTGAAGGGCCCGGCGCCCGCAACCTCGACAATGGGCTTGCCGCAAGTCCGGCAGACCCCGCGATTGAAGTTCGGCGGCGGACGGTATTTCCTGAACGAGATATTGGCGGCGTTTTTCAGCACTACGTCCCTGGCACGAACAGCGACCACATCCGCGAAGGGCTTATCGTTGAACCCCTGGCAGATCAGGCAGTGGCACCGAAATCTGGCTTTCGGCGCCGTGCGCACCTCGAACGAGCAGGCGCCGCATTCGCATGAGCCGCGTAGCGACAGTGATGTGTGGGTGGTCATCTGCTGATGCTCCGGGGCTTGATTGGATGACGGCATGCTGGTCACCGAAGCATCATGTTGAGGATGATATCGATCGGCTGCCTGAACGGGGCGTGGAGCAGGTTCGAGAGGTTCCAGCGGCCCTGCTCGTAGATCCCCTTGGCATGGCTGAGCGTACGGAAGCCCTCGACGCCATGGTAAGCGCCCACGCCGCTGGGCCCGACACCGCCGAAGGGCAAGTCATCCTGGGCGATATGCATGATCGTCCCGTTGATAGTAACGTTGCCTGAGGTTGTTCGGCTCAGCACCATGCGTCGGTCTTGATCGTCGGCACCGAAATAGTAGAGCGCGAGCGGCCGAGCCCGGGCATTCACATAGGCAATCGCATCGCCGATGTCGCGGTAGGGAAAGATCGGCAGGACCGGGCCGAAGATCTCCTCATGAGCGATGCGCATGGTGTCCGTCACGCCGAGCACGACGGTTGGCGCCAGCGTGTTGGGGCGACGGGATGCGTCGCCAGGCCGGTTGCCGACCTCGACGATCCTCGCTCCCTTGGCGCCGGCGTCCTCCAGAAGGCCCCGGAGCCGGGCATGGTGCCGCTCGTTGATGATGGAAGTATAGTGTTCACTCGTGGGCCCGTCCGCATAGAAGGACGCCACTTTCCGGTCATACACCTCGACGAACGACTCGACGTCGTCTTCGTGGACGAGTGCGTAATCGGGAGCGATGCACGTCTGGCCGGCGTTGAGCAGCTTGCCGAAAGCAATGGACGCCGCCGCCTGGTCGAGGGAATGGCCTTTGGCGACGATGACCGGCGATTTGCCTCCCAGTTCGAGGGTGACCGGGACAAGGTTGTCGCTGGCAGCCTTCATCACCGCCCGCCCCACTGCGGTGCTGCCGGTGAAGACGAGATGGTCGAACGGCAGGGCCGTGAATGCGGCCCCGACAGTCGCATCACCGGTCACCATCGCGAACTGGTCCTCGGAGAATATCTCGCCGAACATTTTTGCGAGTAGCGTATTGGTACCGGGCGTGAACTCCGAGGGTTTCAGCATCACCCGGTTTCCGGCCGCGATCGCGGTCGCGACCGGCATCAGCGCGAGGTTCACCGGATAGTTCCACGGCGACATTACGCCGACGACGCCAAGCGGCTGATATTCGATCCGGGCCTTGCCCATCCGCATGTGCAGAGCAACGTGGCGGCGGGTCGGCGCCATGAATTTGCGAAGGTTGCGGATCAGATATTTCGTGCCCTCGGCGACCCCTCCAACCTCCATGATCGCCGTCTCATACCTCGAGCGATGCCCGAAATCGGCATTGATGGCATCTTCGATCGCCTTGCGGTGCCCAATTAAGGTGGCCCTGAACCTGACCAGATCAGCGCGTCGCTGCGCCAGAGAGGGCGCCCCGTCACGCAGGAACGCAGTACGCTGGGCGGCCAGGAGAGTGCCTAGCCGATCAGCGTCGGTGGTATTTGCGATTGCGTTCATGGCCCACTCCAATGTAGACAGGGGAAACTTATGCCATTGACATAGGCACTTAAGTAGCCACTGTCAACAATGTAGTCACAAGTAACTTCGAGGTGCCATGCAGGACACACCCAGCCGCCCCTATCACCACGGTGATCTCCGTCGTGCGATTATCGAGACGGCGTTGGATATGCTTGCCGAGGAGAAGGGCTGGCAGTTCACGCTGCGGGAAGTCGCCCGCCGGGCTGGCGTAAGCCACGCGGCACCTTACAAGCACTTCCCCGACAAAGCCGCGCTGCTGGCAGAACTCGCGATGATCGGGTTCGACCGGCTGCGCGAATCCCTGTCGGCTGCGAAGCCTGAGGCGCCCGAAACTCTGCGCGACGAAATCACTCCGATAGCTCGAGCCTACCTCGCGTTCGGAACAGAGAACCCGGCTCTCTACCGCCTGATGTTTAGCGCGGAGGAGGGAAAAGCGGTGGGAATGCATCTCAATGAGCGGGCGCTGGCGGTATTCGATATTCTCCGCGAAATCCTCCGGCTCGGCCAAGCCGCAGGCAGCATTCGCAAGCGGCCCATAGAAGGTCAGGCGGCAGCCGGCTGGGGGCTCATCCACGGCTTGACTATGCTTGCGATCGATGGGCTGCTGGTGCCCGAGAAGGTGGGATCGGCCCCCTTGGATGCCGCCTTGAGCGCGCTGGTGGAGGGGCTGGGGAGCCCAGCAACATGACACGAGCCGGGCACCGTCGCGGAGACGGTGCCTGCTGTCTTGTCGTTCAGGGCGTCAGAACCCCAGGGATTGCTGTGCCGGCTCCGGCGGCGCCAGGCGCACGCCTTCGAGTTCCAGCATGCGGGTCTTCGACGTCGAGCCGCCCGGAGCCGAGAACCCGCCGATCTTGCCGCCGGCGGCAAGCACGCGGTGGCATGGGATGATCAGCGCCACAGGGTTTTTCGCCATCGCCTGGCCGACGTCGCGAGCGGCCTCAGGACCGGCGCCGAGTTCCTTGGCGATCGCGCCATAGGTCGTCGTATGCCCCCAGCCGATCCGGCGGGCGGCGGCATAGATCTGCTTGAAGAAATCGTCCTGTCCTTCGAGATCGAGTTTGACCTTCGAGAAATCGACTTCCTCGCCCGCAAAATAACGCTTCACGGCGTCGACGGCTTCCAGAACCTCGGCCGGCGGCGTGCCCGGCTCGGCTTCAGGCAGCCGACGCTGCAGCAGCTTCTCGGTCGAATCCGCGCTTTTGGTGGGCAGTTGGAAACGAGTGATACCGATCTCATTCCAGGCGATCCCGCAGAAGCCGGCTGCGGTTTGGAAAATCAGGTATTGATGCGTTGTCATGAGGAAACTTCCGCATTGTGATTGACCTTAAAATCGTGCCTTAGGCTCAAGGATTCAACCCGTTTCTTGCCTGCAAGGGCGAAGTTCTCACAGAACTGTTGGTTGAAGTTCCCGGGCCGCTCCTTAAATTTTCCCTATGAGCGGATCGCAACCATTGGCTGGAAAAGCGCAATTGACGGCGGAGAGGCTGCACACGCCTCCCGGCGGCGGACGCTTTGCGATATCGCGCCTGGCGCTCGGGCTTTTTCTCGTCGATCAGGAGCGCCACCGGATTGCCATCGACTCGGACAAGCGGCTACATGTGCCGCTGAAAGCCGGCGAAGGCTGGATCCTGCCGGCCGGTGCGACGGGCATCTGCGAATACGACGAGGCGCTGTCTTTCCTGAAGCTCGAAGTGCCGGAAAACCTGCTCGCCGATGTGGGCTTCGAACATCATTCGGACTTCCGGCCTGTGGTCGGCGCCTTCGACCCGTTGCTGGCGCAGCTTGCTCATCAGACGGCCTCGATTGCCGGTCATGCGTCGGCGCTCTACCGCGAAACGATGCAATTGGCGCTCGCGGCACACCTCGCCCAAATCCTGGCTCTGGCACAGCCGAGGCTTGTCGGCATCGACGACCGGCGGCTGCACCGCGCGCTCGACTACATTCACGACAACCTCGCCGCCAATCTGTCACTGGAAGACATGGCAGCCGAAGCGGCAATGAGCCGTTTTCATTTCGTGCGGGCATTTACCAAGGCGCTCGGAAGATCGCCGCTTCAATATGTCATTCATGAACGGATGGAGCTGGCGAAACTGTTCCTGAAGACGACCCGCCTGCCGATCTCCGCCGTTGCCGCGCGCGTCGGTTATGAAGACGTCTCGCGGTTCGGCCAGCATTTCCGTCGCCACACGGGCACAACGCCCGCTGCCTTCAGAGCCAATTGAAGCAATAATCACATAACGAACGCCAAGAACCGCGCCTGTGCCGCGGCGGCAAAGCTGCCAACCTCCCGTCATTCGACATGAGACAGGAGAAACGCCATGGAAGCCGCAGCTGTTTCAACCTTCTGCATCTCGGTGATGGGCTCTACCGCCATCGCGGAGGATATCCAGACCCGTAGAGTTTCCTTTGAGAACCGAGGCGCGACGCTCGCCGTGCCGGGTGAAAAATCGGAGCTCTGGCTCGACGGTATCAGCCAGTTCGATTTCTACGACCGGCCGGAGCCGGTGACGATCGCGGCGGACGCCGCGGCAGCGCATTTCACCCGCGCCAACGCGTCTCGGCGGGTCGCTCCCCAAGATCGGGCGGCGATCATAGATGCAATTACCGACATCGCCGCCGGCGCCGACAGGCATCAATGGGGCCGCGTCCGGAGTGCTTTCGCAAAGGATGTCATGCTCGACTATACGAGCCTTTGGGGAGGCACGCCGACGACCCAGGCGGCCGACGACGTAATCCGGCAATGGTCCGGTTTCCTGCCGGGTTTCGACGAGACGCAGCACCTCGTGACCAATCACGCGATCACGAGCCTTGAAGGCACGAAAGCAACCGCCGAGGCCGATTTCCAGGCCACCCATCGTATCGGGACCGACCTCTGGGTGCTGACGGGCCACTACCGCTACGAACTCGTCAAGGTTAACGCCGCCTGGAAAGTGTCCGCGCTGACCATGACTGCGACGCACGAAACCGGCGACCGTGGGCTGGTTGCACGTGCGGCCGAACGCGCCCCGAAAATCCGCTGAGCCTTGAAGGAGGACCCTATGTTCGAAACCAGCTTCCGAGCGCTGCTCGTCACCGCCACCCTCTTTTCAGGAGTGCCCGCCATGGCCGCCAGCCCCGAACAGAACCGCAAGGTCATCACCGACTATTATGCCGCCTACGGCAGCGGCGACATGACCAAGATGGCATCCTTCTTCGCCGATGACATCGAATGGCATATTCCGGGCCACCACCCGCTTGCGGGTACTAAACGCGGCAAGGCGGAAGTCGCCGCGTTTTTCCAGCAACTCGGAAAGGCCGGCTTTCGCGCGGAACTCATCGCACTGATGGCCGACGAAAACTGGGTGATCGACATGCATCGGGGCTGGTCGAACCGTGACGGCGCCAATGTCGATACGGTCTGGGTGCTCGCCTTCCGCATCGAGGACGGCAAGATCAAGGAAGCCCGCAACTTCTCCTACAATCAGGCTGCCGCCGACAGCTTCTTCTGGCAGGCCTATCAGCTAAAGCCGGTGCCGGACCGGCTCGCGAATTAACCATGATTGCAATTGTTCCGCATTTGTTCTTTACTCATCCAGGGAGTCCCGCTAGGTTTCGTTCAACGGCATGAGGTCGCATTACTATGACGGTAGCAAGATGAGCTTGCGCAAGCACGCTGGCCAGCCTTCGCTCCCCTTTGGCGAAGGCTGGCTTTCGAAACCGGCCCCGCCTGCTCGGCGCAAGAGCAAGCTCATGTTCGTGCTGAAGCCGTCCAATCCCCTCGGTCTCATCATGCATGGCGACGCAATGATCCACGCCGCGAACGAGAATACCCGCGACGCCTATCCAGCCGACCTTCTCCATATGAGCCTGCTCTGCATAGAACAGTTCGAAGAGCCGCCCATGCCGCTTATTGAAGCAACCAAAATGGTCGCAGCCAGCCTCCAGGCGAGACCTGTCCCGATCACGCTCGACAGCAGCGCCCTGTTCGGAGGCAAGCGTCATCTTGCCCTCTATCGCGCCAGGGGCAACCCGGTGGTCGTCCAGTTCGCGCAGATGCTGCGCCGCGCTCTCGCCCGTCACAACCTTCCGAACGACTGGATGGCGGACACTACTCCGCATGTAACGCTGATCTATGGCTGCGGGCGCATAGAACCCATGCCCATCGAGCGGAATTATGCCTGGATCGCCGGTGAGTTCATGCTGGTCTACAGCCATTACGGCGAGACGCGGCACGAGGAATTCGGAAGATGGAGCTTCGATCCGAATGCTCCTGCCTATCCGACGCGGCCGGAACAGCTCCGCATGATGATCTGAAAGAATTTCGCCAGGCGAGTCGGATCGGCGGGCGCCTGGGCGTCCTCTGGACGATCGCCCGCTTGAGGAGAGAACAATGGCCATCCAGAAGCACAAGATCGTTCCGCATCTCTGGTTCGATAACAACGCGGAAGAAGCCGTCAATTTCTATGTCTCGGTATTCGAGAACTCGAGGATCACCGATGTCTCGCGTTTTGGGGATGCCGGTCCCGGGCTCAAGGGTTCGGTGATGGCGATGGGCTTCGAGCTCGAGGGTCAGAATTTCGCGGCGATTAACGGCGGACCTTGGGCGAAGTTCAACGGCGCGGTTTCCTTCCTTGTCCATTGTGAGACGCAGGACGAGATCGACCACTATTACGACAGGCTCGTCGAGGGTGGCCAGCAACAGCCCTGCGGTTGGCTGACGGATCGTTTCGGGCTGGTCTGGCAGGTCACTTACACCAGGATGCCGAAAATGCTGACGGATAGCGATAGCGCCCGCGCCTATCGCGTCATGCAGGCCATGTTCTCGATGAAGAAGATCGATATTGCAGCGCTGGACGCGGCCTACGCGGCATGACCGAGGCCGCCTCCCTATATCAAACCTTGATAGCGAGACGCAGACCGCCCCAATGGCGCCCGTTGACGGTGATCGGGGCGGAAATGTCCTTCATCAGCACAAACTCACCGCCGCCCATGTCGCGGCGGTAGGTCTGTAGCAGAAAAGGTTCCTTGTTGCGGCCGGCCGCCAGGCCCACGCGGTCGTTGAAGATGCGCCGGTTGCGGCAGTTGGCAGTATTCCAGGTCACGTCGCCTGGACGCTGACGCTGCGAGAATTTTCGATTGTGGGTCGGCAGGTAGCCGTTTTCATCTATGGCAGCGCAGAATGCGACCTGCGCGTCGCCTTCGGCCGCCCGTTCCTGGACGGGCGGCAGCACGGTATCGGTGAACTCCGTAAAGCGCGTCATGTACTGGACAGGATCGCTACCGGGGATCGCGACATATTGCCGGTCGAACAATGCGCCAAGATCGATGCGGCCGGATTTTATGCCTGCCTCGAAGGCGGAGGAAACCTCGGCGGCATAGGCCATGACTGCACGGATATGGGGAGTGTCGGGGGTTTCGATGCCGGCGCTTGCCGTCGTCTGGATCATCCGCTCGGAAATCGTCACCACCTCTCCGACGCGGGACGAGGTCTGCTGCAACTGATCATTGGATTTCAGGATCGCGCTTGCCGCGGAAGCAATCGACGAGGCGAACTCGCCGCATTGCCTGTCGACCGTTTCGGTCGTTCCGGCGAGCGAGGACGCCTTGTCGAGGATCTGAGTCATGACGCCTTCGACGCCCTTGAACGACCCCTGAACCTTCATCGCGGTCGTCTTGACGCCCTCGGCCGACTGGCTGGCGCCTTCGCCGGCCGTTACCAGCTTGTCGATGCGGCTGTTCAACTGATCGAGCGTGGCCTGGATCGAACTCGTGGTCTGAGAGGTTTGCAGCGACAGCGCGCGTACCTCCGCGGCGACCACGGCAAAACCCTTGCCGGCTTCGCCGGCACGCGCCGCTTCGATCGCGGCATTCAATGCCAGAAGGTTCGTCTGCCGGGCGATCATACCGATCGCATCTGCCAAACGTCCGACGTCTCCGAGCGCCGTGGAAAACAGCTTGATCTCGGCGCCGATTTCCTGGGACGCATGGACCATGTGATCGATCGCGGTGATCGAGCCGGAAAGCTGTTCAGCCTGCTCGCCGAGCACCTTGCGCGCGTTCGCCGTCAGCTTGTCGGATTCCTGAAGGGAGCGGGCAACGTGGCCGTTGGCGTCCGCGATCGATTGAGCGGACTGCGTCAGGCGGCCAAGCAGTGTCGCATGTGCGGAGGATTGTGCAGCCGTATCCTGGATAGCACCGGCAATATCGACCAGATGGAGGCCGAGCGCGGAAGCCTCGTTCGCCAGCTTGGCGACGGACCTCTTCAACACATCGCCGTCGACGGATACAGGCCCCGACGGCGCTTCTTCCCTGACAACCTGCCCGACCAAATCCACATCTCCCGGAATATTAGGAGAATATAGGATGGTATGGTTAACGGACAGTTTCCGCGGGTACTCGGCAAAGCCTTATACTTAAGGCTGAGATGCAAAGCCCCTTCCCAGCCAAGCAAGGCCGGGAATGACGGATCAGCCGAGACGATCGAAAGCCTTCGGGTCGATGCCGAGGGTGGTCAGGTCGCGGTTGTTCGGGCGGCGATGGTTTTCCACGGCAGCCGAAACCGAGATTGCGGCGCTCATAACTGCGAAGGCGCGGCCAATGGCGCTGCCACGGATTTTTTTCTGTACGGACATGTGAAACTCTCCTTTTTCGTTCTGCTAAAATATGATGCCTGTGCTGTTTTTGTGCAATGCACAACGGGACAGGGGAGCCATGCAACTGTCACATAACAACCGTTAACCACGGCGAAAGGCTTGCACGGCAAGGGGTGCCCTTGGTATCTGTCGAGCCCGAATAAAGAGGCTTCGATGGCAATCACGATCTACGGCATCAAGAACTGCGACACGATGAAAAAGGCGCGCGACTGGCTCGACCGCAAGGGCGTCACCTACACTTTTCACGACTATAAGGCCGAGGGCATCGACCGTGCTCATCTCGATACCTGGACGGACCGCGCCGGCTGGGAGATCGTGCTCAACCGAGCCGGCACCACGTTCAAGAAAATCGATGACGCTGACAAGGCAAACCTCGACCGCGAGAAGGCGATCACCCTGATGCTTGCCCAGCCTTCGATGATCAAGCGGCCGGTGCTGGAAGCGGACGGGAAGCTGATCGTCGGTTTCAAGCCGGAGGTTTATGAAGAGGCTTTTGCCGGTATCTGAACCCAGGATTCATCCATGTCCAAGACAACCCGTGCTACCCAGATGCTCGAAAAAGCAGGCGTCGCCTTTGCCACCGTCACCTATGAATACGATCCCACTGCAGACCGGATCGGGATGCAGGCGGCCGAGGCGATCGGCGAGGAGCCGCGCCGTGTCTTGAAGACGCTGATGGCGGAGGTGGACGGCAAGGCGGTCTGCGTCGTGGTGCCGTCGGACCACGAGGTTTCGATGAAGAAGCTCGCGGCCGCATTCGGTGGCAAATCTGCGAGCATGATGAAGCCCGCCGACGCGGAACGGGCAACCGGCTATCATGTCGGCGGCATCAGCCCCTTCGGTCAGAAGAAGCTCGTGCCGACCGCGATCGAGATCACCGCGCTCGACGAGCCGCATGTCTTCATCAATGGCGGCCAGCGCGGATTGCAGGTGCGGCTGGACCCGAAGGCGGCCCGCGATGCACTGAAGGCGGTCACCGCGCCGCTGGTGGCGTGAATGCGATCATGAGTGATATGACCTCGACCCTTCGAATTCTCGAGCCCTATCCGGGGATCTTTGCCTATTACGACGGACGGGTGCCTGGCAAACGGCTGCACGCGAAAACCACGAACTGGCTGGACGACGGCGCCTATTCGCTCGGCGTCGCTTCCTATGCGATCGTCGATCAGGGCGAGGCGCTGGTCTATGACACGCATATCTCGCTAGACCACGCCAAGGCGATCCGCACCCATCTGGAGGGGCTCGCTGTCGCGAAGATCCGCGTCGTGCTCAGTCACTGGCACAAGGATCATATTGCCGGAAACGCGATCTTTTCCGATTGCGAAATCATCGCGCTGACGCTGACGGCCGAAAAGCTGAACGAAAACCGAGAGAAGATCGAAAGCGCCAACCCGCCGATCTCACCGCTCGTCATGCCGACCACCCTGTTCGATGGCCGGTTGGACCTGACGGTCGGCGCCCGCCGGATCGAACTGCATCATTTCGCCATCCACAGCGCCGACGGCAACGTGGTCTGGATGCCGGACGAACGGCTTCTGCTCGCAGGCGACACCCTGGAAGACACCGTCACCTATATTTCGGAAGCCGCCGAGATCGGCACGCATATCGCCGAACTCGCCCGGATGGCCTCCTGGCCGATCGCAAAAATCCTGCCGGCGCACGGCGATGCGGAACGGATTGCGGCCGGTGGTTATGAGCCGGATCTGATCGACGCCAACCGCGCCTATCTGCGCCACATGGCAGGCGCCATCGCCGCGGATCAGGATATCGATCCCTCCTTGAAATCCTTCGTCGAGGAGGAAATCGCCTCAGGCGCCGTGCTCTATTTCGCACCCTACGAAGAGGTTCATGCCAGCAACATCGCCGCGGTCAAGGCGGCGCTGTTGCGCTGAAGGGCTATTGTCCCACTGTCACGGCCACTTTGCCGACCACTCCTTGAGAGCGGCGAGCGCCGGGGCCGGCCATCTGCGCACCGCTGGACGCAGTATGATCTTCTTCCCCTCGGGCTTCCAGGCGAGATAGAGCTTTCTGGCGGAAATATCCGCCGCGATCAATGCTTCGGCCTCGGTGCACATATGCGGCATGCAGGCCTCGCCGATATAAAAACCGTTCTTGTAGGCGCCGCTGCCCGGCCCGGTGATGGAACTCTCGAACTCCTGCTTATGCTCGCCGAGCATTGCATCTGCCGCCTCGGCAATCGGCCCGATGCCGAGGAGGTCGGACGGGTGCTCCGCCTTTTTCATGTCGTCCCACCCCATCGTCGCGCTCGGCTGGAAGGCGACCTTGCCGGCCTCGGCGAAACCTTTTTCAGGCGTCCAGGTCCAGCGCAGGCTCGGCTGGCCGGCAACCGCCTGCGTCGCAAGCAGAAGATGATCGTCCTCTATGGTGATCGAGGCGGCGGCGCGGCAATCGTCTATCGGGTCATCGACACGCGGCTCCTCATCCTGCGGGAACGAGACGACCAGAGGCGAGCCCGGGCAGGCGTTGCCGCCGTCCGAACTCACCACCACGACGAACGGTACACCCGCGACCAGACCGACATTGTCGATCAGCAGGAACCGGTTGGAATGGACTTGCCTGCCGTCAATCGTCAGTTTCTCCTCATCGTCATCGGATGCGATGGCCACCTGATGATCGAACATGGTCGCCGCAAAGTCGGCCGAGAGACCAGGAGAAGCCGAGGCGCCGAAGAGGACGGCGCACAGCAAGGCGGTTTTCATGAACATGGTTCCCTCAGCTTCAATTTTGCCCCAAACCTCTTTAAGTCTCTTCGATCACAGAAATCAGGTGAGGTCTAACATGACAATCGTGCCGAATTTTCAAACAGTCGTCGATCCTCAAAAGCTCGAAAAGCTGGCCGAAGTCGCCATCAAGGTGGGCTTGCGCCTCGAGAAGGGTCAGGATCTGGTGATCACGGCACCGCTCGCCGCCCTGCCGCTCGTGCGGCTCCTCACCAAACACGCGTATATCGCCGGCGCCGGCATCGTCTCGACCTTCTATTCCGACGAAGAAACGACGCTCGCGCGCTACGAATACGCCTCCGATGCAAGCTTCGACAAGGCGTCCGACTGGCTCTACGACGGCATGGCCAAGGCTTATGCCAACGGCGCCGCGCGGCTTGCCATCTCCGGCGACAACCCGATGATGCTCTCCGGCCAGGACCCCGCCAAAGTGGCGCGCGCCAACAAGGCCAATTCCATTGCCTACAAGCCAGCGCTCGAAAAGATCGCCAATTTCGACATCAACTGGAACATCGTTTCCTATCCCAACCCCTCCTGGGCACGCCAGGTATTCCCGGACGTTCCGGAAGACGTCGCAGTCGGCAAGCTGGCGGACGCGATCTTCGCCGCCTCGCGCGTCGATCTCGTCGATCCGATCGCGGCCTGGGCCGAACACAACGGCAATCTCAAGAAGCGCTCGACATGGCTCAATGGCGAGCGCTTTTCCGCACTCCACTTTACCGGTCCGGGCACCGACCTGACGGTCGGGCTTGCCGACGGCCACGAATGGCATGGCGGCGCCTCGACAGCCAAGAACGGCATTACCTGCAACCCGAACATCCCGACCGAAGAGGTCTTCACCACGCCGCATGCGCTGAAGGTCGAAGGCCATGTTTCCAGCACCAAGCCGCTCTCCCACCAGGGCACCTTGATCGACAATATCCAGGTAAAGTTCGAAGGCGGCCGGATCGTCGAGGCGAAGGCTTCGAAGGGCGAGGAAGTGCTGAACAAGGTGCTCGATACCGACGAGGGCGCCCGCCGGCTGGGCGAAGTGGCGCTGGTGCCGCATTCCTCGCCGATCTCCAAAAGCGGCATCCTGTTCTACAACACCCTGTTCGATGAAAACGCCTCCTGCCACATCGCACTCGGCCAGTGCTACTCGAAATGCTTCCTCGACGGTGCATCGCTCAGCCAGGATCAGATCAAGGCCCAGGGCGGCAATTCAAGCCTGATCCACATCGACTGGATGATCGGCTCCGACAAGGTCGACATCGACGGCCTGCGCGCCGACGGCTCAAAGGTGCCGGTCATGCGCAAGGGCGAATGGGCCTGATTTCGCCAACTGGTTGACTTTCCCTCTTTTACGGCAGGAAACTGATCGCGCCGGCACGTTCGATGTGTCGGCTCACGCTGATCAGGACAATCCGAAAAGAGGGAAACAGCATGCCCATTTCTCTTATGCGTCTGGCTGCACCGCTCGGCGCGGCACTTCTCGCCATTGCGCCCGTCGCCAGCGTCTCCGCCCAGGAGCCCGGTCTCTGGAAGGTCTATAACGAGACCTTGAAGGGCGCCAAATATGTGGACCTCACCCACACGATCACGCCGAATATCCCCGTATGGGCGGGCTTCGGCAAATCGGCCTTCGGCCAGGCCGCGGCTGGTGTCGACCTGGAAGGTTATGCCAAGAAGGGCGACACCTTCACCTATGAGAAGCATGGTTTCGCCGCATCCACCTACAATCTCGCCACCGACCAGCTCGGTACGCAGCTCGATCCGCCGGCCCATTGGGCGCCGGAATATGCGGCGATCGACGAACTTCCAGCCACCTATGCCGTGCGGCCGCTCGTCGTCATCAATATCGAGGACAAGGTGAAGACCGATGCCGGCTATCACCTGCAGGTCTCCGACATCGCCGATTTCGAGAAGAAGAACGGCAAGATCCCGGAAGGCTCGGTCGTGTTCGTCCGCTCCGGCTGGTACAAGAAATGGCCGGATCCCTCGCTTTCCACGACGAAGCCGTTTCCCGGCGTCAGCCTCGATGCGTTGAAATTCCTGCACCTCGAGCGAAAGATCCTGTTTCACGGCCACGAACCGCTCGATACCGATACGACACCGAACCTCGAAGGCGAATACTGGCTGATGCACAACGGGTTCGCGCAGGCGGAAGGCGTGGCGAACCTCGACAAGGTGCCGGAAACGGGTGCGCTGGTAGCAATCGGCTACCCGAAATTCGGCGGCGGTGTCGGCGGGTATGCCCGCTATATCGCAATATGCCCGCCGGACTGGCAATTCGGCGTGACGATCGGTTCGGTGCCGGAGGCGCCACTTCAGAGATTCGACAAGCCGCTGCATTTCGACGAGAAGGCCGGCATGCGGGTGCGCTGACTATCGCAAGGATTGGAGCGCGGCCTTGACGCGCTCCAGATGCCGCCCGCGCTTTTCTGCCGTGGCGCGGTCCATGTCGTGCAGCGCCAGCATGCGGAACTCGGCTTTTCTGTTGCAGAAGACAGCGATGCCGCGCTTGAGTTGGCGGCGCACCGGATCGCCCATGTAGAACTTCACCACCCACCAGGGCGAACCTGTGGTCGTGAAGACCCAGAAATGGCGGATGTTGGTGAGCAGCGGGAAGATCCTTCCGCCGGCCTTGTCGTGGCGGAAGGCGACGCCTGGTGCAAAGACCCGGTCGAAGAAACCCTTCAGCACCGCCGGCAGGTTGAACCACCATTGCGGAAAGACCAATATCAGCGCCTCGGCCTTCTGCAGCCGCGCCACCAGGTCCGCCACCTCAGACGTGTCGTAGGGCACATCGAAATAACCGCGCCGTTCGCGTTCCGTCAGCCGCGGATCGAAGCTCTCCGCATAAAGATCGAGCAGATCGACCGTGTGGCCGTTCGCCTCCAGGGTCTCGCGCGCCAGACGGGCAACCGAATGCGCAAAACTTTCCGGCAGCGGATGGGCAAGCACCAGGAGGACATGCATCAGAAGAGCGTACCCTGTTTCGGCGCGTCTCCGCCCGGCTCCGATTTCGACGGCCGCTTTTTGGGCTGAGGCGGCACGGCGGACGCTACCGCAGGATCGCCACCCTCGCCCGTCACCGCCGTAATCCGCCCATCGGCGAATTCCACCGAGATACCCTGCCCCTCGCCGATGCCGGCGGCCCGCGTCAGCGGCCGGTCGTCCTCACCCCGCACGACGGCAAAGCCGCGCTTCAACACGTTCTTGTAGGAGAGCGATTGCAGAACGCGATCCTGTGCCGTGATTGCCGCACGGCTGCGTATTAGCGTGTGCGAGATCGCCGTATCCGCATGACGGGCCATCGACGTGAGGTGCTGGCGCTCGCGCTGCAGATGACCCAGCAGCCTTGCGGGAAGCGCCGAAAGCGAAGCGCCGGCCTTGGCGACGCGGTTGTTCTCCTTCAGCAATTGCCGCTCCAGGCAACGGTCGCTGCGCGTCAGCCGGTCGGCCAGCAATTGCCGCTGCTGGGCAAGGCGGTTGGTCAAAAGTTCAAGACGCAGCCCCGACGATGCCCGCTCGAAACTGCGGCGCTTGACCACCGTCGTGCGCTCCAGCCCGCGGCCGAGACCAGCCGCCGCCTCGTCGAAACGACGACGCGGCAAAGCCAGCAACTGGTCGATGGATGGCAGCGCGCGGACCAGCGCCCGCACCGACTGGCGGCGCAGGTCCATCTGCCGGCTGGCGGCACCCCGCAGGCGGGCCGTCAGATTGGCGAGCTGCGCTTCCATGTCCGCCTTGACCGGCACCGCCATTTCGGCGGCACCTGTCGGCGTCGGCGCACGGACGTCGGCGGCGTGGTCGATCAGCGTCCAATCGGTCTCGTGGCCGACAGCCGATATCAGCGGGATTTGGCTGTCCGCCGCGGCGCGCACGACCGCCTCGTCGTTGAAACTCCAGAGGTCTTCGAGACTGCCGCCGCCGCGCGCGACGATCAGCACGTCCGGCCGCCTGATCGGCCCGCCAGGCACGATCGCGTTGAAACCGCGGATCGCGGCCGCCACCTCGTCGCCAGACCCTTCGCCCTGCACCTTGACCGGCCAAACGATGACATGCACCGGAAAACGGTCGGCGATGCGGTGCAGGATATCACGGATGACCGCGCCGGTCGGCGAGGTCACGACGCCGATGACCCGCGGCAGGAAGGGCAGAGGCCGCTTCCGGCTTTGGTCAAACAGACCCTCGGCACCAAGCCTGCGCCGACGTTCTTCGAGCAGCGCCATCAGCGCGCCGGCACCCGCCGGCTCCAGGTTCTCGATGACGATCTGGTATTTCGAAGAACCGGGGAACGTGGTGATCTTGCCGGTGGCAATCACTTCCATCCCTTCTTCGGGACGGAACTTGATCCGCGGGAAGGTACCTTTCCAGATCACGGCGTCGATCCGGGCGCGATCGTCCTTCAGCGAAAAATAGGCGTGGCCAGACGAATGCTGGCCGCGATAGCCGGAAATCTCGCCGCGCACACGCACGTGGTCGAACGCGTTCTCTACCGTGCGCTTGATCGAGCCGGACAGTTCCGACACCGAAAACTCGGTGAGGTTCGTGGGCGAATCGTTGTCGAGCAAACTGGTCATCCTTTTCTTCTAAAGGAAGAGCGCGGCGATTTCACCATTCTCGGACGGCAGAAACGGGGATGATGCGGCCGGCAAACGGCCGCTTCGAAAGGCCCGCCCGACAACCGCATTGGAGCCTGGCCGTTCGTTCCTTTGCAGCCAAGCATTTGACGCTGCACCTTTTCTTTTGCCGGGCACGCCACATTTCCTTTTCTGTGAGAAACAGAAAACCTCCGTTACAGCGCTTTTTTAAGCCTCGCATTTTCCCCGCTGGAGAGAGGAGAGCGACAATGAAGGCGAACGATATTCAAGGAGATTTCGTCCATGCCAGACCGTTTCGCCAATACCCAAGCCTCGCTCTCCGGCCCCGCCGCCTCCGGATTTGCGATCACGCCCAGCGACAGCACAGACCTGCCGGAGACAACGCGCGCGCTCTATGTAGGGACCGGCGGCCATCTGTCCGTCCGCATGCTGTCCGGCGAGACGCTAACACTTTCGAATGTACCGGCTGGCGGCCTGCTTCCGTTGCGGGTGATCCGCGTGTTTGCGACCGGCACGACGGCGGTGGCGATCGCCGGCCTCGTTTGAGAAAAGCGGCGGGCGGCAATGCGGTGTGAACCCCTGCTGCTCCGCTTCGAGGACAGGCCACAGGCAATGTCCGTGCTTGGCGAGATCGGCGTCGCGTTCGATGTCGTCTCGGGTGACGGCGTCATCCGCAAGCCGACCGGAGAAACGGCCGAATTCGAGGGCGAGGTCGTCGCGCTCACCTCTCCGCTCTCCGGTTACCACGTCCGGCTTGTCTGGCGAGGAGAACTGCCAAGCTCCTTGACGCCATATCTTGTGGATCGCGGCGCTTGAGGCAAAGACCAGAGCCACTGAACATGGCTTGGCCGCAACGAATCAGATCGTATCGAAATCGTCGACGGTGCATTGACCCCGCCACACATTGGAGCGAAAGCATTTATTAGCGGATTGCTAATACGTTCGTTCCCTTGAGGCCGATGAGGAGATATCCGGGTGCTTTTTCTGACCGCTGCATCGATTGGCATCTGCGTCGGCACGATGCGGTCCGCGTTCTCGATTGCTTTTGTCGCTGTCATGATCACCGCGACATTTGCGCTTGCGACCGCCATATCACCCGGCCCGGCGTCCTATTTCAATCTGCTGATTGCCATCCTTGGCTACAATGCCGGCCTGATCGGGTTCCTTACCGGCCTTTTTGCCCTGAATATCCGCCGCGCGGCGTGAGCGCATTTCGTCGACGCAATCAATTCTTGTCCGGCAGCACCCTGTAGAGACGGAAGCCGCTTTTGCTCTGTTCTCCGAAGGGCTGCAGATAATCGGGCACTTGGCCGCGGGCGAGATTGGCATAGAGCCCGTCCGGTTTGCGCCTGATCAGGGCGTCCGTCTGCGGGTCGGTCTTGCAGAAGGCCAGCGTCGTCACACCGGCCCCTCTCATGAAGGCCCTTGCCTCTCCCGGCTGGGCGAGACCTATATAGAGTTCGGTCAGCATGCCTTTCTGGTTGCGATGGTAGGGTGCCGTCAGGACCCTGTGAGGGGTCCAGCGCAGGATATCCGCCCCGCTGTTCGAGGGCGCGGCTATGACGCCCGCAGGCAATGTGTTCAACACAGCCATATCCGCCTCATCGCCGCATTCGCCGACTTCGCCATCGGATAGGCCGGCACTCGAAAGCGCCCGCATGTCGGCCGCCTGTTTCCAGCCGTGCACGGCAAGGACGCCGCCCAGGGCCCAGACGACCGGAACGGACATCAGCACCACGCTGATATAGGCAAAGGCGGCACCGGGGTTTCCAGGATCGGCCGCGGAGGTGCGCCGCAGATCGGTGATCAGCAGCGACAACGGCAGGATGGCCAGCATGTTGGAAAAGAAAGCGCCGCGCACCTGCAGCAGCGCGATCCCCCATGACGCCCCGATCAGCGCCAGAAGCACGAGATGGAGTTCCGTCTTTTCCCGCCTCAGGCTGCGGACAAGGCAGACCACGATCGCAAAAAGTCCGACCGCGTAGAATCCGCCCACCATTTCCGGCTCGGTCCGGGCCTCGGCCAGAAACGAACGCGCCTCCGTCACGCCGTTCAACCAAAGCTCGACCAATAGCGGGTCGAGCGTGCTCAACGGATCGGCAAGGCATTGCGGCGCGATGATGCGGGTGGTCAGAAGAAGGAGACCGCCGGTGCCGCCGGCCAGGGCGACGCGGACGATACGATCGGGTTGTCTCGGCAGGCTCGCGAGGAGAAACAACGCCGCTCCTCCGAGAGCGGAAAGGGCATAGAAGCCAAGCGAGAAGTTGTCGCAGGTGACGACTGCATAAGCACGCGGCGGGATCGTCAGGAAGAAGGCCGCCGAGACGGACAGCGCAAGCGACAGGCCGAAAAAACGGGCCGGCCGGGAAAATGCCTGGCCGTGCCAAATCCACTGAAGCGCAACGCAGACACAGACGACGGCAACAAAAGGCGTCGTTTCGACGCCGATCGCCAATGCCAGCGCACAGGCGATGGCAGCGATGATATAGCTCGACGCCCGCCTCTGCGGATCGACCAGCATGGCGGCGATCCACATGACGAGCATGAGCTGGACATTGTGATGGTCGATGGAACCAGGCTTGAAGCGGACGCAGCCGAGGGCGAAGAGCGCACCGAGGCCCAGTGCGATATGCATGGCCGCGACGCCCTCCAGCCGGCGGACAGCCAGGCCGAGCGGCAGAAGCATAAGCGGCACCAGAAGAAGAGGCCAGATCGTAACAACGACGGCTTCGGCCTTGTCTGGGGTGAGGAAGAGCGAAAACAGCCGGATCAGCAGCGCCATCGGCAGATCGATCAATCGCGACCAGTGCATCAGCGTGCCGCCCTCGAGGCCGAGCCGGTACTGGGTCAGATCGAACCAGTTCTGGCCGCCGAGAAAATCCCTGACCTCGACGAGCCGCATGACGTCGTCATTGTCGGCCCCGACGTAATCCTTGGCGTCCGAGAGGAAAAACGCGAGGGCTATCGCGGCGGTGATGACCGCATAAAGAGCCACCGCAGGCAGGAGCCGCGACAATAGCGGCACAGCGGGCTGGCCGGCCGTCCTCGATAAGGATCTGTCTGCCATGTCTTCCGTCATCTTGGTGCGGACTTTTCGCCTGTTTCGAGGGAAGAGGAAACCTAGCCTTAACCTTCCCAAGAAATAGTAAAGCCTGCGGCACGGGAGACTCCCGCGTTCGGTTTTCAGTGTATCGAGTGAACAACATGACCGACGCCCTGACCGGCCACTTCGACATCGCAATCCTGCTGCCCTGTTATAACGAAGCCATGACCATCGCCGGCGTGGTGCGCGGCTTCCGCGAGGCGCTTCCGGGCGCCCGGATCTTTGTCTACGACAACAATTCCACGGACGGCACAGCGCTCCAGGCCATGCTTGCCGGTGCCCTGGTGATGCGCGAGCGACGGCAGGGCAAGGGCCACGTGGTGCGCCGCATGTTCGCCGACATCGATGCGGACATCTACATCATGGCGGACGGAGACGGCACCTATGCGCCGCAGGATGCGGAAGAACTGGTCCGCACGCTTTTGACCGAGCGCGCCGACATGGTGGTCGGCTCCCGCCGCGGGGTGCACGCTGATGCCGGGCGGCAGGGCCACGCCGCCGGCAACCGGCTGTTCAACTTCCTCTACCGGACGATGTTTGCTTCCGACTTCACCGATATTTTCTCCGGCTATCGCGCCTTCTCGCGCCGGTTCGTGAAAAGCTTTCCGGCGGTCTCAGGCGGCTTCGAGATCGAGACCGAAATGTCGGTGCATGCCTCGCTGCTCAAGCTGCCGGTCTGCGAGATCGAACTTGACTACGGAAGGCGCCCGAAAGGGTCGCATTCCAAGCTCTCGACCTTCAAGGACGGCGCCAAAATCCTCTGGATGTTCGCCATGCTGATGAAGGAGACGCGGCCCTTCGCGTTTTTCGGCCTGATCAGCGGCGCCTTCATGGCAGCGAGCCTGGTCTTCATGGCGCCGGTGCTCATCGCTTATTTCCAGACCGGCCTTGTCGAGCGCATGCCCACCTGGGTCTTCTCGCTGGTGCTGATGCTGGTTTCGCTGCTGATCTTCACCGCCGGGCTGATCCTCGACTCGGTTTCGCGCGCCCGGGCCGAGCAATTGCGCATCCATTATATGAGCCTGCCGGCCAGTGCCCACGCCGCCGATCCTGCGTCAATCACGGCCCAGCCCGCCAAGCCCGAGCGGCGCAGGACCAAAGCGGCATGAACAGGGAAACCACCAACCGCATCCGCTTCGTCATCGAGGACCTGCTGCCGCCGATCCTCAGGGACTCGCCGCTTTTCCTCTGGCTCGCCAAGCGTGTCTGGGGCGACCATATCAGCCATCTCGCCAGTTTTCGCGAACGGGCACCCTTCCTGAGCGCGGAAGAATATGCGGAACTCTACCGCAACCATCCGCGCGTCCATGAGGGCACGGACAATTCGGCGGCCTGCATCCGGCGCATCAATTCCACGATCACCGGCACCAGCGTCTGCGACGTCGGCTGTGGTACCGGCGCCCTGCTCACCCATATCCGCGCCGCCCATCCCGAACTCACGCGCGTCGTCGGTGTGGATTTCGTCGTGGAGGACGCGGCCGCCATCGAAGGCGTCGAATATGTCGCCGCCAAGATCGAGGACCTGCCGTTTGCCGACGGCGAATTCGACACCGTGGTCTGTACCCATGTGATCGAGCATGTGCTGGAATATCAAAAGGCGATTGCCGAGCTACGACGGATCGCCAAAAAGCGACTGATCATCGTCGTGCCGCGCGAACGGGAATCCCGCTACACGTTCAACCCGCATTTCAACTTCTTCGCCTACACCCACGCTTTCCTGCGCGCCGCCCATCCGGTGCCGGAGGTCCATGTCTGCGAAGATATTGGCCGGGACATCTTCTACAGCGAAGACCGGCCGGACTGAGGACGCTTCATGTTCGTTTCGCTTTCCCCCATCACCTGGCTCGGGCTTCTCGGAACGCCGCTGCTGATTGCCATGGGGCAGGTTCTCTTCAAGATGACCAGCTCCACCGCCGGCGACTTTTCGTTGCGAGGGCTCGCGGCGCTCGCCGCCAACCCGGTGCTGATCGCGGCATTGGCGCTTTACGGTTTCGGCACCATCGTCTGGATCTATGTGCTGAAATCCGTGCCGCTGACGCTCGCCTATTCGTTCATGGGGCTGACGTTCTGCTTCGTGCCGCTGCTGGCGCAGTTTTTCTTCGGCGAACCGCTGACGTTTCGATATGCGCTTGGGACCGTGCTGATCTTTGCCGGCCTGCTGGCGATCAACGGCTGACCGCGCGATGACCAGCCGCGCCCGGTTTGCCATTCTCCTCGCGCTGCTGATCTTCATTGATGCGCTGCTATTGCAGGTCCTGACGACGGAGACCGCGGCTGTCACGCTTATCGACCGCCTGCTCTCCTTGAGCGCCGGCCTGGTCGCCGCACTGACCTTGCACAGGGTACTCCCCGCGGCTTCGGATCACAGGCGCCAGCCAGGCTTCTGGCCGCTCTTCGCGATCGGCCTTGTCCTTAACTACGGAATTTTTGCAGCACTGGCATCGCGCGCACCGCATGTGCAGCCGCTCGTGCATCTCGGCTTTTGCTGGGCCGGCACACTGCTGTTCGGCGGATTCGGCCTATACCGCATCCGCCGCTGGCGGGACTAGACCGCTTCCCAGCCGTCGTGTCCGCCGGCGCGATAGATGGCGTCGATGAACCTCTGGTTCTTCAGCGAATTCTCGAGTGTCACGATTTCGACCGGCTCGCCCGCGGCAGCCTTCGCGAAAGCCTCCGCCTGGCGCTTGTACTGGCGGCTGTCGGGGAAGCGGAAGATCTGCGACACCGCGTGGTTCTGATTGGTGAGCTCGATTTCCTCCGCACCCCAGCGGCCGGCATTGAACGGCGACTTGACCTCGATGTAACCCTCGGTGCCGTGGAAGACCATCAGTTGTCGGGCCGCCATCTGGGTGGCGATGTAGAAGGTCATTTCGAACGAGCCGAAATCCGCCTTGACGCTGGAATAGATATCCGTGCCGAAGCCGGGATCGCGCTCCACCCGCGCCTGTATCCGCTGCGGTTCCTGGCCGGTGACGAAACGTGTGGTGATCGTCGGATAGACGCCGATATCGGGCAGCGCTCCGCCGCCGAGTTCCGGGATGTTGCGCATGTTGGACGGGTCGCGGTTGAAATAGCTGAACGAGCCCTGCACGTGCTTCAGCTCGCCGATCGCCTTTTGGCTGAGGAGCTCGCGCACCTTCAGCCAGACCGGTGCGTAAGTGACCATGAACGCTTCGCAGATCAGCTTGCCGGTGCGGTCCCGCACCTTGATCAGGCCCTCGATCTCGCTCGCCTTGATCGCGATCGGCTTTTCGGACAGCACATGCTTGCCGGCTTCGGCGGCCTTGATCGACCATTCGACATGCTGGCTGGACGGAAGCGGAATATAGACCGCGTCGATGACGTCGGACGCCAGCATCTCGTCATAGGAACCAAACGCATGCGGCGCCCCGAAACGATCGGCAAGCGCCCGCGCCTTAGCAAGATCGCGGCTGGCAAAGGCGGTGACAACGCAATTTTCAGCGTCCTGGATCGCCGGTACCACCTGTTCGTGGCCGATCTTGGCAGTCGATAGGATTCCGAAACGCAGCATGTGAGCCTCCCTATAGCATTGTTGCCGCACCTTATTGGCCTGCCGACACCCACGCAACGGCATGCCGGATGCGACGCTTGAAAAATTGATCGTCCGCCCAAAATAGGGACTGGTCGGCGGCGGAACATCGGCTAATCTCAGGCTCCTTTCCCAGGCTCATCCACTCACTTAAAAATTTTTGGAGGAATATCATGGAGCTGCGCGCACTCGGCCGGACCGGCCTTTCCATTTCCCCAGTCGTTCTCGGCGGCAACGTGTTCGGCTGGACCGCCGACGAGAGGACGTCGTTCGATATCCTCGACCGGTTCTTCGACGCCGGCTTCAACACGATCGATACGGCCGACAGCTACAATCGCTGGGTGCCCGGCCATGTGGGCGGCGAGTCCGAGGCGATCATCGGCAAATGGCTGAAGAGCAGCAGCGTTTCCCGCGACAAGGCGGTCATCGTCACCAAGGTCGGGTCCGACATGGGCCAGGGCAAGAAGGACCTGTCGGCCAAGTGGATTCTCGAAGAGGTCGAAAATTCGCTGCGTCGCCTGCAGACCGACCATATCGACCTCTATCTCGCCCACTGGCCGGACGAGACCGTGCCTTACGAGGAAACGCTCGGCGCCTTCGCCAAGCTGAAGGAACAGGGCAAGATCCGGGCGATCGGCTGCTCCAACCTCGACGCCAAGATGATGCAGGATAGCTTCGACGCCGCCAGGAAAGCCGGCCTGCCGCGCTACGACGTGCTGCAGCCGCAATACAATCTCTATGACCGCGACACGTTCGAAGGGCCGCTTGCGGACCTTTGCGTCAGCCAAGAGATCGGCGCCATCAACTATTACGGCCTCGCCTCCGGCTTCCTGACCGGCAAATACCGTGACAAGGCCGATACCGAAGGCAAGGCACGCGGCGGCCGGGCGCTCGGTTATCTCAACGACAAGGGCCTGCGCATCCTCGCAGCCCTCGACGAGATCTCGGTCGAAACCAACGCCGAGCCCGCCTCGATCGCGCTCGCGTGGTTGATCCAGGCCCGCGGCGTCACCGCGCCGATCGCCAGCGCTACCAGCGTCGGTCAGCTCGACGCGATCATCGCCGCCGGCAACCTGACGCTCTCCGCCGACCAGATGAAGCTGCTCAACGAGGCCGGCGCCTGATCAATCCGGCAGGCGCTGCAAGGCGCCCGCCAATTTTTCTGCGATCACAAAGGAGGCTCCCATGAAAATGCGGAAGCTTGGAAAAGAACTAACCGTGTCCGCCGTCGGTCTCGGCTGCATGGGCATGAGCCACGGTTACGGCGGCCAGGACGAACAGGAAGCGATCAGGACGCTGCACCGCGCCGTCGATCTCGGCGTCAATTTCTTCGATACGGCCGAAGTCTACGGCCCTTTCAAGAACGAGGAACTGCTCGGCAAGGGCCTGAAGCCCTTCCGCGACAAGGTCGTCATCGCCACCAAGTTCGGCTTCAGGATCGACCCGAATGCTACCGACGCCCGGGCGATGTCCGGCCTCGACAGCCGGCCGGAACACGTGCGCGAAGTGGCGGAAGCCTCGCTGAAGCGCCTCGGGGTCGAGGTGATCGACCTTTTCTACCAGCACCGCGTCGACCCGAACGTGCCGATCGAGGAGACGGTGGGCGCGATGGCCGAACTGGTGAAAGAAGGCAAGGTGCGTGCGCTCGGCCTTTCCGAAGCGGGTGCCGCTGCCATCCGCCGCGCCCACGCGGTCCATCCGATCACGGCCCTGCAGAGCGAATATTCTCTTTGGACCCGCGAGCCGGAAGGCGAGATCCTCGACACCTGCCGCGAGCTCGATATCGGTTTCGTGCCGTTCAGCCCGCTCGGGCGCGGTTTCCTCACAGGCAAGATCCAGAAGCCGGAGGATTTCGGCCCGGACGACTTCCGCAATACGCTACCGCGCTTCAGCGCCGAGAGCATGGCCGCCAACGCCGCTCTGGTGAAGATGCTGGAGGACATGGCAACCCAGAAAGGCGTCACCGCCGCGCAGCTGGCGCTGGCCTGGGTTCTGGCGCAGGGCGATTTCATCGTTCCCATCCCCGGTGCCAGAAAAATCCCGCATCTGGAACAGAACGTTGCCGCCACGGAAATTTCACTCTCGGCGGGCGAACTGAAGACGCTCGGCGATCTGTTAGCGCCGGAAAAATTCTCCGGGACCCGCTATGCGGCACAGGCCATGGCCTGGACCAATCGTTAAATTTGTACTTGCTAACGCAACCTCGGGCTTCCATCTTTCCGTGTTAGTATGCCGGCGCTAACGATGGGAGAAGATCGATGTCCGAGGAGCGGGCCGTTCAGGCGGTGATCCATCTCTATGTGGACGGAATGACGTTTGCGCATGAGGCGGCGCTTCGAAAGGCGTTCCACCCCAAAGCGTGTATCATCGGCAATTACGACGGCGCGGTCGAATGGCTGTCGCTCGACGATTTCGTCGGGGCGGTGACCTCGGAAGGCCCCGCCCCCGCCGGCACCCAGCCGCTGATCCAGATCGAGGCGCTCGACGTCACCGGCGACGCCGCGACGGTTAAGGTGGTCGATCAGTTCGCCGGCATGCGGTTCTCGGACTATCTCTCGCTTCTGAAGATCGACGGCCGCTGGATGATCGTCAACAAGCTCTATCACCTGCATTCGTGAACGGTCCGCCATCGCTTACCGCTTAAGCGCCGGAAACCCCACGTAGTGTTCGGAATGATCGCCTTCGTTGTTGGGCATCCCGATCTTTGTGAGCACGCCGCGCGGCTCGGCGAAGCTGCGGATCCGGCGGGCGGGCTTTTCGTGCCACTGGATGTTCATCGCCCAGAGTTTCGGAAAGACCATGATCGACGCGTAAGGCAGGTGGTCGTGGATCCACCAAGCCATCTTCTGCCAGTCGCCGTCGTCGTTATAGTTATCGACCAGCCAAGGGAAAACGACGCAGGCGGTGGCGCCCGTGAAGCCCTTGGCATCGCGCCGATCCCAGATATGGTCGGCCGCCGTGTTGGCATTGGAGGAGCAATTGAGATTGTTCTTGTTGCCGAATTCGTTGACCTTAGCGCAGCGATAACCGGAGCGCAGGTGCAACCGCCCGAACGTCGCCTGCAGCGGCTCCAGCAGTTCCTCGCAGAGGTGCCGGCCCGCCTCGATCGCCAGGTCCGGGTCTTCCGGAATGTTCGGGATGGCGTAGAAATTGGCGATCTCCGAAAACAGGAAATCGCGGAAGAAGAAGTTCTTCGACAGCCGCACCCGGCCGAGTTCCTCAAGCCCTTTCATCGATCCCGGTGTGCGCATCGTTCCTCCAATAAAAAAGCCTGCCCCACATCATCCGTGAGGCAGGCTATCTTTCAGAGGTGATTCAGGCCACCCGTTTCAGGCGCGCAAGGTACCGCCGGTGGTCTTTTCGACATTGGCGACGATCTTGGCCGTCAGCGTATCGAAATCCTCGTCGGTCAGCGTGCGCTCGACCGGCTGGATCAGCACTTCGACCGCAATCGACTTCCGGCCCTCGCCAAGCGACGCTCCTTCGAACACGTCGAAGACGTTGACGCCGGTGATCAGCTTGCGGTCGGCGGTCGATGCCGCCTTGACGATCGCGCCGGCCTCGACATCGCTTGAAACCACGAACGCGAAGTCGCGCTTGACCACCTGGAAGGGCGAAAGCTCGAGCGGCGGCTTGGTGCGCGTCGCCTTCTTCTTCGGTTCGGGCATGGCGTCGAGGAAGACCTCGAAGCCGCAGAGAGCGCCCGAGACGTCAAGAGCGCCGAGCGTCTTCGGGTGGAATTCGCCGAAATAACCGAGCACGACTTTCGGACCCATCTTGATGGTGCCGGAGCGGCCCGGGTGATACCATTCCGGCGCGCCCTTCTCGATCTGCACGTTGCCCATCGGCAGGCCGCAGGCTTCGAGCACCGCCAGCGCATCGGCCTTGGCGTCGAAGACGTCGACCGGCTTGCCGCCGCCCTTGGCAGTGTTCGACCAGAGGCGGCCGGTGCCGTTGATCGTAGCCGTGCCGCGACGAATGCCGCCGGCCACGCGGCGCTGGCCTTCCGGCCTGTCGCTTTCGTAAGTGCCGGACACCTCGAAGATCGCCACGTCACCAAAGCCCTTGTCGGCATTGCGCTGTGCCGCGGACAGCAGGCCCGGCAGCAGCGACGGCCGCATGTCGGACATATCGGCTGCGATCGGGTTGGCGAGCTTCAGCGCGCGGGCGCCGCCGCCGAAGAGCTTTGCCTGATCTTCCGGAATGAAGGACCAGGTGACGGCCTCCAGCATGCCGCGCGAGGCAAGCGCCCGCTTGGCGGTGCGGGTGCGGATCTGCAGGGTTGTCAGGATCTTGGCATTGACGCTCGAGAGTTTCTCGATCGGTTCGGGCTTGATCTGGTCGACGCCATGAATGCGCATGACTTCCTCGACGAGGTCGGCCTTGCCGTCGACATCCGGACGCCAGGACGGCACGGTGACGGAGACACGCTCTCCGGAGCCTTCGACCGCGAAACCAAGTCGCGTCAGGATATGACGGCTTTCCTCGGTCGAGACTTCAAGGCCCGTCAGGCGTTTCACTTCCGCATAGGGGAAATCGACGATCTTCGGCTGATGGCCCTTGTAACCGACGACTTTCGCTTCCGCGGCCACGCCGCCGCAGAGTTCCAGTACCAGATGGGTGGTGCGGTCGAGGCCGGGAACCATGTATTCCGGATCGACGCCGCGTTCGAACCGATAGCGGGCATCGGTGATGATGCCGAGCGAACGGCCGGACTTGGCGATGTTGATCGGATCCCAGAGCGCGGATTCGATCAGCACGTCGACGGTGTTCTCGTCGCAGCCGGAATGTTCGCCGCCCATGATGCCGCCGATCGATTCCACGCCGTTGTCATCTGATATAACGACGTTGCTGGGGTTCAGCTTGTATTCGCGCGTGTCTAGCGCCAGCACCGTCTCGCCGTCCAACGCGCGGCGAACCGTAAGGTCGCCCTTCACCTTGGCGGCATCGAAGACGTGCATCGGCCGGCCGTGGTCGAAGGTCATGAAGTTGGTGATATCGACCAGCGCATTGATCGGGCGAAGGCCGATCGCCTTCAGCCGCTGCTGCATCCACAGCGGGCTCGGGCCGTTTTTGACACCGCGCACGAGGCGCAGGCCGAAACCGGGGCAGAGCCGTTCGTCGTCGAGAATGATCTTCAGGCCGACGGAGGTCTGGCCTTCGGTCTTGAAATCCGGCTTTGCCTGGGGTTTCAGCGTGCCGAGGCCGGAGGCCGCCAGATCACGGGCGATGCCGTGGATCGAGGTGCAGTCCGGACGATTCGGCGTCAGGTTGATCTCGATGACCGGGTCGTCGAGGCCGGCATAGGAGGCAAAAGGCGTGCCGACCGGCGCATCCTCGGCCAAGTCGATGATGCCGTCGTGATTGTCGGACATGTCGAGCTCTTTTTCCGAGCACATCATGCCGTGGCTTTCGACGCCGCGGATATTGCCGACGGCGAGCGTGACATCGATCCCCGGAACGTAAGTTCCAGGTTTCGCGAAGGCGCCGATCATGCCGGCGCGTGCGTTGGGCGCGCCGCAGACGACCTGCACCGGCTTGCCGTCGCCGGCATCCACCATCAGCACCTTGAGCCGATCGGCGGACGGATGCTTTTCGGCCGAGAGAACCTTGGCGATGACGAACGGCTTGTAGGCCGCCTTGTCGTCGACATCCTCGACTTCAAGGCCGATCGCGGTCAGGCGCTCGCAAATTTCATTGAGGGTCGCATCCGTTTCCAGATGATCCTTCAGCCAGGAGAGTGTGAATTTCATCGTCGTTTCTCCCTTACGCGCTCAGGCCGCCGAACAAAGTCGGCATGTCGAGCGGGCGGAAACCGTAGTGGTTCATCCAGCGGACGTCGGCGTTGAAGAAGTCGCGCAGGTCCGGCATGCCGTATTTCAGCATGGCGATGCGGTCGAGGCCCATGCCCCAGGCAAAACCCTGGAACTCGTCCGGATCGAGCCCGCCGGCGCGCAGCACGTTCGGGTGCACCATGCCGCAGCCGAGGATTTCCATCCAGTCGGTGCCCTCGCCGAACTTGACGATCGGGCCGGAGCGGTCGCACTGGATGTCCACTTCGAAGCTCGGCTCGGTGAACGGGAAGAAGGACGGGCGGAAGCGCATGGTGACGCTTTCGACCTCGAAGAAGGCCTTGCAGAACTCTTCGAGTATCCAGCGCATGTTGCCGACATGCGACTTGCGATCGACCACCAGGCCTTCGACCTGATGGAACATCGGCGAGTGGGTCGCGTCACTGTCCTGGCGATAGGTCTTGCCGGGAATGATGATGCGGATTGGCGGCTTTTGCGATTCCATCGTGCGGATCTGCACTGGAGAGGTATGGGTGCGCAGGACCTTGCGCTCGCCATTCTCGTCGGGTTGGAAGAAGAAGGTGTCGTGCATCTCGCGGGCCGGATGGCCTTCGGGGAAGTTGAGCGCGGTGAAATTGTAGTAGTCGGTCTCGACATCCGGGCCCTCGGCGATCGAGAAGCCCATGTCGCCGAAGATGGCGGTGATCTCGTCGACGATCTGGCTGATCGGATGAATGCGGCCGCGCTCGGCGGGCGAAGAGCGCACCGGCAGCGAGATGTCGACCGTCTCGGCCTTGAGACGCGCCTCGATCGCCGCGTCCCTCAGCACCGTCTTGCGCTCGGCGATGGCGTCGGTGATCTCGTTCTTCAGCGCGTTGATCGCCGCGCCGCGGGTCTGGCGTTCTTCCACCGACATCGAGCCCAGCGTCTTCAGGAGTTCTGAGACGGAGCCCTTCTTGCCGAGAGCGCCGACGCGCACGGCCTCGATCGCCGCCTCGTCACTGGTGCCGGCGATTTCCGCCAGGAGCGAAGTTTTCAGGTTTTCCAGATCGGACATGGTTTCTTCCGTTTGATGCTCGGCGAGATCTATGGCGAGGTCGTGACGGCTGTTTGGGGAATGACGTGTGGGGATGCCAAAAGAAAAACCCGCGCCAGCCGTAACCAGCGCGGGTTTCCCAAAATCAGTAAAGCTAATTAAGCTTGGGAAGCGCTGGTTAACGAACCGCGCTTTCAAACTCGTTGGTGGTGCCGGCGTCCTTGAGGTACTCAAGAGCCTTCTTCGAAGCGGCAACCAGAGCACCGAATGCTTCCGGCTCATGGATTGCCATGTCGGAGAGAACCTTGCGGTCGACTTCGATACCGGCCTTGTTGAGACCGTCGATGAAGCGGCCGTAGGTCAGGCCTGATTCGCGGACGGCAGCGTTGATACGCTGGATCCACAGGGCGCGGAAATTGCGCTTCTTGACGCGACGGTCGCGCGTGGCGAACTGACGCGAACGATCGACGGCAGCCTTGGCGGCCCGGATCGTATTCTTGCGGCGGCCGTAGAAGCCCTTGGCTGCCTTCAAAGTCTTGGTGTGCTTGGCGCGGGAAGTGACGCCCCGTTTTACGCGTGCCATGTCATGATCTCCTTAACTGATCCAAAAGTGACGAGGGTCTCAGAGACCGTTCGGCAGGTAGTTCTTGATAACCTTCTTGCCATCGGGTTCGGCAAGGATCATCGTTCCGCGCGCATCGCGGATGAACTTGTTGGACCGCTTGATCATGCCGTGGCGCTTACCAGCGGCGGCTGCAACGACTTTGCCGGTGGCGGTGATCTTGAACCGCTTCTTGGCAGCCGATTTCGTCTTCATCTTGGGCATTTTGCTACTCCAGTTTTGTATCGAAACCACAGACGATGCTGGTTTCAAGCATTTAGAACAGCCACGGCATGCCCTGCCGGACCGTTCGGAACGCGCGCTTATAACCGCAGTCGGTCAAAAGCGCAATGGGAAAGAAAAACGCGGCAAAAGCCCGGCCGAAATGCCGGCAAATGCGCGAAAGGCAAATGGTGGGCGCTTATTTCGGCGCCAGCACCATCATCATCTGGCGGCCTTCAAGCTTCGGCTCGGCTTCCACCTTGGCGATTTCCGTGGTGTCGTCCTTCACCTGAAGCAGGAGCTTCATGCCGAGTTCCTGGTGGGCCATTTCGCGGCCGCGGAACTTCAGCGTCACCTTGACCTTATCGCCCTCTTCAAAGAAGCGGTTCATCGCCTTCATCTTCACGTCATAGTCATGCGTGTCGATGTTGGGACGCATCTTGATTTCTTTGATTTCGACGATCTTCTGCTTCTTGCGGGCTTCTGCCGCTTTCTTCTGGTTCGCATATTTCAGCTTGCCCAGGTCGAGGATCTTGCACACTGGCGGCTCGGTGTTCGGCGAGATCTCGACGAGATCGAGGCCGGCGTCCTCAGCCATCTTGAGAGCCTGCTCGGTCGGAACGATACCAAGGTTCAAGCCTTCGGCATCGATAAGCTGGACCTTGGGAATGCGAATTTCCCGGTTGGAGCGCGGCCCGTCCTTAACAGGGGCATCGGTTTTGAATGGTCTGCGGATGGTCGTATTCTCCTAGATTGTTTCGGCACCGCAGCGACACATCGAGGGCGTCCGGCTTGCGGCCGACGGCAATGTCGTGATCGCTACGGCGAAGTCAATAGCATAGCCGCGCGAAAAAATCACCTGCTGTCCTATGCCTAAGAATCTGTTTTATAGGCGCGGCAAAACCTCAGGATTCCACCATGACCGATGCAGCCAATCTCACCCGCAAAACGATCACCGTCGGCTCCGGAACGTTTGCGCGGGAGATCGCAATCATCCACCGGTCCGCGAGCAAGAAGAAGCCGGGGCCTGCCTTCGTCTGGCTCGGCGGCTACCGGTCGGACATGACGGGCACCAAGGCCGCCGAACTCGACGCGCTTGCCGGCGAACTCGGGCTCGCGGCGATCCGGTTCGACTATTCGGGCCACGGCACTTCCGGCGGCGCCTTCCGCGAGGGCACGATCTCGCGCTGGTTGGAAGAGGCAATCGCCGTCCTTGACGACATCAAGCCGAAACGCGTCATCCTGGTCGGCTCGTCGATGGGTGGGTGGATCGCGCTGCGCCTCGTGCAGGAATTGAAGAGGCGTAAGAAGGCCGCCAAGGTCGACGGCATCGTGCTGATCGCGCCGGCGCCGGATTTCACGGCGGAACTCATCGAACCCAATCTCACCGAAGCCGAACGGCAGTCGCTTGCCGAGCGCGGTTATCTCGAGGAACGGTCCGAATACAGCCCGGAGCCCAATATCTATACGCGCGCCCTCATAGAGGACGGCCGCAGCAATCTGGTCATGACCGGCATTATAGAGACGGGTTGCCCGGTGCACATCCTGCAGGGCATGAAGGATCCGGACGTGCCTTACGCCCACGCATTAAAGCTCGTCGAATTCCTGCCCGCCGACGACGTCGTCCTGACGCTGATCCGCGACGGAGATCACCGGCTCTCCAGGCCCCAGGACATCGAAAAATTGCGGGCTGCGGTCTTGGCCCTAATATTTAATGATTAAATTTTGGGCTGATACAAAAATGTTGCAGCCTTAACCATAATGCGAGCGATCACCCGTTAACAAAACTCACTGATTGACTCTTTCTCCCGTCCGCCCTTAACGTTTCATTAGGATTTGAAGGGACGGGTCCATGATGATAGCCTTGCAGGCGCGGCGTATAGCCGTGATCCTAGTTAGCGTACTTGTACCAGTGAGTGCTGCAGTTCCGGCTCCAAGGCCAATGGCCGCGATGGTCACCGGTGCCGTTACCTCCCAGCCGATCGGCCATTACGAATTCTGTCATAAATATGCGACGGAATGCTCTATCAAGAGCCGCTCCGCTCCTTCCCCCAAGGTCAGCGCGAAAGGCTGGGCTGCCGTCCGCCAGATCAACCGGGCAGTCAACGCGCGTTACATCGCCAAGACCGACAAGGAAGTCTACGGCCGCGAAGAGGTCTGGAGCTATCCGAGCAATTTCGCCGATTGCGAGGACTTTGCGCTCGAAAAGCGCAAGGAACTCGCGGCGCAGGGCTTCGCCCTTTCCGATCTCCTGATGACCGTCGTCCGCAAGCCGGACGGCGAAGGCCATGCTGTCCTGACGTTGCGCACGTCGGACGGGGATTTCATCCTCGACAACCTCGATAACGAGGTAAAGCCCTGGTTTGCAACGCCCTACACCTTCCTGAAGCGTCAGGCGTCGTTCAACACCGGACGCTGGGTCACCATCGAAAATGGCCGCGACCTGCTGGTCGGCGCATTGAAATAACATGCAGCCCTGAGTACAGATTGACATTCGCCCGCATCATTCAGGTTGCGGGCGAATGTTTTTGGTATCGCCTTGTCGGAAGACGTTTCCCCGATGCACCCAACCTGCTAGGAGGGAATCTCTGAAACCGGAGCGGGTTGTGCGTGACGATGTGAAACCAGGCTTGCCACACGCGCCCCGTGCAACGAGGCCCACCCTCCCGATCCTGCTGACCGGCTTGTTTGCCCTTGCCCTGCTGGCGGTCGCCGGCCTTATCATCCTCGAAAACTACCGAACTGCCCTAAAGGAAGGCGAAGCTCGCGCGCTCTCGTCCGCGCATGTGGTCGCGGCTCACCTGGAGTGGATGATCGAAGCGAGCGACCAGGCCCTGCGACGCATCGGAACCGAGGTGGGAGACAGGCCGATCGATGGTTCACCCGGTCTCGCGGCCGACCTGTCGCGGGCTGTCGGGCAACTGCCGGCGGGTTTTCAGTATTCGCTTCTGGATGACACCGGCGTCGTCCGCTTTTCCAGTGCCGGCGGCGACACCCCTGGAAATGTATCCGACAATCACAGCGAGCGCTCATATTTCAGCAGGCTGAGGGATGGCCAGGACCTCACTTTCACCCGGCTGCTCGACAACGAACGCGCCGGCAAGCCATCCTTCACCGTCGCGCGGCGGATAGAGCGAGACGGGATTTTCCGGGGCATCGCCAGCATTACCATCCCGAACGAGAGCCTGGACGGTTTCTGGGCCTCGATGGGGCTCGGGCCGAACTCCACGATTTTGATCATCAGGGATGACGGGTGGCTGATCGCCCGACGACCGGCGACAACGCGCCCGATCGATCTCAGTACGACCGCGTGGTACCCGATGACGCGCCAAATGCCCACCGGCTTCTACCACAGTCCAGTCTCGCCGATCGACGGCCATGCCCGCATCGTCGCCTTCTGGAAGGTCTCCGGTTGGCCGCTCATCGCCCTTGCGGCCATCGCACGACAGGAAATCCTCGACCAGTTCTGGCGCAATCTCTTTTCGGACACGCTGGTCATGCTGCCGTTGATGGCGCTGCTGGTCCTCGGCGCCTTCTGGATCAACCGCCTTCTCTATCGCACCGCGGTCCGCAACGAAGAACTGGAGCAGGCGGTGGAGCGCAACCGCTTTCTGCTGCGGGAAATTCATCACCGGGTGAAGAACAATCTCCAGGCGGTTCTGGCGCTCGTGCGGCTGCAGGCCTTGCCGGTCGACGCGCGCGACGACATGACGAGGCGCATCGCGGCGATGATCGCCGTGCATGAGCAAATCTACCAGAACGATCAGTTCGAACAGGTCGAGGTGGCGCCCTATGCTACCAAGCTGATCACCGACATCGCCTCGGGCTACGAGACGCCCGTCGTGCTCGACCTCAGGCTGCAGCCGCTGACCGTCGATCGCGAGCAGGCTTTGCCGCTCGGGATGATCATCAACGAGGTGGTTTCAAACTCGTTCAAATATGCCTTTGCCGGTCGTCAAGGCGGCAGGCTTTCGGTCGAACTCCGCGAAGACGGCGACAATCTGAGCCTTGTCATCCGCGACGACGGGCCGGGCATCGAAGCCTTCAATCGGACCGGGGGCATGGGCAGCAAGCTGATCGCCAATTTCGTCAAGCAACTCGGCGGACATTTCACCACCCGCAACGACGGCGGCGCGGTGTTTTCGCTCGAGGTGCCGCGGGTCAGGGCGCCCCAAGTGGCGGCGTGAGGCTTTGCCAGCGGATTCCCGACCGCGCGTTTGAGCTCAGGGGGTTTGCTGCACCGGATCCCGGCCCTTCGCTTTGGGCTCAGGGCGTTCAGCGCTCAAAACGCTCCACCGGAGCGTTTTGACGGCTTGCAGCCGTCGCGCCTCACCCATTCCCGATCAGGATGCCTGCGGCGAGCACCAGCGATCCGCCGAACACCACCTGGACGACTGCCCTCAGGAACGGTGTTTCCATGTAGCGGTTCTGGATAAAGGCGATCGCCCAGAGTTCGAAGAAGACGATGATCGCGGCGACGATGGTCGCGGTCCAGAAATGCGGAATGAGGTAAGGCAGCGTGTGGCCGAGGCCGCCGAGCGCCGTCATGATGCCGGAGGCAAACCCGCGTTTGGTCGGTGAACCGCGTCCGGAAATCTTGCCGTCGTCGTGGGCGGCTTCGGTAAAGCCCATGGAAATGCCGGCACCGACCGAGGCCGACAGGCCGATCAGGAAGGTGGACCAGGTGTCGCCGGTCGCGAAGGCCGCCGCGAAGATCGGCGCCAGCGTCGAGACCGAACCGTCCATCAGCCCGGCGAGACCCGGTTGCACATAGGTGAGGATGAACTGGCGGCGGGCGGTCTCGTCTTCCTCGGTCTTCACGTCGTCGGTCACATGTTTGTCGCCGAGCATCCGGGCGATATCCTCATGCCCCTGCTCGGCAATCGCCAGATCGCCGAGCAGCTGCCGCGTCGAGGCGTCGGAAACCTGCTTTACCGCTTCGGTATAGAACCGGAAAGCCTGTCGCTCCATGGCTTCCGCCTGTTCCCGGATAGTGTCGAGCGGCAGGTTGCGGGTCAGCCAATCCGGCTTACGCTCGTAGAAACCACGCACATGTTCGCGGCGGATCAGCGGGATGCGCTCGCCGAAGCGCGAGCGGAACATCTCGATCAACATGTTCTTGTGGGTCTGCTCGACCTCCGCCATGTCTTCAAACACCTTGGCGGAGGCCGGGAACTGGTCCTTGAGATTGTCCGCATAAGCGAGATAGATCCGCGCGTCCTCCTCTTCCGAAGCAATGGCAAGCGCCAGGATTTCCTTCTCGTCGAGGGAGGCGAATGGGCGCTTGGAACTGGAAAGAAGGCGGGCGAGCATGAAAACCTCTTATTAGAATAATTCTAAACTAACGTGTCATCGGAAAACTTCAAGGGATTTTTCCCTCGCCCGCGAACTAAAGGCACCGGGAACGACGGGCGCAATATCCGGAAAGATTGCTGCGATGCAGCGTAATATTCCGGATTTTTTTCTTGCTGTTCCCGAAATGAAAGGACTATGAGCTGCGCCGCACGGGCCAAATTCCGGGCACCTCCCAAAGTTTAGAAGGCATAGATCCCATGAACCGCAGAAACTTCTTCCGGCAGGCCGCGACCGCCGGCGTGGGCGCCGCCGCAGCGACCGCGCTCGCGGCGCCTGCCATTGCCCAGGAATCCCCGAAGATCACCTGGCGGATGACCTCGTCGTTCACCAAGAACACCGACATTCTCTGGTCCGCCGCCACCGACATCGCCGAAAGCGTCAAGGAAGCCTCGGACGGCAACTTTACGATCCACACCTTTGCCGCTGGCGAAATCGTGCCACCGCTGCAGGCAGCGGACGCCGTTTCCAACGGCACCGTCGAAATGGCGCATACCTGCGCCTATTACTATATCGGTAAGGACCCGACCTTTGCGCTCGGCACGGCCGTTCCGTTCGGTCTCAACGCCCGCCAGACCAATGCGTGGTTCTCGGTCGGCGGCGGCAACGAGCTGCTCAACGACTTCCTTGGCGGCTACAATCTCTTCGCGCTGCCGGCCGGCAATACCGGTGCCCAGATGGGCGGTTGGTACCGCAAGGAAATCAATACGATCGAGGACCTGAAGGGCCTCAAGATGCGCATTGCCGGCCTCGCAGGCCAGGTGATGCAGAAGCTCGGCGTCACGCCTCAGCAGATCGCCGGCGGCGACGTCTACGCAGCGCTTGAAAAGGGCACGATCGACGCCACCGAATTTGTCGGCCCTTATGACGACCAGAAGCTCGGTTTCGTGAAGGTCGCCAAGTACTACTATTATCCGGCATGGTGGGAAGGTGGACCGGCCGTCCACGCCTTCATGAACAAGGACAAGTTCAACGCTCTTCCGAAGAGCTACCAGCGCATGATCAAGGATGCATGCGCCAATGCCAACCAGAACATGCTTTCCCGCTACGACACCAGCAACGCCAAAGCGCTGCGGCAGCTCGTTTCGGAAGGCGCCGTCCTGAAGCCGTTCAGCCCGGAAATCCTCGAAGCCAGCTACAAGGCTGCGCTCGAAGTCTATGCCGAACTCAACGCCAAGAACGCCGCCTTCAAGAAGATCTACGATAGCCAGCAGGCCTTCAAGAAGGAAGGCTATCTGTGGAACCAGATCGCCGAATACAGCTACGACACCTTCATGATGGTGCAGCAGCGCAAGGGCACGCTGTAATCATCGATTGAGGTTGAATATCAAAAGCCCGGAGCGAACCTCCGGGCTTTTCGCTTGTCAGCCTTCGACCAGTTCGGCATCGCCAACCATCCTGTCGCGCAGGCGGCCGACATCGCGAGCCGGCGAGGCGCCGAACTGTCGGGAGTATTCGCGGCTGAACTGGGTGACGCTCTCGTATCCCACTGAAAAGGCGACCCGCGCCGTATCGCCCGCTTCCGCCAACAGCCGGCGGCGGGCCTCGTGCAGGCGGATGCTCTTCTGGTACTGGATCGGGCTCATGGCGGTCACCTCCTTGAAGTGGCGGTGAAAGACCGAAACACTCATGCCCGCAACCCGCGCCAGTTCGTCGACTCTCAGCGGCGCATCGAAGCGCGTGCGGATATGGCCGATTGCCCTGCGGATATGGCCGAGCCGGCTCTCCGGCCGCACCAGCTGGCGGATCGCCGCCCCTTGCGGGCCTTGCAGCAGCCGATAGAGGATTTCCCGCTCGAGCAGCGGACCGAGCACACGGACATCCTGCGGGCGTTCGATCAGCCGGGTAAAGCGCAGGAAGGCCTCGGCCAGTTCCGACGTCACGGGGCTCACCCCGAAACAGGCGCCGCAGCAGACAACGGCGTCGTCAGGCATGTCGATCAGGATTTCGGCAATCGCGGCCATGTCGAGCGTCAGGCTGAGCGCAAGATAGGGCTGTTCGGGGCTCGCATCGACAATCTGCCCCGAGGCCGGCACTTCGACGGAGGAGACGAAATAGCTCGCACTGTCGTAATGCATCGCCTGGTCGCCGATCACCACGCATTTCGATCCCTGCAGAACAAGGCAAAGCATCGGCTCGTAGACGCTCGGCAGCATGCTGGTCGGGTTCGTTCCCTTCATGATGACAAGGCGCGGCACCGCCGTTTCGGTGCGGCGGCCGACAGCATGGCGCGAGACCAGATTGCGGATTTCATCCATGGGCTTCGTCATGCCCTTGAGATGCCAACAGACCGCCTCGGGCGCAAGAGCTACCGCCGATGCAAAAGCCGCAGTCGGGAGGATTAGGCAAGAAATCGGCAGTTCTTGGCTCACGCCCAGACCATCCATGCCTCCATCTGTGGCCTGCAACCACAGGAGCATTGCCCATGACCAAACAGAAGACAGCACTCGTCACCGGCGCCAACAGGAGCATCGGCTTCGAGATCGCAAGACGGCTCGCCACCGAGGGATATCGCGTCTGGCTCGGCAGCCGCGATGTCGGCCGCGGCGAAGAAGCGGCGCAAAAACTGCGCGACCAAGGGCTCGACGCGCATGTCCTGCAGCTCGACGTCACCAGCGACGAAAGCGTCACCTCGGCGATCGCGGAACTCAGCCGCCAGACCGACCATCTCGACGCGCTCATCAACAATGCCGGCATTGCCGACAGCTTTACGCACCAGCCCTTCGACGAGCCGATCGACGTCGTAAAGGCGGTTTACGAGGTGAACACGTTCGGGCCGATCCGCATCACCCAGGCGGCGCTACCCCTGCTCAAGGCATCCGGCGCAGGGCGTGTCGTCATGCTGAGCAGTGAACTCGGCTCGCTCCAGGCTCTGCTCGACCCGCAAAACCAGTTCTACGCCATCAATGCGCTGGGCTACAATTCGTCCAAGACAGCGCTCAATGCCGTTACCGTGTCGTTCGCCAAGGCGGCGGCGCCCTTCGGTATCAAGGTCAACGCGGCCGATCCGGGTTACACCAAGACCGACATGAACGGCCATTCGGGTTATCGCACCGTCGAACAGGCGGCCGAAGCACCGGTGCGGCTTGCCACGCTGGGTCCAGACGGCCCGACGGCCGGCTATTTCTTCGACGCTCAAACTCTCCCCTGGTGATCTGATTAGTGAGCGCCATTGCCCGGTCGGCCTTGAGATCGACCGGGCACCAGTGCGACCTTTCGGAATTTCCTTGCCGTTCCCGAAATGAAAGGATTATGAGCGAACCGAGAGCCCGGACAGGCCGCGCACACTTCGCTTCGAGGAGGATTTCATGGATCGCAGACATTTCTTCAAGCAGGCCGCCACGGCCGGGGTCGGCGCCGCTGCCGCAACCGCGCTTGCCGCCCCGGCGATTGCCCAGGAAAGCCCCAGGGTCAACTGGCGACTGACTTCTTCTTTTCCGAAGAGCCTCGACATCATCTTCAACGCCGCCAACCAGATCGCCGACAGCGTCAGGAACGCCACTGACGGCAAATTCACCATCCAGACATTCGGGGCCGGCGAAATCGTGCCGCCGCTGCAGGCGGCAGACGCGGTTGCCAACGGCACGGTCGAGATGGCCCATACCTGCTCCTATTATTACATCGGCCAGGATCCGGCGTTTGCGCTCGGCACCGCCATTCCCTTCGGGCTCAACGCCCGCATGACCAACGCATGGTTCACGGCAGGCGGCGGCAACGACCTGATCAACGAGTTCCTGGCCCCGCGCAACCTCTATGCCCTGCCCGCCGGCAATAGCGGCACCCAGATGGGCGGCTGGTTCCGCAAGGAAATCAACACGATCGATGACCTCAAGGGCCTCAAGATGCGCATTGCCGGCCTCGCAGGCCAGGTGATGCAGAAGGTCGGCGTCACCCCGCAGCAGATCGCCGGCGGCGACGTCTACGCGGCGCTCGAAAAAGGCACGATCGACGCCACGGAATTCGTCGGTCCCTATGACGACCAGAAGCTCGGCTTCGTGAAGGTCGCCAAATATTACTACTACCCGGCATGGTGGGAAGGCGGGCCGGCCATGCATGCCTTCTTCAATCTCGAAAAGTTCAAGGGCCTGCCGAAAAGCTACCAGCAGATCGTCACCGACGCCTGCGCCGCGGCCAACATGAGCATGCTCGCCAATTACGATGCCCACAACGCCACGGCATTGAAGAAGCTCGTCGCCGAAGGCGCGATCCTGAAGCCCTTCAGCCGTGAGATCATGGATGTCTGCTTCAAGGCGGCAATGGAGACCTATGCCGAACTCTCGGCCAAGAGCCCGGCTTTCAAGAAGATCTACGACAGCCAGCAGGCATTCAAGAAAGACGCCTATCTCTGGGCCCAGATCGCCGAATATTCCTACGATACCTATATGATGACGCAGCAGCGCGCCGGCACGCTCTGACCGTCCCATCGCAATGACATGCGCCAAGCCCGGAGCGAGCCTCGGGCTTGGCGTTTGAAAAACGGTCGCCAATGCGTCAGCATCGGCTTCCAAACCGGCCAAAGCGGTTGCTATTTTCAATATTGCATCGTAAAATCATGCCGTTGATTGAGCAGATCGTCATGGCCGTTGAGCGCCCGGAAAATTAAATCTCCGTGGCAGCATTGATTATCAACGGATAAAGCTTATATTGACGCTATCGAAAATTGCTTGCGACCTTTGTTCACGGGCCTGGTGCTCAGTCAGATTTCCTCTCAAATATCGATCAAAGCGGGCGGAATACTGTCCGCAATCTCTAACGATTGAAAGGAAATCGTTATGAATACTGGCACCGTAAAGTGGTTCAATAGCACCAAGGGTTTTGGCTTCATTCAGCCTGATGACGGCGCGACGGACGTTTTCGTTCACGTTTCTGCTGTTGAACGTGCCGGCATGTCTTCCCTGACGGAAGGTCAGAAGATCTCCTACGAGATCGTTCGCGACCGCAAGTCCGGCAAGAGCTCCGCCGACAACCTCCGGGCCGCATAAGGATGTCATTCGCCTCGGCTGACCACGGATGTACTGGCAGCGACGGCTTGAATGACGGGAAGAGGTCGGGGTAACGCCCGGCCTTTTTGTTTTGCCCCGGCTTTCGGCCGGTCCAAGGAGAACACGATGAGCGCAAATGTCTATGCCATAGGCGATAACATCGTCCTCAAGGCAGGCCTTACCCGGACCGCCACTGGCGACCGGACATGCCGCGTCGTGGGCCTTTTGCCGGCAGCCGATCGCGGTGAAAACCAATATAGAGTACGTTTCGGCAGCGAGAATTTCGAGCGCCGGATCGTTGAAAGTGATATCGACACTTCCGAGACCGCATCGTCCGCCAAGAAGGACGAGGCTTGCGCCGACGCTCCGAGCGGACCGTGGCTGAAGCCGTCGAGCATTCGCATTGGCAAGTGATTCAACACTTTGATCGAACGCGGGATCTGCCCGCAATGGAAAGGATTTAGTTTGCAGGTTCTAGTCAGAGACAACAACGTCGAGCAGGCACTCCGGGTGCTGAAGAAGAAGATGCAGCGCGAAGGCGTCTTCCGCGAGATGAAGGCGCGCAGCGCCTACGAGAAGCCCTCCGAAAAGCGGGTACGCGAAAAGGCCGAAGCCGTTCGCCGCTACCGCAAGCTGGCGCGCAAGAAGATGCAGCGCGAAGGCCTCCTGCCGGCTCCCAAGAAAGTGGTCCGTCCGGCGCGCGGATAACTTGTCAGCCGCACGGACATCCCATCAGGAAGGAGGATATTATGGCCGCTACCAAGGACGAATTCTTCAATCCCACCAAGCTTTCCGCGCGTGACAAAGCCGCTGCGACAGATCACACCGCGCGCTCTATCATTAGTGCGGAAGCGACCCAGCGGGAAAAGAAAACCGAGAAGTTGAGGCAGCTTCGTCTCGAACGCGAAGCCGCGGAGCCTGCTCCGGCCCCGGCTCGAGCCAAGGGCCGCAAGGCCCCAGCCGATCACTGAACTTCAAAAAGCCCGGAATTTTCCGGGCTTTTTGCTGTGCGGCTCACAGTCCGGGAGTTGCTCAGGCCGCCTGGAGCTGCGCCGGCTGGCGCGGCAGCGGCGGAAAGGCGAGAGCGATCGCCACAGCCCCGAGACCGACCAGTGCCGAGCCGAAGAACAGCCAGTCATAGTTTGCGAAATGATCGAAGGCCCAGCCGCCGGCAAGAGGTCCGAAGGCCATGCCGAGGCTCGACAGCATGGTCGCCGCGCCGAACACGGTGCCCATGATCTTCGGCCCGAAATACTCTCGCGCCAGCACCGCATAGAGCGGCATCACGCCGCCATAGGTGCCGCCGAAGATCACCGCCAGGGTGTAGAACTGGCCGAGATCGGTCACCATCGTGTAGGCTGCGATGACCGCCGCCTGGATCATCAGCCCGCCGATCAGCACCGGTTTGACGCCCAGCCGGTCGGCAAGCACGCCGAACAGAATGCGGCCGCCGAGGCCAGCCGCGCCTTCGACGCTGTAGATGCTGACCGCCGCCATCGGCGCCACGCCGCAGAACATCGCATAGCTCACCATGTGGAAAATCGGCCCGGAATGGGCCGCACAGCAGGCGAAGAAGGTAAAGCCGAGCACCAGGAACTGCGGCGAACGGAACACCCGCGACAGCGGCATGCCCGAACCTTCGGCCTGAGGTTCGGAGCCGCCGCCGCCCGCAGCCGACACGGCCGGCGGATTGCGGACCAGGAAAGCAGTCGGCAGGAGCAGTGTCCAGGCGCCGATGCCGATGAAGAGCATCGCCAGGCGCCAGTCGTCATAAGCGGTGATCAGCCAGCGGGCGAAAGGCGAAATGGTCATCGGCGCCATGCCCATGCCGGCCGAAACCAGCGAGACAGCCAGGCTGCGATGCTCGTCGAACCAGGACATGGTGACGGCGATCATCGGAGCGAAGAAAGCGCTGGCGGAAAGCCCGATCAGGCAACCATAGATCAGCTGGAAGGCGATGAGGCTTTGCGTCTGGCTGGCGAGCACCAGCGCCAGACCGAGAAGTGCGGCCCCGATCAGCACGACGATACGGGCGCCAAACCGGTCGCTCAACGTGCCCCACATGAAGCCGCCGAGGCCCATGACGACGAAGTTGAGCGTCATGGCGCTTGAAATGCCGGCACGCGACCAGCCGGTCGCCTTGGCGATCGGCTCGATAAAGATGGCCAGCGAGAACATCGTGCCGACGGCGACGCAGCCCATCAAGGCGCCGGCAGCGACGATCACCCAACGATAATTGCCACTCATGTCTATTCCCCTAGGTCACAGGTTCCGAAATCCGGACAGACTTCGCAGCATCGCGACCCCCATCCTTGAACCGAGGACGTTCGGCTCCTCTCCTCCCCGACAGACCCAACCGATTTTTTTCGCAACCGGATTTTCAGCCTACAACAAAAAAGCCCCGCACGCGGCGGGGCTTTCCAAATCTGTTGATCGTGGTGACGTCCTAGCTGCTGCCGGTGTTTGGACGGTTCTTGCCGACATTGGTATTCGTCGATGCCGTTTTGCCGTCCGGGTTCTGGCCGTAGTAGGTGCCGCCGAGGTGGCCACCGGCACTGGTGTTCTCGACCTGCCGTTCGGCGCGTTTTACGGCTTCCTGTACGTCACTCTTGCTCATATCTGCCTCCAGCTTTGGGGTTGGTGACAGATAGGTAACCGTCCGCTGGGCCAAGTGTTCCCCTTTAATTCGCCGGACCGGACCGCAAAGGCCGGCAGCGACATGCCACGAACAGGGCTTTGCTCTTGACGAAGCGCAAACACGGCCTTATTGGGGAACGATCGTTTCCTAATCAAGCCGACGTCATGGATATCAACACCGCGACGCGCCCGCCGGGCCGCCCCCGCGAATTCGAGATCGAAGAAGCGCTCGACAAGGCGATCGTCGTCTTTTCCGAGAGAGGCTATCACGCCGCCTCGATTTCGGAACTGAAGGACGCCATGGGGCTTGCCGCCGGCAGTCTCTACAAGGCGTTCAAGGACAAGAAGGCGATCTTTCTGGCGAGCTTCGATCGCTATAAGCAGGTCCGCAACGCACTTCTCGACCAGGAATTGGCCGAAGGCGCGAACGGCCGCGACAAGGTTTCCCGCATGCTGCGCTTCTATGCCGAAGCCTCGCATGGCGTAAGCGGGCGTCGCGGCTGCCTGGTCGTCGGAACGGCGATCGAGCTTGCCGTCTACGATGCCGAAGCCGCCGAACGGGTCGAGCGCTCCATGACCCGTACCGAAGCCATGATCGACGGGCTCATCCGCGAAGGCCAGGCGGATGGCTCCATTCCGCCGACGATCGACCCGCTCACCACCGCCCACGTCCTGCTCTCGGTGACGCAAGGCCTGAGGGTGCTGGGCAAGACCGGTCCAAACCGGGACCGTGCCTTTTCCGTGGTCGATACGGCCATGAAACTTCTCGACTGATTTCAATCCGATCCTTCCTCCCAAGGAGCTTCTCATGACCACCAATAGCGCAACGATGGCCACGCCGGCGGCCGCTTCCGGACTGTCCGCCGCCATGACCTTCGTAATGGCCGCGGCCTGCGGGCTCATCGCCGCCAATCTTTATTATTCCCAGCCGCTGGCAGGCCCGATCGCCGCCTCGATCGGCCTTCCGGCGCACGCGACGGGGCTTATCGTGACGCTGACGCAGATCGGTTACGGCCTCGGCCTGCTGCTGGTGGTGCCGCTCGGCGACCTTCTCGAAAACCGCCGGCTGATCCTCACCATGATCGGCGTCGCCACCGTGGCGCTGCTCGGCGCCGGCCTGTCGAGCGCATCCATTCCGTTCCTCGCCGCGTCGCTGGCGATCGGAGTCGGCTCCACCGCCGTACAGATGATCGTGCCGTTCGCCGCCAGCCTGGCGAACGACGCCAATCGCGGCCAGGTGGTCGGCAATGTCATGAGCGGGCTGATGATCGGCATCATGATGGCCCGGCCGGTCTCGAGCTTCATTGCCGAGTTCTCCTCCTGGCACGTCGTGTTCTTCCTGTCGGCAGCTGTCATGATCGGGCTCGGCTTCGTGCTTGCCGCCCGCCTGCCGAAGCGCATGCCGCAGACGAAGCTCTCCTATGTCGCCCTGCTCGCATCGATGGGCCGCCTTTACGCAACCCAGCCGGTCCTGCGCCGCCGGGCATTCTACCAGGCCTGCCAGTTCGCCACCTTCAGCCTGTTCTGGACGGTGACGCCGCTGGTTCTCGCCGGCCCCGCCTTCCACCTCAGCCAGGCCGGGATCGCGCTCTTTGCATTGGCTGGCGTCGCAGGCGCCATCGCCTCGCCGATCGCCGGACGCCTTGCCGACCGGGATCTCGGGAAGCCTGCGACGATATTCGGCATCGCCGCCGTCGCCGTCGCCTTCCTGATCACCCATATCGCACCGGAAGGTTCCACCGCAGCGCTCGCGCTCCTGACGCTAGCCGCCATCCTGCTCGATTTCGGGGTGACGATGACGCTCGTGATCGGCCAGCGCTCGATCTACAATCTCGGCGCGGACCTGAGAAGCCGGCTCAACGGCCTCTACATGGCGACCTTCTTCTGCGGCGGCGCGATCGGCTCCGCCGTCGGCGCCTGGGCCTTTGCCGAAGGCGGCTGGCTGCTCGCCTCCTCGCTCGGCCTTGCCCTGCCGGTCATTGCCTTCCTCTATTTCCTGACGGAAAAGCGTTGAACGGAGCCCGTAGCCTGCTGGGAAAATTCCGCTGAACGGAATGGATCGGCCGACAGCGCGGCCGATCCTGTTTCGGTCCCTGCTTACTCGACCAGGTTGATTTCCTCGGTCTCGCCGCCTTCGCAGACATAGCAGCAATCTTCGCAGCTCTCTTTGTTGCCCGGACCGGTGCCCCAATAGGTCTGCTTGTCGCCGGAGACCCAGGCACCGTAGCAGATGTTCTCGCCCTGCTTGCAGGAGAGGTGGATCTGCTTGGATTCGCCGTCATCCAGATAGTAGACTTGGTTGCCGCCCGGCCAGACATGTTTGCGGTCCTGGCTGTAAAGCTCGACCTCGACGGCATTCGGATGCTCGTTGCGCATCACGAAGCTCACGTCGGCAGACACGGCCTGGCCGGCTCCCGAGCAGGTGGCCAGGACAAGCGTCAGCGCGGCTGCACGGCGCACGGCCGACACAGAATTGAGTATAAACATAAAGCCCCTCTTCAGAAGCGCCGGATCAATCGGCGCCAGTGCATATGACGTGATTTTCAAGAAGAAAGCGAGGTGGGGCAGAAGAGTTTCGCCGGTTTTTCTTGGGTTCAACCAAACCGGCTGCGCTTGGATTCTTCCCGTCCAAGTAACGCAATCCCGAGCCCCGCAAGCAGGAGGCAGACGCCGCTGGCGATGGTGCGGACGACGTTCCAACACTGCCAGGGTTGCGAATATTCCTGCCACAGGCGCCGCGCGCCGTCGGTATCGGTCGGGATCGCGGTTGCCGCCAGCGCCTCGTTCATCAGCACATTGATGGTCATGGTGAGCACCTGACCGCCTATCAGATAAACAACGGCCGCCAGCGCGAAAGCCGCAGCCGGGCCTCGCAACCCCAAAAAGAAGGCCAGAAGAGCTGTGATGAGCAGGAGCGGACTGGTGGCGAAGAAGGCCGGCGCGAACACCATGTTGCGCACCGATGAATTCATCGCCTTCATCGCCTCGATGGCGACCACCGGATCGGCCGCATCAAGCCCCCACATGGTCGAGCATACCCAGGCATAAAAGAAGCCGAAGATCGCGCCGCTCAAAAGCAGCGACACGCCGGCCAGGACATATACGAGCGACCGCATGCGACACCTCCCGCGTCATTTGGACGATAGCTCGCATAAAATACGGATCCATCCAAGTGAAAGATCGATGACTTCAAGCAACCCGCTTGTAAAACAGCGTGGTGGCGCAGAAACCGCCTTCCGGCCACATTGCATAATCCGGGATGACGCCGACCCGCTCCCAGCCGAAGCGCGGATAGATCTTTTCCGCATCGCTGCCGGTCGCCGTGTCGAGCACCAGAAGCGTACGGCCGCGCCGGGCGGCTTCCGCTTCCACCGCGTCCATCAGCTTGCGAGACAGGCCGAGCCCGCGGGCGGAGCGATGCACGAGGAGCTTCATCAGGTCGCCACGATGCGGCTGGTTCGGCTTCGAGGCAAGGCCCACCTGCACCGTGCCGACGACCTTGCCCTCCACTTCGGCCACCGCGAGAATGACGCCGCCTTTCTCGACCGCATCGGCAATCTCGTGCCAATAGCCGACCGCATCCTTCGGCGCGAAAGGCAGCATGAAGCCGAGCGAAGCCCCGCCGTTGACGCAGTCGGACAGGGTCTCGGAGAGATCGGTTATGGCGGCGCGGGTTTCGCCGGCATTGAGGATGCGGATGGTGATGGTCATCTTGAAAAGGCTCCTGGCGTCTTGAAAAGAATTAGCGGCCGCGGTCAAGGACGACGGCATACCGGGCCGGCTTGTCGGATGGATTGTGGAAGTCGAAGGCGGCGCCGATATCCATGAAGAGGCAATCGCCGGGATGAAGCGTATGGACGGTCTCGCCGATGACCATTTCCAGCACGCCCTCGAAGAGCCAGACGTGCTGGGTCATCACCCGGCTTTCCTCCCGCGGCGGGAAGCTGACCCGCGCATGGGCTGGAAAATCCACCTCAACGATATCGACGCGCGACGGTGTGCCCGATGGCGAAACCGAGCGGCGCAGATAGCCCGTATGCGGATCGCGCCAGAGCTTCTGCTCCGCCCTGCGGCTGAGCGGCGAGTTCTGCGGTTCGTCATCGGCGAAGAATGCCGAGAGGGAAAGGCCGAGCGCCTCCGACAGCCTTGCCAGCAGCGCGGCGGTCGGGCTCGCCTCCGCCCTCTCGATCCGGGAAATCATCGCACGGCTGACGCCGGAGCGGTTCGCCAGTTCGTCCAGCGTCAATCCCGCCCGGGCGCGCAGGCTCTTCAGCCGCTCGCTGATCGCGTTCTCGATATCATGATCCGTCGCTTCCATTATTTGAGAATTGCATTCTCTTATCATGGAATCAAGCGTGAAGATGGTGGAACTATCGAATTTTACAAGCGATGGCGCTTCCGCGATAGCTCCTGTCATGGTCCATCGGTTATGGAACAGCATCGGGCTTCAAGTCGGCGGAAACCGCCGACATCCCATGCTTCCGGAGAGATGAGATGAACGGCCAGACCATCGAGACGGCGTCGCCCCTGTCGATCGCCAGCATCGTCGTCTCGATGACGATTGCCGCCATCGGCAGCGGCATCATGTCCGCCTATGTTCCTTTCGTACTGACGGAGAGCGGCTCCTCCTGGGCCGCCAGTGCCGCGGTCCCGACGCTCGCCTTCGGCGGCCTGATCGGCTGCATCGTCGGCGGGCCGCTGATCCGCCGGGTCGGCCATGCGCGGCTGTTCTCCTGCTCGATGGCGATGGTGATCATCGCCGCCGTGCTGATCGCCACCAATCCGCCGCCGATCTGGTGGGTTTTGGCACGCGGCGTTTACGGGGCGGCCTCCAACGTCAATTTCATCATCGCCCAGAGCTGGCTCAACCACGCCGCCTCCAACGAGTGGCGCGGCCGGTCGATGTCGTTCTTCTACATGTCCTTCGTGCTAGGGCTCGGCGCCGGCGCCTGGCTGTTCGGTCGTATTCCGACGGACGGCAATCTGGCGCCGCTCGCCGTGGTGTTCGTCACCGCGCTCGCCATCCTGCCGATCGGGCTGACCCGCCTGCCGAACCCGCCGGCGCCGGCCAATGTCAATGTCGACATCAAAATGGCCTGGCGCATCTCGCCGGTCGGGCTGATCGGCGTGCTCGCGTCGGGCGGGCTTTCGATGGTGATCCAGGGCTTCGTGCCGATCTATGCCACCACCAGCCACGTGGCGCAGACGGATGTCGCGCTTTTGATGCTGGTGATGCAGACCGGTCTGCTGTTCGTGCAATATCCTCTCGGCATGCTGTCGGACCGCATCGACCGCCGTTTCGTGCTGTTGATCACCTGCGCGCTGATCGTCGCGGCAGGCACCGCGGCGTTGTTCGTCTCCTTCTCGATGATGATCGTCCTGATGCTCGTCTTCCTCGTCTTCGGCGGCGCAGTCGAGACCGTCTATTCGGTCGCCAACGCGCATGCCAACGACCGGGCCGATCCCGGCGATTTCGTGCCGCTCTCCTCGACGCTGCTGGTCGCCTGGTCGACGGCGGCGACCATCGTGCCGCTCGGGGTGACGCTGCTCACCCCCGCTTTCGGCCAGCACACCTTCATCTATGCGGTGATCCTGGTCGCGATCGCCTATGGGGCCTACGTGATCTGGCGCCTCAAGGAACGCGTGGGCGTGCCCGCCGACGAACGGGAGAATGTCGGGCTCAGGAGCGCCCAGCTTCCGAACGCCTCCGTCATGACCGGTCCGGAGACCGAAAAGCCCGGCAAATAGCCCACGCTACCGGGCTTTATCCTCAACGAAAGGTTATCTTTCCGCTTTGCGACAGGGATTCGCGCTGCTATATGCGCGAGCCATGAGCACCAATTCCACCCGCACTCCGCTTGACCATATCCGCAACTTCTCGATCGTGGCGCATATCGACCACGGCAAGTCGACGCTGGCCGACCGGCTGATCCAGACGACCGGCGGTCTTGCCGAGCGCGACATGTCGGAACAGGTGCTGGACTCGATGGATATCGAGCGGGAACGCGGCATCACCATCAAGGCCCAGACCGTGCGCCTGCACTACCAGGCGAACAACGGCGAAAAATACATTCTGAACCTGATCGACACGCCCGGCCACGTCGACTTCGCCTATGAAGTGTCGCGTTCGCTGTCGGCCTGCGAAGGTTCGCTTCTGGTCGTCGACGCATCCCAGGGCGTCGAGGCGCAGACGCTCGCCAACGTCTATCAGGCGATCGACAACAACCACGAGATCGTCACCGTCCTCAACAAGATCGACCTGCCGGCGGCCGAACCCGACCGCATCCGCGAACAGATCGAGGAAGTGATCGGCATCGATGCGTCGCAGGCCGTGCTGATCTCGGCAAAGACGGGCCTCGGCATTCCGGACGTGCTGGAAGCGATCGTCCACCAGCTGCCGCCGCCGAAGAGCGAACTCGGCGAAAAAGGCCCGCTGAAAGCGCTGCTGGTCGACAGCTGGTACGATACCTATCTCGGCGTCATGGTTCTGGTGCGCATTCTCGACGGCGTGCTGACCAAGGGCCAGACCATCCGCATGATGGGCACCGACGCCAAATACCAGGTGGAGCGCGTTGGCGTTCTGACCCCGAAAATGCTCGCCGTCGACAGCCTCGGCCCTGGCGAGATCGGTTTCTTTACCGGCTCGATCAAGGAAGTGGCCGATACCCGCGTCGGCGATACGATCACCGAGGACAAGAAGCCGACGGCGCATGCGCTTCCGGGCTTCAAGCCGGCCCAGCCGGTGGTGTTCTGCGGCCTCTTCCCCGTCGATGCGGCCGATTTCGAGGACCTGCGCGCTGCGATGGGCAAGCTGCGGCTCAACGACGCCTCGTTCTCCTTCGAAATGGAGTCGTCCGCAGCGCTCGGCTTCGGCTTCCGCTGCGGCTTCCTCGGCCTGCTGCATCTGGAAATCATCCAGGAGCGCCTGGAACGCGAGTTCGACCTCGACCTGATCGCCACGGCACCCTCGGTTGTCTACAAGCTGACGATGACCGATGGTTCCGAGCGCGAGCTGCACAATCCGGCCGACATGCCGGACGTGGTCAAGATCTCGGAAATCCAGGAACCGTGGATCAAGGCGACGATCCTCACCCCCGACGACTATCTCGGTGGTATCCTGAAACTCTGCCAGGACCGCCGCGGCATCCAGACCGAACTCACCTATGTCGGCAAGCGCGCCATGCTCACCTACGAGCTGCCGCTCAACGAAGTGGTCTTCGATTTCTACGACCGCCTGAAGTCGATCTCCAAGGGTTATGCCTCGTTCGACTACCATCTGCACGGCTATCGCGAAGGCAACCTCGTGAAGATGTCGATCATGGTCAATGGCGAGCCGGTCGATGCGCTCTCCATGCTCGTCCACCGGTCGGCTGCCGAAAAGCGCGGCCGCGACATGTGCGAGAAGCTCAAGGACCTGATCCCGCGGCACATGTTCAAGATCCCGATCCAGGCCGCGATCGGCGGCAACGTGATCGCCCGCGAAACGATCTCGGCGATGCGCAAGGACGTGACCGCAAAATGCTACGGCGGCGACGCCACCCGCAAGCGCAAGCTGCTCGACAAGCAGAAGGAAGGCAAGAAGCGCATGCGGCAGTTCGGGAAGGTCGACATCCCGCAGGAAGCGTTCATTGCCGCCTTGAAGATGAAGGACGATTAAGAGCAGAGCAATCGCATTGTGAAAGGGGGCTTCGGCCTCCTTTTTTTGTGCTTTAATCGGAACATAGGGGGACTAGATTATAGTTAACGAATCCTATATAAAGGGATTCGGATTCGTCGGAATAGAAAATATCGTAAGGATATTAAACAGCTACATGATTAACGATGAGAACTAAGGAAGCAGACTTGATCGATCCGGCAATCGCGCTGATAGCAAGATATGGTGACGAGGATATTGGGCTCGAAATTTCCGTGCTTGCGAAGAAGCTCCGAGAACTCATTAAGCCCAAACCCGAAGACTTGCTGCCCTTAAAGGGTAGAACGGACGATCGGTTAAGTCAGGTAATTCGCAATCTCGTCAGCCACCGAACTTTGGAAAAGAGAGGCATGGCGACCTACAGAAAGGGTCCTGCAATGATGCGCGGGAGTTATGTTCTGACTGATCTCGGTAGGGCATCGGTAAAAGCTTCTTGGGCCAAAAAGCTCAGGTAGAAAGCCCCAGTTCACATGGAGAGCTCGATGAGAAGAGAAATAGCCAACTGCACCAAGAGCGCCGTCGCGGCTGGCAGTAACAAAAAGGGCCACAAAACAGGAAGGCGGCAACCAACCTGCAATGTGACCCGTGGTGTCAGCGGACAAGCCCGAATCCGTTGGACGGATGAACTGGGAATGCCGATCTCTGAACCGTGCCTAGTCAGAATCGCATTTCCCGGTCTCCGTTTCAAGAGGGCAACCAATTGAAACGAAAGGATCGTCCCATGAACGATAACGACAAGCCGAGCTATACGCTCACTTTCGATGACGCCATCCAGATCTGGCTTCGCCACTGGAACGGCGAGTTCCAGAACCGGATTGCTGGAAGTTTTGACGTCAATCCCGCCCGAGTGAACGAAGTTCTCAAGGAGCGGAAGCACGTCGGAAGCCGTGGAGCGGCATTGGCCAAACGCTCGGCATGAAGCTTGAAGGCCGGTACACGCACCGGCCTTTCTTCACCTCGAAGGGATTCTGAAATGACAAAGAACCGCAATCAACACGTTGTACCCCACCCTGAAGGCTGGGCTGTCAAAGGTGCAGGCTCTGGGCGCGCGACTAAGGTTGTCGAAACTCAGCGCGAGGCAATCGGCATCGCCCGTGGCATTGCCCAGAACCAGGGTACGGAAATGCTGATCCATGGGGAAAACGGTCGCATTCGCGAGCGGAATTCCTACGGCAACGATCCTTTTCCGCCGAAGGGCTGAAAACTCGTGCGGCGGGCAAGTTCTCTTGACCGCCGCACTCAAGGCGTTTGCGCCACATCCCGCCCCTCAACAAACCCGCCAATCATTAAAACCTTAATAAATCCTGCAAATGCTTTGAAATCTCGCTCGTGCAAGGTGATTGCAGGTGATGGGTTCGTGCGCCAACGCGGCGACAGCTCAAGGGCATGACGCCGATCTTCACTGCCTGAGCCCGTAACGTGTCCTTCCCACCTGCGAGACGCTTCATGAGCAGCATTTCTTACAATCAGTCGGCGGCTTCTGCGCTGTTATTGCTGACCGGCTCCGCCAAGGCGCTGGAGCGTAACACGATCCAGGTGGCAACCGGGCGCAACGTCAATACCGCATCCGACAACGCCGCCTATTGGTCGATCGCCACGTCGATGCGTTCGACGGGCATGTCCCTCTCGGCGGTCGAGGACGCATCGGGCCTTGCCGCCGCGCTGACCGATACCGCATCGCTCGGCATGGAGGCCGCAACCGGCCTCGTTTCCGAGATCAAGGCGAAACTCATCCTGGCACGCTCGCCGGGCGTGGATCGCGACGCCATCAATGCGGAGATCAGCCAGCTCAAGGAGCAATTGGGCACGGTCGCCGAATCGTCCTCCTTCAACGGCGAGAACTGGCTGCGTTCCGCCGGGACGCCGGGCGTCAAGTCGCTGCTCGCGTCCGCATCGACCAACCCGGACGGCACCACGGCCCTCAACACGATCGATTTCGATACCGCCTCGACGACGCTGGCAAGCAGCGGCGACGCCGCCGACGGCCTTCTGACCAAGGCCTATTCGGGCACGACCGACAACGGCACCGCCTACGAATATTACCTCCTCGATACGGGATCGCAGGGCTCGGCAACCGCCAGCGAAATCAAGATCTCCAATTCGACCACCGAAGACGAGCTGGATGGCATGATCTCCGCCACCGACAGCATGCTTTCGAGCCTCACCTCCGCCGGCGCCAAGCTCGGATCCACCTCGAGCCGCATCAGCGCCAACACGGAATTCCTCTCCAAGCTGCAGAATGCGATCGATCGCGGCGTCGGGCGCCTCGTCGATGCCAACATGGAAGAGAGCGCCGTAAAGCTCGCCGCCACGAAGGTGCAGCAGCAGCTCCAGACGATCGGCCTCAGCATCGTCAACGAACAGTCGAAACGTATTCTCGACCTCTTCCGCTGATACCTCCCAAATATCCGGCCCTTGGGTAAGCTCGGGGGCCGGATGTTTCGTTCGCTCGCGGGGTAAGACCTAGTGGCGGCTCGCATGCAGTGGACGCGGCATGTCGGAATGGGTGATCCAGACGCGGCCGTCGAACGCCACTTCGCCGTGATCGAGCTTGCTGCTGGCGATGCTTTCGATAAGGCCGAGCTTGGAGCAGACGTCGCCGATCCTGCCGTCGTTGACGACGCAGACGGCCTGGCATGTGCTGCCGTCGCGCATCACCAGAACGGTGTGGTGGCTGTTTCGCACGATCTTGTTGGGCAATGTCACGAGCGTCATGCTCTTCTCCCTGCTGTATCCAAGTTACGGCTGGCGTGCCGACAGAGGAGGCTCGACCAATATGGTCAACAAAAGGTTAACCGAGCGGGATCGGGCACGCGGCTTGCCCGGCAGCCGAGGAGCGCCTTGCTCGAAGCAGCGTCTGTAGCGGGTCATGTGGCCGGCTTGGCCTTGGCGGTGTCCGAAACCTCGCGCAACGGTGCGCGGCTCAGCTCGTTGCCGGCGGCAATCGCCTTGCGCAAAAGCCGCAGCAGTTCGTCGCCCTCCTCCGCCGTCAACCCGCGCAGCATGAGTTCCTGCGCCGCCTCGACCACCGGCGCGACGCCGCTCAAGGTCTTGCGACCCTCGTCGGTGATCTGCAATTCGCGGGCGCGCCTGTCCCTGGTGCTGGCATTGCGCACCAGCAGGCCTTTCTGCACCAACCGGTCGATGACCCCGGTAATCGTCGTGCGGTCGTAGGCGATCAGCCCGGCGAGCGTCACCTGATCGATCCCGGGATTGGTGCTGATCGCCGCGAGCGCCGCATATTGGACAGGTGTCAGGTCGTAGCCGGCTTGCTCCACCTCGGCATGAAAGACCGCCACCGCGATCTGCTGAAACCGGCGGGCCAGATGCCCCGGCATGTCATCATTGTCTTTCACCAGATTCTCCAAAATCGCCGCAAGCTTGACACCTATACTGATGATCAGCATACTGATCAATATGGAACCCGCCGAATCCGTTTCCGCGGGCGCCCAGCGAAACATGCGGAGGAAACTGGTTCCATGCAATTCCATCTGAATGGGTTCGAGCCTGGCGACCCGGAAATCTTTCATCCGGAGGATCGATACAGCACGCCCGCCGACAAGGGACCGCTTCCCGCCGAAGTCGATGTCCTGATCGTCGGCTGCGGTCCGGCGGGCCTGACGCTCGCGGCGCAGCTCTCCGCCTTTCCCGATATCAGGATCTGCATCGTCGACCAGAGATCCGGCCCCTTGCTGCGCGGCCAAGCGGACGGCATCGCCTGCCGCACCATGGAAATGTTCCACGCCTTCGGTTTTGCCGAGCGGGTGCTCCAGGAATCCTACTGGGTCAACGAGACCTCGTTCTGGAAGCCCGACGACGCAAAACGCGAAAACATCATCCGCAGCGGCAGGATCGACGATACCGAGGATGGGCTTTCCGAATTCCCGCATGTGATCCTCAACCAGGCGCGGGTGCAGGATTTCTTCCTCGACGTCATGCGCAAATCGCCCTCCAGGCTCGAGCCGCATTATTCGCGGCGCCTGATCGACGTCGAGACAGACCCGGCCGCTTCTGATTATCCGGTGACCGCGAGGCTGGAGCGTCTCGATCCCTCCCACGAAGGTGAGATCGAGACCGTCAAGGCGCGCTACGTCGCCGGCTGCGATGGCGCGCGCAGCACGGTGCGCAAGTCGATCGGGCGGGCGCTGCATGGCGATTCCGCCAATCACGCCTGGGGCGTCATGGATGTGCTGGCCGTTACCGATTTTCCCGACATTCGTCTGAAAGCACTGATCCAGTCCGCGGGCGAAGGCAGCATCGTGCTGATCCCGCGCGAAGGCGGCTACATGGTCCGCATCTATGTCGAGTTGGACAAGCTCAACGAAAACGAGCGGGTTGCGAGCCGCAACATCACCGTCGACAAGCTGATCGCGGCCGTGCAGCGTGTCCTGCATCCCTACACATTCGAGGTGAAGGAGGTCGCCTGGTGGTCGGTCTACGAGATCGGCCAGCGCCTCACCGACAAGTTCGACGACGTGGCCGAAGACGCGATCGGGAAGCGCTTGCCCCGCGTGTTCATCGCCGGCGACGCCTGCCACACCCACAGCCCGAAGGCAGGCCAGGGCATGAACGTCTCGATGCAGGACGGGTTCAACCTCGGCTGGAAACTGGCCGCCGTGCTGCAGGGGCGGAGCGGACCGGAGCTGCTGCACAGCTATTCCGCCGAACGCCAGACCATCGCCAAGGAACTGATCGATTTCGACCGCGAATGGTCGGCCATGCTGAGCGCACCGCTGAAATCGCCGGATGATCCGGACGGCGAGGGCGTCGAGCCGGCGGAAGTCCAGAAATATTTCGTCCGGTCCGGACGCTATACCGCGGGCACGGCGACCCGCTACATGCCGTCAGTGCTCACCGGCCAATCGATCCACCAGCATCTCGCCAGGGGGTTGACGATCGGCACGCGGTTCCATTCGGCGCCGGTGATCCGGCTGGTCGATGCCAAGCCGATGCAGCTCGGCCACGTCGCGAAGGCGGACGGCCGCTGGCGCATCTATGCCTTCGCCGGAGCGGAGGATCGTGCGGCACCCTCATCGCGCCTGCGGGCGCTTTGCGATTTCCTGGCGGACTCCCCCTCCTCGCCGGTGAAGAGACATACACCTTCCGGTGCCGACATCGACGCGGTGATCGATTTCCGCGCCGTCTTCCAGCAGACCCACCGCACGCTTGCCGTCGAAGCCATGCCGACTTTCCTGCTGCCCCGGAAGGGCCGCTACGAACTCTGCGACTACGAAAAGATGTTCTGCCCCGACCTCAAGAGCGGCCATGACATTTTCGACATGCGCGGCATCGACCGGGAACAAGGTTGCATGGTCCTGGTGCGGCCGGACCAGTATATCGCGCATGTCCTGCCGCTCGATGCCCACGCGGAGCTCGGCGCCTTTTTCGGCGGCTTCATGCTTCCACAACGATAGCTCGTTTCCTCGGCGGGATCGGTTCCCGGAGCCAGCGCTCGCCGCGAGATGGTCTTGACCCTCCCGGCGCAGAATTTCGATTGACGATCAATTTGTACAACTGTACAAATTGATCGTACAATTGATAATGGATCCTCGATGCGACCGAACCTGAGGGAAGCCTTGCTCAGAAACGCCGTCACCCTGTTTTCCCGCAGCGGCTACAATGCCGTCTCGCTGCGGGACATCGCCAAGGCGTCCGGAGCTAATGTCGGCAGCCTGACCTATCATTTCGGCTCGAAGGCAAAATTGCTGCGGGAGGTCTACGAGCGCCACACGGTGCCGATGAACGCCCGCCGCCGCGAGCTTCTGGGCGAAGCGCTACGGATCAGCGATCCGGATCAGCGGCTGATGGCGATCCTGCGCGCCTACGTCGTGCCGGCCTTCGTTTCCTCGTCCGAGGGCGATGGCGGCGGTGCCGAATTCACCCGCATGCGGGCGGTCCTGTCGGCAGAGGGAAATCCCGACGCGCAGGCGATCATCGCAGACGCATTCGACGAGACCAGCCGTGCCTTCATCAAGGCTCTCGCCGACTGCGTGCCGGGTGCGCCATTGGAGGGGCTCGTCTGGCGCAGCCAGTTCCTGCTCGGCTCCCTCTATTACGCCCTCATCAATCCCGACCGCGTCACCCGTCTGTCGGGTGGAACGGTCGACGGAAACGACCGGGAAGCCGCCGTCGATCAACTCGTCGAAGCAAGTTATGCGAGCTTTCGAAGCCTCAGCGTCGGAACCAGGCAATCCGCAGCAATCTGAAATACGCATGGGAGGAGAAATTGAACGAACATCGCCAGGAGAGCGGTCACGGGACGGCAACCGCGCGGCGGAAACCGAACTTCATACTGCCTGTAAATAGCTGCGACGCGCATTGTCATGTGTTCGGCCCGGGCGCCGTGTTCCCCTATGCCCCCAGCCGCAGTTATACGCCGGACGACGCACCGAAAGAGGCCCTGGCAAAACTCCATGACCGGCTTGGCATCGACCGCGCCGTCATCGTCCAGGCGAGCTGCCACGGGACCGACAACCGCGCCATGCTCGACGCGATCGCCTGGCGGCCTGATCGTTACCGCGGCGTCGCCATCGTCGACGACAGTTTTGACGACCGCGCCTACCAGACGCTCGACGATGGCGGCGTGCGCGGCGTGCGGTTCAATTTCGTCCGACACCTCGGCGGTGCACCGGATATGGACGTCTTCAACCGGGCGATCGACCGTATCAAGGGCCGTAGCTGGCATGTGGTACTCCATCTCGACGCCGCCGACATCGTGCCGCTTTCGGACATGATCGCACGACTGCCGGTGCCTTTCGTCATCGACCACATGGGTCGCGTCGACACCAGCCTCGGCACCGACCAGCCGGCGTTTCAGACGCTGCTGGAACTGGTGCGGCGGGAAAACTGCTGGATCAAGGTCTGCGGGTCGGAGCGGATCTCCCGCTTTCCGTTCGATACGGCCGTGCCTTTCGCGAAGGCGCTGCTGGCGGCAAGCCCCGACCGGTGCCTGTGGGGCACGGACTTTCCGCATCCGAACCTCAAGGAGCCGGTCGACGAGGCCGACCTCGTGGATCTCGTGCCGAAGTTCGCGCTGACGGAAGAGGATCGGCGGCGGCTGCTCGTCGACAATCCCGCACGTTTATACGGTTTCGCCGCCTGAGCGGCCTTAGAGGAGGAGGAGAGAATGGATTACAAAATTACGGGGAGATCGGCGGGCCGGTTCGAACAGCCGGTGCGATGGATGAAGTCTCTGGCCGTCGCCCTGACCCTGATGCTGCCGACCGGCGCCCTTGCGCAGGACGCCTATCCGTCGAGGGACATCACCCTGGTGCTGCCTTTCGGTCCCGGTGGGATTGCCGACATTACGGCACGTCTTGTCGCCGAGTCGCTCGGCAAGAAGCTCGGCAAACAGATCGTCATCATGAACCAGCCGGGTGCGGGCGGCTCCGTTGCGGCACGGGCGGCGCTGAACGCTCCGGCAGACGGCTATACGCTCGCACTGCTTTCGAACGGCACCGCGATCAGCGTTCCGCTCTTCAAGAACCTGCAATTCGATCCCGTCGCCGATTTCGTGCCGGTATCGAGCCTTGCCTATTTCGATTTCGTGTTCGTCACCAAATCGGACGGCAAGTTCAAGACCCTCAAGGATGTGCTGGAAGCCGCAAAAGCCAAGCCGGGCGCGCTCAATGTCGGGACGATCAACGTCGGCAGCAGCCAGAATCTCGCCGCTGAACTCTTCAAGTCGACATCCGGGATCGATTTTACGATCGTTCCCTACAAGGCCACGCCGGATCTTCAGGTCGCCTTGCTCGGCGGCGAGCTCGACGTGATCGTCGACAGCCAGACGGCGCTGAAAGCTGCCCTGCAGCAGAACCAGGCGACCGCTATCGCCTCATCCGGCCCGGCTCGCTCCAGCCTCTCGCCGAACGTCCCGACCGCCGCGGAAGAAGGCGTCAAGGGCTTCGACGTGACCTCCTGGAACGCCATCTTCGCGCCGAAGGGCACGCCGCCGGAAGCGGTGAAGAAGCTGAACGCCACGCTGGTCGAAGTCCTCGCCGACCCTGCCCTCAAGAAGCGGTTCGCGGATCTCGGCGTCGAAGCCCGATCCAGCACGCCGGAAGAAATCGGCAACCGCCTGAAGGCCGACATCCAGAAATGGTCGGACGTGATCCAGAAGGCGGGTATCCCGAAGCAATAACGCTCGATTGGTCCCGGAGCCGATCCGGGACTAATCCCCACCTGCCTTGGGAACCGCCCAGGGCATCGGCCGGCGATTGAGGAAGGCGTCGATGCCGGCACGGCCTTCGGTGCTTTCCCAACGGTCGGCGAGCAAGCCGGTGCTGTAGCCGAGCGGATCTTCGATCGCCTGGCGGGCGAGATGTTGCACAAGGTTCTTGGCGCTGGCGACGGCGCCGGGAGCGCAATCGAGGAAAGCCGAGGCCTCCTCTTCCACCGCCGTATCGAGTTCGTCGGCGGTGCGAACGACGGACACGAGACCGATCTGGCGGGCCGTGGCCGCATCGAAGCGGCGGGCGTTGAGAAACAACCGCCGGGCATGGCCTTCACCGATCCGGCGCACGACGTAGGGTCCGATGGTGGCGGGGATCAGGCCGAGCCGTGTTTCGGTGAGCGCAAACCCGGCGCTTTCAGCCGCAACCACGATGTCGCAGACGGCCATCAGGCCGATACCGCCGCCGAAGGCATTGCCCTGCACCCGGCCGATCAGCGGTTTCGGCAGGTCGTCGAGCGCCTTCAGCATGAAAGCAAGTTCCGTCGCTCCCTTGATCTTGCCGACGCGATCCCTCGCCTCCTGGTCGCGCATCCATTGCAGATCCCCCCCAGCGCAAAATGTGGAGCCGGCGGATGCGAGTACCACGACGCGCACCGCATCGTCGGCTGCAAGCTTGCTGGCCACATCTGTCAGGTCGGCGATCATCCGAGCGTTCATGGCATTGTGCTTTTCGGGCCGGGCGAGCGTCAGTGTCACCACCCCGCGGAGATCCCGCTCCAGCGTCAGCGTGTCGTAAGCGCCCATCAGCGTGCTCCCCTCAGGCTGCGGGCAAAAGCCTCTGCCTCGGTCAGCCGGTCGCGGTCGATGCGGGTTTCGAACCCCAGCGCATGCAGATGATCGACCGTCTTGCCGGTCGCGACATTGCCCTCGGCGCCGGGCGCATAGGGGCACCCGCCGAGCCCGCCGGCGGCAGCGTCGAAAACGCGCAGACCTTTTTCGAGCGAGACGGTGATGTTGTCGATCGCCCGGCCGTTGGTGTCGTGAAAATGCCCGGCGAGATGTGCCGCCGGCAGGTATTTCAAGACCGCATCGAGCATGGCTGCGACCCGATCCGGCGTGCCGGTGCCGATGGTGTCGGCCAGCGCCACTTCACTGCAGCCCAACGCATGAAGCTCTGTTGCCACCCGCGCCACCTGCGCCGGCGGCGTCGGACCATCGAAGGGACAATCCACGGCGCAGGAGACGTAGGCGCGGACCGGGATGCCGTCGCGGCGGGCACTGTCGATCAGCGGCGCGAACCGCTGAAAACTCTCGGCGATGCTGCAATTGATATTGCGGTGGCTGAAGCCTTCCGACGCCGAGGCGAAGACGGCGACTTCATCCGCTTTGGCCGAGACGGCCGCCGCATATCCCCGCACGTTCGGCGTCAGCACGGTGTACAGCGTCCCCGGACGGCGGGTAATGCCGGCCATGACCTCGGCGGCGTCGGCCATCTGCGGTACCCAGTCGGCGCGCACGAAGCTCGTCACCTCGATTTTTTCGAAACCGCAGGCCGAAAGCAGGTCGACCAGCCGGATCTTGTCGGCGGTGGAAATGAGCCCCTTCTCGTTCTGAAGCCCGTCGCGCGGGCCCATCTCGTGAATGCGGACGAAATCAGCCATCCTTCGGCTCCCCGGCTTCCGGTTCCGGCTCAAGGGAGAGCAGCACTGCGCCTTCGATCACCTGCTCGCCCTGCGACACCAGGACGTCGGCAATCGTCCCGTCGCGCGGCGCGGCAAGCGTCAATTCCATCTTCATGGCTTCCATCACGACAAGGGCCTCGCCCTTTGTGACAGAGGCTCCCGGCATGGCACGAAGGAGTTTGACGAGGCCCGGCATGGGCGCGACGATGCGATCGCTGCCGGCGGCAATCTCATCCTCACCGGCAAGGGGATCGATAAGGCCGAAGTGCCAGTTCTCGCCATCGCCGAAGATCGTCACGTCACGTTCGCCGGAGACCAGATGGACGCGATGTTTCCGGCCGGCGGCCTCCAAAAGACAAGCCTCGGCGCCCAGGCGAGAGAGGCGGAAATCGACCGGCTTGCCGTCGACCGTGGCTGCATAGACGCCCTCTCCGATCGACCCGAACGACACCGGCACGTGCTGGCCGCGGTAGTCCAGCTCGACGAAATCAGAGGCGTCGGCCCATAACCGGAATCCGGATAAGCGGTCCCAGGGATCGCTTCCGTTCTTCGGCTCCAGGGCACCGGAAAGTTTCAAAGCGGCCAAGGCCATGGCCTCGCGAGACGGGGACTGACCGATAGTCAATTCCGCCAGATGCCTGTCGATCAGGCCGGTATCGGGCAAGCCCTCGACGAAATCCGGCTGGATCGTTAGCCGGCGAAGAAATGCGGCGTTGGTGGTGACGCCGGTGGCGCGAACTTCGGCAAGGGCGGCCGACAGAAGCGAGAGCGCGGTCTGGCGATCCGGGCCTCGGGTGATGATTTTCGCGATCATCGGGTCGTAGAAGGGCGAGATGCGGTCGCCGGCGCGCACGCCGCTGTCCACCCGCGCCAGTTCCTCCGGCAGGTCGAGATGGGCAAGCCTGCCGGTGGCGGGCAGAAAACCCCGCTCGGCATCTTCCGCATAAAGCCGCGCCTCGAAGGCCCAGCCGCTGATGAAAAGCTCGTCCTGCAGGCGCGGAAGAGGCTCGCTGGACGCGACGCGAAGCTGCCATTCGACGAGATCGACGCCGGTGATCGCCTCGGTCACCGGATGCTCCACCTGCAGCCGGGTGTTCATTTCCATGAACCAGAAACGGTCGGCCTTCAGCCCGTCGGAGGCGTCGGCGATGAACTCGATCGTGCCGGCACCGGAATAGGAAATCGCCATGGCGGCCTTGACGGCCGCCTCGCCCATGGCAATGCGCATCTCCTCCGGCATGCCGGGAGCCGGCGCTTCCTCGATGACCTTCTGGTGGCGGCGCTGCAGCGAGCAATCGCGCTCGAAGAGGTGCACGACATTGCCGTGGTCGTCGCCAAACACCTGAATCTCGATATGGCGTGGATGGGCGATATATTTCTCTATCAGACAGGCGGGATCGCCGAAGGCGGCCAAAGCCTCCCGCTGCGCCGAAGCGAGCGCTTCCCTGAAGTCGGCCGCGCTTTCGACCCGCCGCATGCCCTTGCCGCCACCACCGGCGCGCGCCTTGATCAGCACCGGGAAGCCGATGCGCTCCGCTTCCCTGGAGAGGAAGTCGGGATCCTGTTCGGCGCCGTGATAACCCGGGACGACAGGCACGCCTGCCCTTTCCATCAGCGCCTTGGCGGCGTCCTTGAGGCCCATGGCGCGAATGGCATCGGACGATGGGCCAATGAACCGGATGCCGGCGGATGTCACCGCATCGGCGAAATCCGGGTTCTCCGAGAGGAAGCCGTAACCGGGATGGATGGCGTCGGCGCCGGTGCGCAGCGCCGCCTGGATGATCGTCTCGCCGCGCAGATAACTTTCGGCGGCGGGGGACGGGCCGATATGCACAGCCTCGCCGGCAAGCGACACATGCAGCGCGTCACGGTCGGCGTCGGAATAGACGGCGACGGTCGCGATACCAAGACGGTGGCAGGTGCGGATGATGCGGCAGGCGATCTCGCCGCGATTGGCTATGAGGACCTTGCGGATCATGACGCGGCCCTCACATCCGGAACACGCCGAAGCGTGTATCCTCTATCGGAGCATTGAGGGCGGCGGAGAGGCTCAGGCCCAGGACCTGGCGGGTCTTGGCCGGGTGGATGATGCCGTCGTCCCAGAGGCGGGCGGACGCATAAAGCGGATGGCTCTGTTCCTCGAACTGGTCGAGCACCGGCTGTTTGAAGGCCGCCTCCTCGTCTGCGCCCCACGTCTTGCCGCCGCGCTCGATCGCCTCGCGCCGGACGGTGGCCAGCACGCCGGCGGCTTGCGGGCCGCCCATCACCGAAATGCGGCTGTTCGGCCAGGTCCAGAGGAAACGCGGGGAATAGGCGCGTCCGGCCATGCCGTAATTGCCGGCGCCGAATGAACCGCCAAGCAGGATCGTGACCTTGGGCACGGGCGTGGTCGCAACTGCGGTCACCAGCTTGGCGCCGTGCTTGGCGATGCCCTCCGCCTCATATCTGCGGCCGACCATGAAGCCGGTGATGTTCTGCAGGAAGACCAGCGGGATTTTTCGCTGCGAGCAGAGTTCGATGAAATGCGCGCCCTTCTGGGCGCTTTCGGAAAACAGCACGCCATTGTTGGCGATGATGCCGACGGGGACCCCGAAGACATGGGCAAATCCGCAGACCAGCGTCATGCCGAACCGAGCCTTGAACTCGTCGAAACGCGAGCCATCCACCACCCGCGCGATCACTTCGCGGATATCGTAGGGGGTGCTCAGCGACGACGGGACGATCGCGGCGATTTCTTCCGGGTCGTAAAGCGGCTCCTCGGGGGTCGCCAGCACCATGGTTTCGGGTTTGCGGGTGTTCAAGCCGGCGACGGCACGCCGGACCAGCGCGAGCGCATGGGCGTCGTCGCGGGCGAGATGATCGGCGACGCCGGACAGCCTCGTATGGACATCGCCGCCGCCGAGATCCTCGGCCGAGACTTCCTCGCCCGTCGCGGCTTTTACCAGCGGCGGGCCGGCGAGGAAGATCGTGCCCTGGTCCTTGACGATGATCGCCTCGTCGGACATCGCCGGCACATAGGCGCCGCCGGCGGTGCAGGAACCCATGACGGCCGCGATCTGGGCGATGCCCTTCGCCGACATGCGCGCCTGGTTGAAGAAGATGCGGCCGAAATGATCGCGGTCGGGAAACACCTCGTCCTGGCTCGGCAGGTTGGCGCCGCCGGAATCAACCAGATAAACGCAAGGGAGACGGTTCTCCTCGGCGATCTCCTGGGCCCGCAGGTGTTTCTTGACGGTCATCGGATAGTAGGTGCCCCCCTTCACGGTGGCGTCGTTGGCGACGATCATCACCTCGCGGCCCTCGACCCGGCCGATGCCGGTGACGATGCCGGCCGACGGGCTCGCCCCGCCGTAAAGCCCATGCGCGGCGGTGGCTCCGATTTCGAGAAAGGGTGAACCGTGATCCAGCAGACGCGCAATGCGGTCGCGGGGAAGCAGTTTACCGCGCTTCACATGCCGCGCCCGCGCTTCCTCGCCACCACCGGCTTCGGCGAGCGTTACCGCTGCCTCGACCTCGGCAAGCTTGGCCTGCATCGCGGCGCGGTTCGCTTCGGCGGCTTCGCTCCTCAGGTTGACCGCAGACCGGATGACAGCCATCAGGCGGTTTCCTTGAAGAGTTCGCGGCCGATCAGCATACGGCGGATTTCGGACGTGCCGGCGCCGATCTCCATCAGCTTGGCGTCGCGCAGCAGCCGGCCGGTCGGATTGTCGTTGATATAACCGTTGCCGCCGAGGATCTGGATTGCCTGTAGTGCCTGCTGGGTCGCCTGTTCGGAGGCGTAGAGGCAGCAGGCGGCGGCATCCTGGCGCGTCACGGCGCCGCGATCGCAGGCTGCGGCCACCGCATAGACATAGGCGCGGGCGGAATTCATCGCGGTGTACATGTCGGCGACCTTGGCCTGGATCAGCTGGAACTCGCCGATCGGCTGGCCGAACTGCTTTCGCTCGTGGACATACGGCATCACCACATCGAGGCAGGCATGCATGATACCGATGCCGATGGCCGAAAGCACGACGCGCTCATAGTCGAGCCCCGACATCAGCACGCGCACGCCGCCACCCTCGGTGCCCATGACGTTTTCGGCCGGCACTTCGCAATCCTCGAACACCAGCTCGCAGGTGTTGGAACCGCGCATGCCGAGCTTGTCGAGCTTCTGCGCGGTCGTGAACCCTTTGAAACCTTTTTCGACGAGGAAAGCGGTGATGCCCTTGGAGGAGGCGGCCGGATCGGTCTTCGCATAGACCACCAGCACATCGGCGTCCGGACCGTTGGTGATCCACATCTTGGTTCCGTTCAAGACGTAACGATCGCCCTGCTTCTCGGCGCGGAGCTTCATCGAGACGACGTCGGAGCCGGCGCCGGGCTCCGACATGGCAAGCGCGCCGACATGCTCTCCCGCGCAGAGTTTCGGCAGGTAACGCGCCTTCTGGTCGGCATTGCCGTTGCGGTTGATCTGGTTGACGCAAAGATTGGAATGGGCGCCATAGCTGAGCGACGTGGAGGCCGAGGCACGAGCCAGTTCCTCGACGGCCACGACGTGGGCGAGATAACCGAGCCCCGAGCCGCCGAAATCCGGGTCGGCGGTAATGCCGAGCAGGCCGAGCGCGCCGAGTTCCGGCCAGAGGTCGCGGGCAAATTCGTTGCTGCGGTCGATTTCGTCGGCGCGAGGTTTGAGTTTTTCCTGCGCGAAACGGTGGACCGTCTCACGAACAGCGTCGACCTCCTCGCCGAGCGCAAAATTCATGCTTGCGTGGAACACCCTGCATCCTCCCGGTGTACCAAGTTCAGTATGTCAGAAAGTAGTGGGGCAGCGGCGGCAGGTCGTCAATGGGCCAAGAGCGCCCATGCCCGACATCGCAACATACGGTCTTCCGCCATGCCGCCTTTGAACAAAGATTGCCTTATTCGGGAAGATGGTGCGGATGGAGACCGGGGACCCACTGGGTGTTGGGCATGCGCGTGCCGGTATAGGTTACGCCGCTCGGCGTCTTGCAGCGATAGATCCGGGTCGGCATCACGTCGCCATAGAGAATGTCGAAACTGCCACGGCTACGATAGACGTTCTCGATATCGCTAGTGCATTCATAGGCCTGTTTCTTCGCGTGTTCCTCCTCCGGCACGACGCCGGGCAGGTTACGGAAGTAGGTCTGCACATCCTTCGGGAAGGCCCGGAGCTCGGTCGCGAATACCTCAGCCGGAACCACCGCGGCGACAAGCAGCGCCACGAGCATCACGGCCGGCAGTATCCATGCACCCTTGAGCATCAATCGACTCCTCATCCACGTAAACGGCGGATGATTCACAGATATGGACGGCAGGAGGTCCAATCCATGGGCCGGGGACCACGTTTGCGTGATCATCGGCGGTTATCCAGGCGGCGATAGCCGGTGGGCTGCTGGTAGAGCCAGCCGATCCGCTGAACGGCCGCCTCGAAATTCTCGCGGGCGACGCTCATCGTGTGGCCGTTGGCATGGAGAAGCGTCTCGGCATTCTCGATGATGCCGACATGACCCTTCCATAAAACGAGGTCGCCGCGGCGAAGTTCCCCTTGGCCGATCTCTTTGCCGATCGAAGCCTGCATATCGGAGTCGCGCGGGGCGAATTGGCCGGTCATCATCAGGGCAAGCTGCACGAGCGACGAGCAGTCAAGACCGAAACCGGAACGGCCACCCCAGAGATAGGGCGTCTCGATGAATTTTTCGGCGACGGCGACGTAGTCGTCACCCAAGGTCTCGGCGATGGGGAGGCAATGGCGGGCGATCACCGCCTCGCCGCTTGCCAGGACGAAATAACGGGTGCCGCGGGTTTCCGCCTCGCCGACGACGGTGAGGCGGCTGCCCATGGACAGAGCGCCAACCGGCGGCTTGCGGAGCTCCGGTTCCGGATACAGGAAGGTGCGCGGCACGGCGATGCGGTGGGTGGGTTCGTCCAGGCTCCCGAGCACCGCCTCCGGCAGGTATCCGACATAACCGTCCTGATCGGCCTGCACCCAGGCAAAACCATCGGCGCGGTCGAAAACCCGGACGGTTTCGCCCCACAAAAGTTCGGTATCGATGCCTCGGGCAAGATCCGGTGCCGGGCGGAGCTGGGCCACCGGCACGGCGATGCGGGCCGGTTCGCCGCGGACGAACTGGCCTGCTTCGACGCTGCCCTTCAGCGTCTCGTCTGCGAGGTCGGGCCGGAAGGCATGCAGGCGTCTGTCGAGCAGCTTGATCATCTCAAAATTCCCTTCGGGCGCTTCGCGGCAAACCCGTCACTGGCGGCCCTCCCGGATGATCAGGTCGCCCAGCTTTTCCAGATAGAGCGCACCCGCCACCGTGCGCTTGATCACCACGTTGCGGCGGTCCCGCTCGTCGCGCTGTCGGTCCACCAGGCCCATCTCGCCCATCGTGTCGAGCGCGCGGGTGATGACCGGCTTGGTGACGCCAAGCGTCGCCGCCAAGCCACGCACCGTATGCGGCGGCGGCACGAGATAAATATGCAGCAGAATGGACATTTGGCGCAACGTCAGATCGCGGCCGTCGTGGCGCACCTGCTCCAGCGATACCCGGTGCCAGAGGCCCAGCGCTTCCGTGGCGGTCAGTTCAACCGGCATCACCACCTCGGTTCAAAAATCCGGCCTCGCTTCACAATCCGACGGATTTTAGGCCGAAGTTCTTACCGGTTTGTTTCGGAGCCGGTTTATTTCGCAGCCATGTCGCGGATCGTGCGATAGAGCGCGCGGATCGCAAATGCCTCGCCGCCGACCGATGCCTGCGGCTTTTCGGCCGCCACCCAACCATAAATGTCGAAATGCACCCAGCTCCTGGTGGCGGTGACGAAGCGCTTGAGGAAAAGTGCCGCGGTGATCGCGCCGGCCATGCCGCCCGAGGGCGAATTGGTGATATCGGCGGCGCGGGAGCGGATATCCTTGTCATAGCCCATCCACAGCGGCAGGCGCCACATCGGGTCGGCTTCGGTGCGGCCCGCGTCCATCAGCTTGCCGGCAAGCGCTTCGTCGTCGGTGAAATAGGGCGCAAGCTCGGTGCCCAGCGCGACGCGGGCGGCCCCCGTCAGCGTCGACATATCGACCATCAGGTCCGGCGGGTTTTCGTCCGCATAGGCGAGCGCGTCGGCAAGGACCAGCCGGCCTTCCGCATCGGTATTGTCGATCTGCACGGTGATGCCCTTGCGGCTCCTGTAGATATCGCCGGGGCGGAAGGCATTGCCGGAAATGGAGTTCTCGACCGCCGGAACCAGAACCTGCAGGTCGACCTTGAGGCCGGCATCCATGATCATCAGGGCAAGTCCCATGACGTTCGCGGCACCGCCCATGTCCTTCTTCATCAGCGCCATGTTGGCGGCGCCCTTGATGTCGAGGCCGCCGGTATCGAAGCAGACGCCCTTGCCGACAAGGGTGACGCGCGGATGGCCCTTCTTTCCCCAGCGCATTTCGAGCAGGCGCGGGGGAGAGACACTGGCGCGGCCGACCGTGTGAACGAGCGGGAAATTCCGGGCGAGCAGGTCCTCACCGACAATCGAGGTGACGGTTGCGCCGTAATGTTCGCCAAGCGCCCGGAAGGCCCCCTCCAGCTCGATCGGTCCCATCTCGTTGGTCGGAATATTGATGAGGTCACGGGCCAGGAAAACGCCGGCCAGCTGGCGCTCGACATCGGCGGCATCGGCCGTGCCCGAGATCGCAAGCCGCACATCCTTCGATTTTTCGGATCTGTAGCGGCTGAAGCCGTAGGTGCCGAGGCCGTAACCGAGAGCAAGATGTGCATCGCCTAGCGCCGAGGTCTCGACATGCCAGTCACCCGCCGGCAAGAGCTTCGAGAGTTTTCCGGTAATGAATGGCGCCTCGGCGGGATCGCTGCCAAGGCCGAACAGCGCGCTGCCCACCTCACCGCCGGCCGTTGGCAACAGAAGCACCGCGCCAGCTTCCGCCTTGAAGCCTGTCGCCTTCGCCCAGGCGAGCGCCGCCGCATCGAGCTTCCCAGCCTCCAGGTCAGAAGGCGTCACGGCGTGGACAGGCCTGGTCGCCGCCCCTTTCGCGCTGAAGGGAGAGGGGCGTTCGATATACTGATAAGGAGTCATGGGGAGCCTTCGGAAGCTGCTGGAATCGCTCGTCTTAACGATCTGTTAGGGTTAACAGTTTATTGCTGGAGTGGAAATGCGCTATATGCCCGCTCCCTATTCGCAAGGCGTGGCACCGGACCGAACGAGACCGCACCCCATGACCGCTTCCGCAGCCGTGACGCTTCGCAAGACCCGCCTCGCCCAGACTGCCGCCCTCGCTATTCTCGCCGTTCTCTCGGTCACCGGCTGTGCGACGAAGCGGGATGTAGAAACGACGGGCTCGATCCCGAGGGCCTCGGCCGCCTCCATGGACGGCATGAACGCGAACGATCTTGCCAGCACCGAGAAGTCTGTCGGTGCGAGCTATGCCCGCGATCCCAAGAACAAGCAGATCGGGCTGCAATACGCGACAGTGCTCGGCATGACGGGCAAGAATGCGCAGGCGCTTGCCGTGATGCAGCAGGTGGCGATCGCCCACCCGGCCGATCGGGACGTGCTTGCGGCCTATGGCAAGGCGCAGGCCGGTGCCGGCCAGCTCGAACAGGCGCTCGCGACCATCAACCGCGCCCAGACCCCCGACCATCCGGACTGGCGGCTCTATTCGGCCGAAGGCGCCGTGCTCGATCAGCTCGGTCGCTCGGCGGAAGCCCGCCAGAAATACCGCATGGCGCTCGAGACCCAGCCGAACGAGCCGAGCGTGATGTCCAATCTGGGAATGTCCTACGTGCTTTCCGGCGACCTGAAGACGGCGGAAACCTACATGCGCAACGCCGCCGGCCAGCCCGCCGCCGACAGCCGCGTCCGCCAGAACCTGGCGCTGGTGGTCGGCCTGCAAGGCCGCTTCGCGGAAGCAGAACAGATCGCCCGCCGGGAACTCTCGCAGCAGCAGGCGGACGCCAACGTCACCTATCTGCGTTCGATGTTATCCCAGCAGAATGCCTGGGCAAAGCTCGCCGACAAGGATAGCAAGAGCAAGCCCAACAACACGAACTGACCAGGCTCTCGCATTCCCAACAAAAAACCGGCCTCGCGCCGGTTTTCTTTGTTTTCGGGATCGACGCGCCTTTTAGATAAGGCGTGAAATAACGGTAACGATTCCGCCGATCAGAACGAGATTCACGCAAAGTCTTGTCAGCATCGGGTATCCTCCAAAATCATGTAGCGCTCGATCCGCTTTGCATCAGCAGGCGGACCTTTGTGCGATAAGGGGATATTGATCGATCGCCGCTGAATGCGGTCTGAAGCTGGAATTCAGGTGCCGTTCACCGTCGCCTCGGCGCTTGCTGCCGGCTTCATCAAAACTTGTCGGCGACCTGGATGCCGGCGGGACCGAGGATGACGGCGATCAGCACCGGCAGAAAGAACAGGATCATCGGCACGGTCAGCTTCGGCGGCAGGGCGGCGGCCTTCTTTTCCGCCTCGTTCATCCGCTCGTCGCGGCCTTCCTGGGCAAGCACACGCAGCGCCGAGGCAATCGGCGTACCGTAGCGTTCCGCCTGGATCAGCGCCTGTGTAACCGCCTTGACGATATCGAGCTGGGTGCGGATGCCGAGATTTTCGAGCGCGGTGCGGCGGTCCTGCAGGAAGGAGAGCTCGGCCGTCGTCAGCACCATTTCCTCGGCCAGAGGCGGCGACGCCTGCGCCATCTCCTCGGCCACGCGGCGCATCGCCGCCTCCATGGAAATCCCCGATTCGACGCAGATCAGCATCAGGTCGAGCGCATCGGGCCAGGCCCGCTTGATGGAAAGCTGGCGTTTCTTCACCCGGTTGGAAATGTAGATGTTCGGTGCATAAAAACCGATATAGGCGACGACGATCGCCGCCAGCATCCGGATCGGGAAGGGCCGGGTGGCGAGGTTGCCGAGCACGAAAATCCAGACAATGGCGCCTGCGAGGAAAACGAAGGGCAGCAGGAAACGGGCCAGCAGGAACATGTTGAGGGCGTTCTGCGACCTCAGGCCGGCGGCACGAAGCCTGTTGACGGTGTTGTCGTCCACCAGCGCCTTGCGCAGATTGAAACGCTCGACGATCTGCCGGACCGACTGATTGTTCTGTGCGCGCAGCGACGTCTTCGACTGTTCGGAATTCATGCGGGCGCGTTCGCGGGCGCGGATCTGTTCACGCTCGGTGGAAACCGCCTTCATGCGCTTGTCGAGGTCTCCTTTTTCGAGGAACGGGCTCGCCAGCGTGTAGAGGGTCGCGAAAACCGCCACGGCCACCAGGATGGCGAGCAGTGTGGTCGGGTCGGTGAGCGTCGTTGCCAGTCCCATCGCCCAATCCCCTCAGATGTCGAAGTTGATCATGTTGCGCATGACGAAAATGCCGATCGACATCCAGACGCCGGAAAACAAAAGGATCAGGTGCCCGCGCGGATCGGTGAAGATGATCGAGATGTACTGAGGCGAGGTGAGATAGACGAGCAGCGAGACGATGAAGGGCAAAGCGCCGATGATCACCGCCGAAGCCTTGGCTTCCATCGACAACGCCTGCACCTTGGCCTTCATTTTCCTGCGCTCGCGCAGCACCTTGGAAAGGTTGCCGATCGCTTCGGAAAGATTGCCGCCGGCCTGGCCCTGGATGGTGATGACGATCGCGAAGAAATTCACCTCCGGCAGCGGCATGGTCATCATCATGCGCGTGCAGGCTTCCGGAATGCTCAAGCCCACTTGCTGGGATTCGATCACGCGGCGGAATTCCGTCTTCACCGGTTCCTGGCCGTCGGAAGCGATCAGCCGCATTGAATCGTTGAGCGGCAGGCCGGATTTGATCGATCGCACCATGACGTCGAGCGCATTCGGGAATTCCTGGAGAAACTTGTTCTGGCGACGCTTGACCAGGAAACTGATGATCCAGCGCGGCAGCCCCACCGAACTGACGAAGGCGGCACCGACGGCGGCGAGCAGCGGCAGGCCGGCGATCAGGGCCACGAGGAAAACGAAGACGCCGAAAAGGACGCTGAAAATATAGAAGCGGCCCATCGTCAGGGACAGGCCGGTCTGGGGGAGCTTGGCCTTCAAGCTGCCGTCGGCCATCTTCTTGTTCTTCTCTTCCTGCTTCTTCTCCAGATCCTTGATCGAATCCTGCATGGACTTGCGGCGCTTGGAAAGCTCCTGCACGCGGTCGCGCGCGGCCTTGACCTTGTTGAGATCGGTTTCCGCCGATTTCACCCGGTTGAGCCGGCTGTCGGCTTTCTTTTCCACTTCCATGCGAGAGAACAACAGCGCGTAACAGACCGCCGCCGCGGCGACCGCCACGAGGGCGATGATCGCCACGACATTGATATCCAGCCCGAACATGGAACCCTGCTCCTCAGCTCTTGGTTTTTTCCATCGCGTCAAGCGCGGCAGAAAGACGCTTTTCCTCGTTGTAATAACGGGCGCGGTCCCAGAAATGCGGCTTAACGATACCGGTCGACATGTGCTTGCCGATCAGGCGGCCGTTGGCGTCCTCGCCGTCGATCTCGTAGCGCATCAGGTCCTGGGTGATGATCACGTCGCCTTCCATGCCCATCACCTCGGTGATCTGGGTGATGCGACGCGAACCGTCGCGCAGGCGGGCCGCCTGAATGATGACGTCGACCGAACCGCTGATGATCTCACGCACGGTCTTGGCCGGCAGCGAATAACCGCCCATGGCAATCATCGATTCCATACGGCTCAGGCATTCGCGCGGCGTGTTGGCGTGGATCGTGCCCATCGATCCGTCGTGACCGGTGTTCATCGCCTGAAGCAAATCGAAGACCTCGGGTCCGCGCACTTCGCCGACGATGATGCGCTCAGGGCGCATGCGCAGGCAGTTCTTGACGAGGTCGCGCATGGTAATCTCGCCCTCGCCTTCGATGTTCGGCGGGCGAGTTTCGAGCCGGACTACATGCGGCTGCTGCAGCTGCAGTTCGGCGGTATCTTCGCAGGTGATGACCCGCTCTTCCTTGTCGATATAGTTGGTCAGGCAGTTCAGCAGAGTCGTCTTGCCCGAACCGGTACCGCCGGAAATGACGATGTTGCAGCGGACGCGGCCGATGACCTGCAGAAGCACGGCGCCTTCCGGGGTGATCGCGCCGAACTTGACGAGCTGGTCGAGGTTCAGCTTGTCCTTCTTGAACTTACGAATGGTGAGCGCCGGTCCGTCGATGGCAAGTGGCGGCGCGATGACGTTGACACGCGAACCATCCGGCAGGCGCGCGTCGCAGATCGGCGAGGATTCGTCGACGCGGCGGCCGACCTGACTGACGATGCGCTGGCAGATCGACAGGAGCTGGGAATTGTCGCGGAAGCGGATTTCGGATTCGATCGTCTTGCCGGCGACTTCGATGAAGGTCTGCCCGGCGCCGTTGACCATGATGTCGGAGATGTCGTCGCGGGCGAGCAGCGGCTCCAGCGGACCGTAACCCAGAACGTCGTTGCAGATGTCCTCGAGCAGTTCCTCCTGCTCGGAGATCGACATCGCGAAGTTCTTGATGGTGATGATATCGTTGACGATATCGCGGATTTCCTCGCGCGCGCTTTCCGCATCGAGCTTGGCAAGCTGGGAAAGGTCGATCGTATCGATCAGCGCCGAGAAGACCTGGCTTTTGGTGTCGTAATAGAGTTCCGTGCGCGCCGGGCGCTTGCGGGTCGTGGATTGCGGCGCGAGCGGCGGTGGCGAGGAGATCTGTTGCCGCTGGGTGACCGGATCGCGCACGGGCTCGGCAAGGATTTCCGGAGCGGCGGGCCGCGCCGCGGCAGGCGCAGGTGCCGCCGGCAGCGGCGGCGCTACGCTGCCGCTCTTCCCAAATCCCTCGTTTCCGCGTTTTCCAAACATACCGGTTTCCTGGTGTTATGCCTTCTTGCGCCCGAGCATGCCGAGCATCTTGCCGAGGCCACCCTTCTTCACCTTCTTCATGGCGACGCGACCCGTGACGATGTGGGCGATCTGAGAGAAGGTTTCGGCGACAGGCGACTTCGCGTCGATTTCGGAGATCATGCGGCCGCTATTGGCAGCATTGCCGAACAACAGCACGTCGAACGGCAGGATGGCGATCGGCTCGATCTCCAATGGTTCGATGAAATCGTTCGGAGCGATCTCCGGACGCTTCGGCATGCCGACCTGGTTGAGGATCAGATGCGGTGCACGGTCGTTCGGGCGAAGCTTCTTCAACGCATCGAGCATGTTCTTGGTGTTGCGCAGGTTGGCGAGATCGGGAACCGCGCAGATCACCACCTCGTCGACCTCCGAGAGAACCGCCCGCGTCCATTCCGTCCAGCCGTGCGGGACATCCAGAACGGCCATCGGCGCGCTGCGCTGCAGGAGCTCGATGATCGGCGTGAAGGCGTTGCGATCGAAATCATAGGCGCGATCGAGCAGCGAGGGAGCCGCCAGCAGCGAGAGATGCTCGGAGCACTTGGTCAGAAGGCGATCGAGGAAGACCTCGTCCAGGCGTTCCGGTGCGAAGACGGCTTCCGCGATGCCCTGGGCCGGATCCTGATCGAAATCGATATTGGCGGTGCCGAAGGGAAGATCGAGGTCGGCCAGGATGGTTTCGGTCGAGAACAGGTTCGAAATGCCGAAGGCGCAGTTATGCGCGATGGTCGAGGCACCGACGCCGCCCTTGGCACCAATGAAGGCGACCGATTTGCCAAGCGGTTCGGCTTCGGGATCCACAAAGATCGCCGAGATCGAAGCCAGCATGTCAGGCATCGGCACGGGGCCGACGAGGTATTCGGAAATGCCGTTACGGATCAGCTCGCGATAGAGCGAAATGTCATTGTAGCGGCCGACGACGATGACCCTGGTCGAGGGGTCGCACACTTCCGCAAGCGGCGTGAGCTCACGGAGCAGGTTCTTCGGCTCGGCGTCGGTTTCCAGGATGATGAGGTTCGGGGTCGGGGTGGACGAAAACATGTTGGCGGCAGCGCTGGTGCCGCCGATCGTCACTCGCAGATTGACCTTGGCCATGCGGCGATCGCGGGCCATGCGGTCCATCATGCGCTGCATCCCGTCGCTTTCGCAGAAGGAATGGATAGAGATACGCGGCAGCGGGCGCAGTGCGTCGAAATCGCCCGGACGATCGGCGTCCTCGGCAAACCCTTCACTCTGGCCGGGAGTGCGGATTTCGTAGTTGATCGCGCTCATCGTGTTCTCCGGTTCACTGGCTTACGGCGTCGTCGTGGCGGTGCCGCCGGTGCGGTAGTCGCTGATGACCTTGGCGCGCTGGGTGGCGTCGATCGGCGTTATGGCGCGCGGCGCGATGAGATCCGTAGGATTGGCGACCTGGGCTGCAAGATTGTTCTGGCTGGCGCAGCCGAAATTGTACCAGTTCTTGTTCCCGAACGTGTTGTCCGACAGGTCCGCCGGCCATTCCCCGCACTGGCCGGTCATCGCCTTGGTCGTCACGTAGGAAAGCCGGATCGGCGCAGCATCGCCATTCGGCGAGGCGGCGTAGCTGCTCATCAGGATCCGCTGCGGCTTGATGCCGGAACGCGTCAGCTCGCGGCGGATATCGCCCGCCAGATGCTGGGCTGCACCGGAATTATACGAGCCGGATGGCACCTGGATCTGCATCACGCCGGCCGGCGACGCCATGAAGTTTTGCGCAAACCCCTTCACCGTATCCCTCATCCCCGTCGTCAGCCGCACATCGCCCGAGGCGATCGGAATATCGAGGGTCGACTGACCTTCCGCCAACACGATCGGATGGCGGGTGCGATAATCGTCGGGGATGGAGCCCGTGGTGAGTTGGCTGTTGCCGCAGGCCGACAGGAGCAGGCCGGATACGGCAAGCGCCAAGGCTGCGGCGACCCCGCTGCGACGGGACCTGATTGTACCCTTGGTCATGGCATCCTGTCCTTCGGCCGATATTTTCTGGGTTTCAATGTCCATGACCGCTCACTTGTAGATAAAGCCTACGGCGCCGTGATACTGGCCCGCCGCGACGGGTTCCTTACGGCCGTAGATCTTGTTGACGCGGTTCAGGAAGAAGGTGGCGGCATCGTTTTCCGGATTGAAGTTGTCGTCCGGCCGAGCGATCTCGTTGCGCGCAACGGGACGGACCAGATAAGGCGTCGCGATGATCACGAGTTCGGTTTCGTTACGGATAAAGTCCTTGCTGCGGAAAAGCGTCCCGAACACCGGAACCTTGGAAATACCGGGAAGGCCTGACATCGCCTGTCGGACATTGTCCTGCACCAGGCCGGCGATCACGATGGAGCCGCCGGATGGCAATTCGACCGTGGTCGAAGCTTCGCGCTTGCGGATCGACATGTAGGTATTGCCGGGAATCCGAAGCGAAGCACTGTTACCCGTCACAGCCGAGCCTTCGTAGGTCGGCTCCGACACGTTGGTCTCGATCACCAGGCTGATACGCCCGGGCGACAGAACGACGGGCTTGAAGTTCAGTTCAATACCATAATCGACCGTGTCGACCGTCTGCGTGACAGTACCCTCCTGCCCATCGACTTCCTGCTGGCCGGGCAGGCGGTATTCGCCGCCCACATAAAATTTCGCTTGCTGGCCGGAAATGGCGGTCAGGCTGGGTTCGGCAAGCGTGCGCATAACGCCCGCCTGTTCCATGGCGTTCATGTAAGTCGAGAGACCGACATTGCCGATGTTGCCGGACATGATGCCTTGAGCGGCCAAGCCGACGGCATTTCCCAGATTGGCGGGGTTAGCAAAGGAAATCGAGCCTTTGGGGCCGGTCACGGAGCCATTGAAACCGAGCTGCTTCAGCACCTGCCGGCTGACTTCCGCGACAGTCACCTTCAGCGTGACCTGGTCCTCGCCCTCGATCGTCAGGAGATTGACGATCTGGGACTGCTGTCGGGCTTCGGCGAAGATATCCGCGTCGCCGTTATTGCCCTGAGCCGTGATATTCCGGGTGGTCGCCTCGCCGCCCTTGAGGAAGGCGGTGGTGAGCTTTTCCGCCTGCGCCGAATCCTGCGGCGTGCGGACGCTGCCCGACAGAACGATGTTGTCAGAGATGATCTCGACCTTGATGTTCGATTCCGGCAGGAACCGGCGAAGGTTCTGCTCGAGACCGGAGATATCGCGCTCGATTGCCACGTCCAGGCTGACGATTTCCTCGCCGTTGGGTCCGAAGACGAAGATGTTGGTCTGGCCAACGGTCTTGCCGAACAGATAGATCCGGCGGGAGGTGCGCGTCACCGCGTCAGCCATGCTCGGGTCGGCGACCAGAATGTCGTGGGCGTCGGACGGCAGATCGACAACCAAGGCCTTGTTGAGGCCGAGTTGGAGCCGTTTGCGTATCCCAGGGCCGCCTTCGGTGATGCGGACGACGCTGTTTTCGGCCGCTAGGGCTTGCGCCGGCTGAAGGCTGATCGGGGCAATGTTTAGCGAAAAGCCGGAAAAGGCGAGGCAAAAAGCCATGCCTGCCGCTGCCGAGCTACGAATCTTGTGTTTCAGACTGTTCACTTGAGCGCTCCGTTCATTTCGCCTGCACCGCCGTCGCCGTGCTCTTGACGATCGCCCCCGATTTGATGACCTGGATATCCGCCTTGCCATCCCCCCCATGCAGCAAATAGTCCGGGGCCACCGTGTCGGTCTCCTGCGAATCCGCGACGGAGCGCAGCGCGAGCGTCAGCCGCTGAGCCATCTGCTGGGCGACGGCGATGACCTTTGTCTGGTCCGGCGTCAGTTCCAGCGTCGCCGTCGTGCCGACGACGGATTTCTTGCCGTCCTCGCTCTCCTGGACCTGCTGGTCGATCGCGAGGACACGCACGTTGCTCAGGATGTTTTCGGTAATGTAATTGCCGTTGTCCTTGTTCTCTCGCACCATGATGACGTCGACGCGGTCATTCGGCAGCACGAAGCCGCCGGCGCCCGTCGCAACCGAAATCTCGGTAGCGACAGCCCGTTTTCCGGATGGCAGCAACGAGGACATGATTCGGCTGGATGAGTCGGCAATCTTCTCGGCGCGCATCGGCTCGCCCTTGAACATCGGCATGCGGACGACGACGCCCTGAAGCTCGGTCATGGCATTCGGGCGCGTGGAATCGGTGATGAATCCGTCGACAATGCCGCTCGAGGGCCAGGACATCCATGCCATCGACTTGTCGTTCAACCGGCTGCCCACGGGAAGGTTCTCAGCCGTAACGAGCACCTTGACCGTCGGCTCCTTCTGGATGACGGTTTCCACCAGTTCGGGTGCCTTGGTGCCGGAAAGGCGCATGGCAATTATGCCGGCGAGGCCCGCCGCCACCACGGCAACCGCTAGAATAATGATACGGGTGGGCTTCATGGCCATTCCTTGAGGGAATACTAACTTCCCGGAGAATGGCCTCCAATGGTGTAATTATAGTTAATGAGACGCTTACAATTCTGGTTAACGCGATCTTTCAATCGCTGAAACCTTTATTGAAACGCCTTCATAGCTAATGAATATATTGGTGCCTGCTCGATTGTCAGGAAACCGCCAATCGCAATCGCGATGCCATAGGGAATCTTCTTGGCGGTAACGAGGGACGATGGCAAAGGAATCCCCATGGCCATCACAGAGTTTGCCTGAGACCGAAGAAGAAGAAACAACAGGGTCACGGCCCCGCCCACGTAACCTACGGCTACAAGGAACATCAATAGAGAGTGATTGAAGCCGAACCAGACGGCGGCGGCAGTCAACAGTTTAGCGTCTCCGCCCCCCATCACGTTGAAGGCAAATAGGGCAAAACACACGCTGAAGACGATCGACCCTGCGACGAGGCTCGTTCCGATGTCGAGCCATGCAAGCCCGGAGAATGGTGCGACGGCCACAAAGCAAGCCAACAGAAAAGCCGGAATGCGATTTGGTATCTTCATTTCCAGCAAGTCCGTGAACGCTGCTAAAGCGAGGCCGAGCGGCAAAGCAATGAGTATGGCTGCCGAAATCATCCCGCTACTCCCCGCCTGGAACCAGATAGTGACGTTAAACTTTCAAAGGATATTTATGTCAAAAACCGCCCCATTGTTGAGGCGGTTTATGAAACTCAGTAACGAGGCCTGCCTTACGGTGCAGTCTTTGCGTTTGCTGTGCTCAGCTTCGTCGAAAGCGATGAGAATGTGTCGTTCAGGGTGTTACCGAGGGTGGTCGCGCCGGCGATCAGAGCAACGGAGATGAGTGCTGCGATAAGACCATACTCGATGGCAGTCGCACCAGATTCATCTTTCATAAAACGAGCGAAAATTTTGGTCATGGAACTCTCCTACTCCACATTTGTTGTTCAGCACTTCCCGACAACTGTTTTCCGTTGTTCGGATGACTGCAACCTACAGAGGGACGATTGCCATCGGCTTAAGGAACATCGTTACCTTCCGGTTAACGGAGGATTGCCGGTTGCGTGGTAAATGAAGCGGAAAGAACAAAACTTGCATTCGAGCGACCACCTACTCCTGCTCATAATTTGCTAATGTGCATTTTTTTACAGAGCTTTAATTTGCATGCAGAAAGCCTGAAATTCGCTTCCCTGGGTTGCAATTCCGGCCAAGCGGCAATGGTTAAGACGGGATCAAGAACCGCCTTCTGTGTCACTTAACCCTTCGTTCACCAATCGCAGCCATCCTACGGAGATAACAATCTCACCTGAAGGCCCCTCCAATGCTGTTCCGTAGCGTCATGGTCCGACTCCTCGCCATTTGCGGTGTCGTCTTCGCGGGCGCGGGGCAGTCGGAGGCGCAGGACCAGGGGGACCTTCTGCGCGTATTCATGAATCACGCGCGCGTGCTGAAACTCGACAGGCCGGTCAGCAAGGTCATCGTCGGCAACTCGAACGTGGCCGATGCCACCGTTGCGGATTCCACCACGATCGTCCTTACCGGCCGCAGCTTCGGCACGACCAATCTCGTGCTGCTGGACGCCGAGGGTAATGCGATTGCCGACGAACGCGTGCTCGTTTCGATCGATGAAGGAAACACGGTACGCGTCTTCCGGCAAACCGAACGGTCCATCCTCTCCTGTACACCCAATTGCGAGCAGCACGCCGAGTTCAAGAACACCGCTACGCCCTGATCGGGGACAGGTGGTTAAACTGCGCACGATCGCCGCAACGGAATCTCAATAATCCCGCCATAGGATAGGCACGCTCAAGCCGGGCTGTCGGACGGGAAACCATGTGCCAGGATTATGACGATACCAGAAGCAGGGCGCCTATGCCGGTGAGAGGCAAGGGCGCGTGGCGGCGGATTGCCCGCTCCAAGGACGGTGCGGCCGCAATCGAATTCGCGTTGCTGGCCATTCCCTATTTCCTGATCGTCTTCGCGATCGTCGAAACCTTCATCGCCTATACGGGCGAGCAGCTTGTCGCCAATGCAGTCGATACGATGGCGCGCAAGCTCAGGACCGGCAACATTACCTATGGGCTCAATCGCGGCACCGACAAGACCCAAACAGAATTCCGCCGCGCCTTCTGCGACGAAATATCGATCATGATCAAGTGCAGCGAGGAAGAAATCGCGACGGCGGATAAACTTCACCTCGATGTCCGCTCGTTCGCCAGCTTTGCACTGATTCCGACGACAATTCCGCGTTCGACCTCCGGCAGCGCTTTCGGCGAGCTCGACACGTCTTCCTTCGCCTATGCGCCAGGCCCCGCCAAAAGCATCAACATGCTGCGCGCCTATTACCGCTGGGACGTCATAACCGATCTGATCCGGCCTTACATCACCAATGTGCGGCCTGAGGGCGGCGGGCGTCCGAGCTATTTCCTGATCGTCGAAACATCCGCCTTCCGAGCCGAGGATTATCCGTGATCGAAGAGCAAAAGTCCCAGCCGGATAAGCGATATCGTGGCTTTTTGGTCCGCCTCAAACAGCTGGTGGCTGACAGGCGCGGCGTCGGCGCCGTGGAGTTCGCCCTGATCGCGCCGCTGCTTCTGAGCCTCTATATCACGTCCTTCGAGATCACCATCGGCCTCAGCGTCTCCAAGCGGGTGACGCGTAGCGCCAGCACCATCGCCGATCTCGTGACCCGGGAAACGAGCGTCGACAAGACGATCCTCATGACGATGAAGGATGTGACCGCAAGTCTTTTTGCGCCCTACACGCCCAACACGCTGGTTATCAAAGTCACGGGAGTGGCACTCGATGCCACCGGCAATCCGACCGTTGCCTGGTCATGGGACCAGCAGAATGGCAGGCCCTACGCGATCGGCTCCGCGGTCCAGGTACCGGCCGATATGCACATAGCCAATTCCTTCCTTGTCCGGGCGGAGGTCTCAGTTCACCACGAACTCCTGATGTTCATGCCCGGCCTCCTGCCGAACAGTGTTCAGGACCTCACCATTTCGCGCGAGTATTTCTACCGCCAGCGCCTCGGAGACAGTGTCAACTGCACCAATTGCTGAAGCGCCTCGGACGTTATCCCCTTTGCCAATACGTGTACACGGCTATATGAATCCCGATTCGAGCCGGCCAGCAGAACCGTCGGCTGACGATATTCAAACTTCCGGGTGACCGATGGCGCGTGCCTTCCTGTTCGTTCTTGATTCATTCGGCATGGGCGGCGCCCCGGATGCGGACGAGTATGGCGATCTGGGCTCCAACACGCTCGGGCATATCGCGGAGTTCTGCGCGGCCGGCGTCGGCGATCGGGCGGGCCTCAGGGAAGGCCCGCTGCATCTGCCGAACATGTCGTCGCTCGGGCTTCTGGAAATCGCCAAGCTTGCCAGCGGCGACTATCCTGCCGGCATGCCGATGCCGGAGCGGATCTTCGGTCTGCACGGCGCGGCCGACGAAATTTCCCGCGGCAAGGATACGCCGTCCGGCCATTGGGAAATCGCCGGGACTCCCGTGATGTTCGATTGGGGTTATTTTCCGACCGAAGGAGAGGCCTTCTCTCCCGAACTGGTGGATGCCATCTGCCGTGAAGGCGACATTGCGGGCATTCTGGGCAATTGCCACGCATCCGGCACCGAAATCATCGCTCGGCTCGGGGAAGAGCATATCCGCACCGGAAAGCCTATCTGCTACACGTCGACGGATTCCGTCTTCCAGATTGCCGCCCACGAGACCTATTTCGGCCTCGACCGGCTGCTCAGGCTCTGCGAAACCGTCCGAGTGCTGCTCGATCCGATGAATATCGGCCGTGTGATCGCGCGGCCCTTCCTTGGCGAAACGGCAGAGACGTTCGAGCGCACCGGCAATCGCCGTGACTTCTCCGTGCCGCCGCCGGAGCCGACATTGCTCGACCGGCTGATCCGGGGTGGCCGGTCGGTGCATGCCATCGGCAAGATCGGCGACATCTTCGCTCACCAAGGCGTTTCGCGCGTTATCAAGGCGAACGGCAATGCGGCACTAATGGACGCGACCCTTGCCGCCATGGACGAGGCGGCGCTGGGCGATCTCGTTTTTACCAATTTCGTCGATTTCGACATGCTCTACGGCCATCGCCGGGACGTGCCGGGCTATGCCGCGGCGCTCGAAGCCTTCGACCGCGCCCTGCCGGACGTCCATCGGCGGCTGAAACCCGGCGATCTCGTCATCCTCACCGCCGATCATGGCTGCGATCCGACCTGGCGCGGCACCGACCACACCCGCGAGCGGGTGCCGGTCATGGCGTTCGGGCCAGGCATCCGCTCCCGCTCGATCGGCATCAGGTCAACCTACTCGGACATTGCCGAAACCATTGCCGCGCATCTCTCGATCCCGCTTGGCCCCAACGGATGGAGCTTCCTTTGACCAGACACCTCCTCAAGGCCGAGATTCACTGCCATATCGAAGGCGCCACACCGCCGGCACTGGCGGCAAGCCAAGCCAGGAAATATGGCGTCGATGCGAGCAAGGTGTTGCGTGACGGCGCCTACGCCTGGTCGGACTTTTCCGAATTTCTCGTCTGCTACGATGCGGTTGCCAGCCTGTTCAGAACGGCTGACGACTACGCGCTGCTGACCGAGACCTATCTTCTGGAACTCGCCGCCGCCAACACGATCTACAGCGAAATCATCGTCTCGCCCGATCACGGAGACCGGATCGGGCTCGGGGCCGATGCCTATCTTGCCGGCATCTGCGACGGCATCCATGCGGCGCGTGAAAAGACCGGGATCGAAGCGCGGATCATCGTCACGGGCGAACGGCATTTCGGCCCGGACCGGGTGATCTCCGCCGCGGAATATGCGGCACGGGCGAAAAACCCGCTGGTGACCGGCTTCAACATGGCCGGCGAGGAACGCATGGGCCGCGTCGCCGACTATGCCCGCGCCTTCGATATCGTCCGCGATGCCGGACTGGGCCTGACCATCCACGCCGGCGAGGTCTGCGGTGCATTCAGCGTTTCCGATGCGCTCGATCTGGTGAAGCCTTCCCGAATCGGCCATGGCGTCCGGGCGATCGAGAATCCGGCACTCGTGGAACGGCTTGTCGAGCTCGGCACCGTGCTGGAAGTCTGCCCGGGCTCGAACATCGCGCTGAATGTGTTTCCGGATTTCGACAGCCACCCGCTGAAACGCCTCAAGGCCACCGGCGTGCGGGTCTGCATCAATTCCGATGACCCACCCTTCTTCCACACCTCGCTCGCCCGCGAATACGAGATCGCTTCGGCGATCATGGGGATGCCGGATGACGAGATCGATGAGATGACGCGCACGGCGATCGAAGCTGCGTTCGTGGACGAAGAGACAAGGGCAAAGCTGCTCGCCCGGTTCGACGCACAGAGGGGGCCAGAGGCTGGGGATGAGGCGGCCATGCGCGCCTGATGGGTTGCGGAACCGGCCTTTTTCCTGAATGAAGAGACAGGCAAACAATAAGGGGAAGCTCATGGACGGCGTCACTGTCATCGCTCATCCGCTGGTGCAGCACAAGCTGACGATCATGCGCAAGAAGGAAACCTCGACGGCGGGTTTCCGGCGGCTGCTCCGGGAAATCTCGATGCTGCTCTGCTACGAGGTAACCCGCGACCTCGAACTGACCATGGAAACCATCGAGACGCCGCTCACGCAAATGCAGGCGCCGGTCGTCGAGGGCAAGAAGCTGGTCTTCGCTTCGATCCTGCGTGCCGGCAACGGGCTTCTGGAAGGCATGCTGGAACTGGTGCCTTCCGCCCGCGTCTCGCATATCGGCGTCTACCGCGACCATGAAACGCTGCAGCCGGTCGAATATTACTTCAAGGCGCCGGACGATATCGCAGAGCGGCTGATCATCGTTGTCGATCCGATGCTGGCGACCGGCAATTCCTCGATCGCCGCAGTCGACAAGCTGAAGGAACGCGGCGCGCACAATATCCGCTTCCTCTGCCTGCTTGCAGCCCCAGAGGGCATCGCGAACTTCCGCGCGGCGCATCCGGACGTGAAGATCTACACCGCCTCGATCGATAGCCACCTCGACGAAAATGGCTATATCGTGCCCGGTCTCGGTGACGCCGGCGACCGCATGTACGGTACCAAGTAATTAATTTAGAATTCGCTTACCAAGCTTTGAAATGAACGGCCTGCGAAGATTTCGCGGGCCGTTTTCTTATGATTTTCCGGCTATGCAGGAAGCGGATATCCGGTTCATGCCGAGAGGATTGTTCATGCTCCTGCGCACCGTCATTTTTGCCGCCGTTGCGGCGCTGCTGGCGACACAGATCCCAGCGATGATCCAGCGTGCCGATCATCCGCCGGAGGCGATGGCCGCCGTCGGAGCGCCCGCAAAGGCGACCCCTGTCTCGGTGACGTCCGGCAGCGTGACGCTCGAAGCGGATGGACGCGGACATTTCAACGGCACGTTCCGGATGAACGGCAAATCCGTCGACGGCCTCGTCGATACCGGCGCGTCCCTGGTGGCGATAAATGAGAGCACGGCCCGCAAGCTGGGCTACAGCGCCAACGGCCTGAATTTCCGCTACACGGTCAATACCGCCAATGGCGGCACCGAGGCGGCGCATGTGGTCCTCGACCGGATCGAGATCGGCGGCGTGCGCGTCAAGGACGTCGATGCCTTCGTGCTGCGCGACAAGGCGCTGACAGGCACCCTGGTCGGCATGAGTTTCTTGAAGAAGCTGAAATCCTTCCAGGTGGAAGGCGGGAACCTGAAGCTGATCCAGTGATCAGCCGATGCGCTTGAGGATTACCGGCGCGGCTGCGACCGGAGCATCAGCGATCGTGTAGAAACGCGCGACATCCTCGGCGATCCGCCTGGCATCCTCTTCAGTTCTGGCATGTACCATGGCGATCGGCTCGCCTTCCGACACGGAACTACCGAGCGGCAACAATGCGCTGAAGCCGACACGATGATCGATCGGATCTGCGGCCCGCTTGCGGCCTCCGCCGAGTTCGACCACGGCCAGGCCGAGGGCGCGGGTCTCGCAGGCGACAAGGTATCCATCGCGCGACGCCGGCACGCGCAGCCGCACCGGTGCAGGTTGCAGATAGGCATCCGGTCGCTCGCAGAAATCCACTGGTCCGCCGAGCGCATGGACCATGCGGGCGAAACGCTCCATCGCTTCGCCGGAACTCAGGGCCAGTCGCGCATTTTCCTCGGCTTCCGAAAGGTCATGCGCCATATCTGCCTGAACCAGCATTTCCGCGGCCTGCGCCAGAATGACGGCTTCAAGCCGCGTACCGGCTTTCAATCCGGCGAGGAAATCGAGACAGTTGACGATTTCGAGCGCATTGCCGGCCGCATCGGCGAGCGGCTGGTTCATGTCAGTCAACAACGCTGCCGTCTTCACGCCCGCCCCGTTCGCCACCTCGACCAGCGAGCGGGCGAGCGTTTCCGCCTCACCTAAGCTTTCCATGAAGGCGCCGTTACCGACTTTCACGTCGAGCACGAGGCTGCCGAGCCCGGCCGCGAGTTTCTTGGAGAGGATGGAGGCTGTAATCAATGGTATGGATTCGACGGTGGCCGTCACGTCGCGGATACCGTAGAGCCGGCGGTCGGCAGGAGCGAGGTCGCTCGTCTGCCCGATAATGGCACAACCGACCTCGTCTACCACTTTGCGGAACAAAATCTCGTCCGGCATGACGCTGTAACCCGGGATCGACTGCAGCTTGTCGAGAGTGCCGCCGGTATGCCCAAGCCCGCGGCCGGAAATCATCGGGACGGCAAGACCGCAGGCGGCAACGATCGGCGCGAGCATCAGCGAGACGTTGTCGCCGACGCCGCCGGTGGAGTGCTTATCCGCTACCGGGCGGCCAAGGCCATCCCAATTCAGGACAGTCCCGGAATCACGCATGGCAAGCGTCAACGCTACCGTCTCATCGCGGGACATGCCCCGAAAGAAGACAGCCATGGCGAAGGCAGCCGCCTGACCCTCGGAGATTTCCTCTCTTGTCAGGGCCGCGATGAAGGCTGCGATTTCCTCGCCGGCGAGGACTTTTCCGTCGCGTTTGCGACGGATGATCTCCTGCGGGATCATCCTGTCAGTAGCCGCTTGATGCGCGGACAGTGGTGCCGCCGCTCAGCACGCCGAGAATATCGTCAAGCAGGCTGGATGCGCCGAAGCGGAAGGTGGACGGCATGATCCAGTTGGGAGCCATGATCGTTTCGGCAAGCCGGAAGTAGAGATCGGCGTCGGCAACAGTCGATATCCCGCCGGCAGGCTTGAAGCCGACCCGTTTTTTCGAATCCCGGATCGCCTGCAGCATGATATCGGCAGCTTCGAGCGTCGCGTTGACGGCGACCTTGCCGGTCGACGTCTTGATGAAATCGGCGCCGGCAGCAATCGCCAGTTCGGAACCGCGGCGGATCAGCGCGCTGTCCTTGAGTTCGCCCGTCTCGAGGATCACCTTCAGGCACGCATCGGGGCAGGCCGCGCGGACGGCCTCGACCATTTCGGTCACCGCGGCCTCATCGCCCGCGAGCAGCTTGCGATAGGGAATAACCATGTCGATCTCATCGGCGCCGTCCTCGATCGCCTGCCGCGTCTCTTCGATCACGGTCGTGACGGACAGATCACCCGACGGAAAATTCACGACGGTCGCGATGCGGACCGGATGCTCGGGACCCAGGATTTGGCGCGCATGGGCGACGAAACGCGGCCAGATGCAGATCGCAGCCGTGTTGCCATAAGACGTCTGGGCGCGCAGGCACAGTTTCTCGATCGCGGCATTGTCGCAATCGTCGCGCAGGTTCGTCAGGTCGAGAAGCGATAGCGCGAAGGCTGCCGCCTCGCGCGGGTTCAGGAGTTCCATGTCGAGTGCCTCCCCGGCTTGGTTACTGCGCCGCGCGACCGTTGGCCGCATCAGGGACCCAGTAAATTCAAAGGCGATGCAGGTCCGATCAAAGTCTGTTCGACTTCTGGGTCATGCGCCTGATCATATTTACCGTTCAAACGATTAGATGCAAGCCACACCGGCGGGACGCATGGCCGCACGGGACGTATCCGATTGAAATACATCGTGTAATCAGGCCAACATTTCTTTCAGAATAGCCGCCAGCCGCTGCCCTCCGATGGGGGCCATGTCCTTGGTTTCCGCGTGGCTGAGCTCTGCACCGGTCATGCCTGCGCCGAAATTCGTGATGACCGACCCGGCCGCAACCTTCAGCCCGAAATAGCGCGCGAGGATGACTTCCGGCACCGTCGACATGCCGACAGCGTCGGCGCCAAGCGTGCGCGCCATGCGGATTTCCGCCGGCGTCTCGAAGCTCGGTCCGGAGAACCACATGTAGACGCCGGAAAACAGCGGCACGCCGCAACGGATCGCCGCATTGCGCATATCGAGCGCGAGGTCGGCATCATAGGCGGTGGTCATGCCGACAAAACGCCCGTCGCCTTCCTCGCCGATCAGCGGGTTCATGCCGGAATAGTTGATGTGGTCGGAAATCTGCATCACCGAGCCCGGCGGCATATCTTCCCTCAGAGAGCCTGCCGAATTGGTCAGGATCAGCGACTGGACTCCGAGGCCCTTCATCACCTCGATCGGAAAACGCATCACCTTGGCATCGCCGCGCTCGTAATAATGAGCGCGTCCGGAAAGCATGATAACCGGCTCGGCTCCGAGATAACCGGCGACGATCTCACCCGCATGCCCGGTGACGCCGCTCACCGGGAAACCCTCGAGTGCGCCATAGGGAATGCGGACGGCCTCCGTCACCTCGTTCACCAGCGAACCGAGGCCTGAGCCGAGCACGACCGCGTGGCGCGGCACCAGGCCGTTCAGGCGGTCGACGAGCAGATCGATGACTTGCCTCATCTCCACCGCCTCAGCCGATCGCGTCCGTCTCGAAAGCAAAAGGCAGGAGCTCCGCCATGGTGACGGTCTTCTGCACGCCGAGATCGTCGCAGAGATAGATGCGCGTACCGGCGGAGGCAAACTCGGCGATCTTCTGCCGGCAGCCACCACAGGGCGAGCAGAGCGCCAGCTTTTCGGCGATCACCGCCAGTTCGACGATCTTCTTGCCCCCGCCCATGATCATCGCGCCGATCGCCGTCGGCTCGGCGCACCACCCTTGAGGAAAGGAGATATTCTCGATATTCGCGCCAAGATAGACCTTGCCGTCATCGGCGCGGATCGCCACGCCCACCGGGAATTTCGAATAGGGGGCATGAGCCTTGGACATCGCGTCGCGGGCGGCTTCGAAAAGATCGTGAGACATCTGATCAGCGCTCCTTGGTATAGGGCACGCCGCCGGCCTTGGGCGGGCGGGCGGTGCCGATGAAACCGGCGAGCAATACGCAGGTGAGGATATAGGGCAGCGCCTGGAAGATCTGTACCGGCACTTCACCGATCAGCGGCAGCGATTTGCCCTGCATGAAATTGGCGAACGCATCGAGAAAACCGAAGAGCAGGCAGGCGAGCATGACCGGCACCGGCTTCCACTTGGCGAAGATCAGCGCCGCGAGCGCGATATACCCCTTGCCGGCCGACATGTTGTTGATGAAGGCGGCCGATTGAGCGATCGACAGATAGGTGCCTGCGAAACCGCAGAGGAATCCTGCGACGATCAGCGAGCGATAACGCATCCAGGCAACTGAAATGCCGGCGGTATCCACCGCACCCGGGTTTTCACCGACGGCGCGCAGGCGCAGCCCAAAGCGGGTGCGATAGAGAACCCACCAGGAGATCGGCACCATCAGGAAGGCGATGTAGGTGAGGATGTTGTTGCCTGAGATCACGTTGGCATAAAGCGGGCCGATGATCGGCACGTCGCGCATCATGTCGGCGCCCGGCAGGACGATGGATGAGAATCGGCCCTCGGGCGGCACCTGACCAGTGCGCCCGCCCTGCCTGAACCAGGCCTGGCCGAGCACGATCGTCAGACCGGCGGCCACGAAATTCAGCGCCACGCCGGAGACGATCTGGTTACCGCGATTGGTGATCGAGGCAAAGCCGTGCACGAACGAAAACGCGATCGACACGCCGATGCCGCCGAGCAGGCCGAACCAGGCATTGCCGGTCCAGTAGGCGACGCAGGCCGCCGCGAAGGCGGATGCCAGCATCTTGCCTTCCAGGCCAATGTCGAAAATGCCGGCGCGTTCCGAAAAGAGGCCGGCAAGCGCCGTGAACAGAAGCGGGATCGAAAGGCGAACCGCCGAGCCGAGAATGCTGATGAAAATATCGAAATAATCCATGAGCCTACTTCCCGGTGAGCTGCTGGTAGAGCCGGACGATGGACGGGCGCAGCATGTATTCCAGCGCACCGGCGAACAGGATCACCATGCCCTGAATGACGACGATCATGTCACGCGTGATGCCCGGCATGTCGAAGGAGAGTTCGGCCCCGCCCTGATAGAGAATGCCGAAGAGCAGCGCCGCCAGGATGATGCCTGCCGGATGATTGCGGCCCATCAGCGAGACGGCGATGCCGACGAAGCCGGCGCCCCCGACGAATTCGATCTGCAGGCGGGCGGAAGCGCCCATCACCGGGTTCAGCGCCATCATGCCGGCAAGGCCGCCGGAGATCAGCATGGTGATCATGACGATCTTGGAATAACGGATGCCGGCGTAACTCGCAGCCGTCGGGCTGATGCCGAGCGTGCGCATTTCGTAACCGAGCTTGGTGCGCCAGATCAGCACCCAGACCAGGAAGCACATGATCAGCGCGATCAGGAAGGAGAAGTTGAGCGGTGCCGCGCCGATCTTGCCGCCAAACATGGCGATCAGCCAGTCGAGCTTGGGAAGTTGGCCGCCGGGCAGGAAGGTGCGGGTTTCCGGCGCCATCTTGCCGGGCACGATCAGCAGGCGCACCAGCATGTAGTTCATCAGCGACGAGACGATGAAGTTGAACATGATGGTGGTGATGACGATATGGCTGCCGCGCTTGGCCTGCAGCCAGGCGGGTATGGCGGCGCAGGCCGCACCGAACAGCGCGGCCCCGATCACCGCGAAAGGCATGGTGACGTACCAGGGCACATAGCGGTCCATGGCGAGCGCCACGAGCGCCGCACCAAGACCGCCGAGATAGGCCTGGCCTTCCGAACCGATGTTGAACAGGCCGGCATGGATCGCGACCGCCACCGAAAGACCGGTGAAGATGAAGCTCGTCGTGTAGAACAGCGTGAAACCGATGCCCTCGCCACGGCCAAGCGCCCCGACCAACAGCAGTTGCAGCGCCTCGAACGGGCTTTCGCCGATCGCCCAGACGACCAGACCGGAAAAGAAGAAGGCCAGGACGAGATTGAGCAGCGGAATGAGGCCGTAATTGATCCAGGCGGGAAGCGGAACGGATGCGGTGGTCATGCCCCTGCCCTCGTCCGCGGTGCCGCCACCGAAAGTTCAATCATTCCATGCTCCGGATGGGTCATTGCTGAAAGCGTCATTACTCCGGACATCATGCGGCGATCCCGGCCATCATCAGGCCCAGCGTCTGTTCGCCCGCCTCGCCCGACTTCTCGCCGACGATCTTGCCCGCGAACATCACCAGGATACGGTCGGAGAGCGAACGGATCTCGTCCAGCTCCACCGAGACCAGCAGCACCGCTTTGCCGGCATCGCGCATCTCGATGATCCGCTTGTGGATGAATTCGATGGCGCCTATATCGACGCCGCGGGTCGGCTGACCGATGATCAGCATTTTCGGATCGCGCTCGATTTCGCGCGCCACGACGATCTTCTGCTGATTGCCGCCGGAAAAATTGGCGGTCCGAAGCCGCGGGTTCGGCGGGCGGATGTCGTATTTACCGATCTTCTCCTCGGCATCCTTGCGCATCGCCTCAAGGTCCAGGAGCGGCCCGCGGCCGTATCTGGGATCGCGGTGATAACCGAGGATCGAGTTTTCGTATTCCTCGAACTTCAGGACCAGGCCCATGTGGTGGCGGTCTTCGGGGATATGCGCGAGCCCGAGATCGCGCAGGCCCGCCGGATCGACCCCAGCGACGGGCTTGCCATCGATAAAGATCTCGCCGGACGAAGGCTTGCGGATGCCGGCGATCGCTTCGAGGAGCTCGGACTGGCCGTTGCCGGCGACGCCCGCGATGCCGACGATTTCGCCGGCCCGCACGTCGAAGGAGACGTCGTCGACCATGGTGACGCCGCGGCTGTCCTTGACCGTGAGGTTCCTGACCGACATCAGAACCCCGCCCGGATGGGCAGCACCCTTTTCGACGCGCAGCAGGACCCGGCGGCCGACCATCAGTTCGGCGAGCTCTTCGACGGTCGTTTCGGCGGTCTTGCGGGTCGCGACCATTTCCCCGCGGCGCATGACGGACACCGTGTCGGTGATCGCCATGATCTCGCGCAGCTTGTGGGTGATGAGGATGATCGTCTTGCCCTGATCGCGCAGCACGCGCAGAACCTTGAAAAGGTGGTCTGCCTCCGGCGGTGTCAGCACCCCGGTCGGCTCGTCAAGAATGAGGATGTCGGCGCCGCGATAAAGCGCCTTCAAAATTTCGACGCGCTGCTGGCTGCCGACCGGCAGTTCCTCGATGACCGCGTCGGGATCGACCTCGAGGCCGTAATCGTCCTCCAACCGCTTCAGTTCCTTGCGGGCGCTCGCGACGCCCTTGGCGAGGAGTTGGCCGCCTTCGGCGCCGAGCATGACGTTTTCCAGCACGGTGAAATTCTCGACCAGCATGAAGTGCTGATGCACCATGCCGATGCCCGCGGCGATCGCTGCCTGGCTATCCCGGATTGTCACCGGCTTTCCGGAAATGCGGATTTCCCCATGGTCGGCCTGGTAGAAGCCGTAGAGGATCGACATCAGGGTCGATTTGCCGGCACCGTTTTCCCCGATGATACCGTGGATCGAGCCTTTGGCGACCGTCAGATTGATGTTCTTGTTCGCGTGTACCGTACCGAATTTCTTGTCGATGCCGACAAGCTCGATCGCGGGCTCCTTCGGAGAATCGAGGCTCAATGGTTCGCCCTTCCGCCTGATATGCAAAAAGGGCGCATGGCGGTCATCACCGCCCTGCGCCCCTCCAAACCCGACCTTACTTGTTGCAGGCTTTGTTCGACATGTAGTCGTGCACCTTGATGGTGCCGGCAATGATGTCGGCCTTGGCCTTTTCAACGGCGGTCTTCATTTCGGGCGTGATCAGCGCCTTGTTGTTGTCGTCGAGCGCGTAGGCAACGCCGTCCTCCTTGACGCCGAGAGCCTGAATGCCGGCCGTGAACTTGTCTTCCTTGGTGTCCTTGAAGGCATTGTAGACGGCAAGATCGACGCGCTTGACCATCGACGTCAGAACCGAACCCGGATGCAGGTGGTTCTGGTTGGAATCGACGCCGATCGACAGCTTCTTGTTGTCGGCAGCGGTCTGCAGCACGCCGAGGCCGGTCGCGCCGGCAGCCGCGTAAACGACGTCGGCGCCCTGATCGATCTGGTTCTTGGTGAGTTCGCCGCCACGGACCGGATCGTTCCAGGCAGCACCGGTCGTGCCGGTCATGTTCTGGAAGACCTGCGCATCGGGCTTGGCCGCCTTGACGCCCTGGACATAACCGCAGCCGAACTTGCGGATCAGCGGGATATCCATGCCGCCGACGAAACCGACCTTGCCCGTCTTCGACGCCATGCCGGCGAGAAGGCCGACGAGGTAGGAACCTTCTTCTTCCTTGTAGAGGACCGAACGGACGTTCTTCAGGTCGACGACCGAATCGACGATCGCGAACTTGGTGTCCGGGAACTCAGCCGCGACCTTTTCCATGGCCGAGGTCCAGGCGAACGATACGGCGACCACCGGGTTGAAGCCGCGGCTTGCGAAGTTGCGGATAGCCTGCTCGCCCTGGGTGTCGCTGGTCGGTTCGAAATCCCGGAAGTCGATCCCCGTTTCCTTCTTGAACCTTTCGGCGCCGACGGAAGCGGCTTCGTTGAAGGATTTGTCGAACTTGCCGCCCGTGCCGTAGACCAGCGCCGGCTTGATATCCGCGGCAAGCGCGGTTGCCGACATGGCAGCCATGGCAATGAGGCTCAAAAGGGTTTTCTTCATCGTGCAGCCCTGTTTTTTAGCTGTTAGGTCCCCCCGCAATCCCGTTCTCCGGGCATGTCTGCGGCCACCGGCCCTTTTTCTTCAAGGGTCTGGCTTCGGTCACTCTTGCACGGGTTTCGGAAAAATTCACGAGATTTTTTTCAACTGGTAAAAAACAACGAACCTGCTGAAAACTTCGACAATGCTGTGGAAAAACTGCACAAACACGCGGCTTTAGCCGCGACCTTCGGGGAACTGGTACGGCCAGCCCTTCAGGCGGAAAACCGCCCTGCGAAATGCGGCCTGCTGTATCCGGCCATCCAGAAGATCAGGGCGATTGCCAGAAACACCACGAATGCCGGCTGCGCCAGCACCGGCGTCACGAAGGGCCGCCAGATATCCTGACTGAGATACGTGCTCACGACGAATTCCGCGAGCGTCAGGCTTTCCGGATCGAGATTGAGCCAGGCGTTGCCAAGGCTGGTCAGCACCACGGACGAGGACGACACGGACTGGATGGAATCCAGCGTGCCGGCAACGATCGCGGCAACCAGCGCAAGCCCGCTGAGCAGATGGAAGACGAACCGTATGACTGCCATTCCGAACAAGCCCGCGTCGTTGATCACGGTCGCGCCGCCTGCAGCACGACGGCATTTATGGCAGAAGAAATAGTCCGCGCGCCGAGGCTTGGCAACGCGGCCAGGAAGGTTTTCCCGCCCAGTGTCAAAAAACGTTCAGATTCGGGTTGATCCCGGGGAACTGATCGGTATATATCGCGGCCGTTCCAACGTTTTGCTTCTCAGACGACGCAAAGCAACCAAGGACAGGTGGCCGAGTGGTTTAAGGCGCACGCCTGGAACGCGTGTGTGCGTGAAAGCGTACCGTGGGTTCGAATCCCACCTTGTCCGCCATTGGCTCTTTAAATTGCTTTTTCTGTTGCGTACCTGCTGGCCGGGGGCTGATGCCCTCGATTGCCCCGCATCCCGCTCGGATGCTGTTCGAGCCCGCCAGTGGCTTATTCCTCGGAACCATCGCGAAATCTCCAGAAATCATTCGGGCCGTCATCCAAGGATTTTTTCGGTTCGGCCGGCATCGGTTGTGTTCCTGCAGCCGTATCGCCATCCGGGGATGGAAGACAAATGACGCAAGGATGCGCATCACGCGATGCCCTTGAACTGAGACATGTCAGGCTCTTCAGCTGGATATACGACCCGCCCTGCACGAACGCCGGGTTGAAGCCGCTTCTTATCATTTGCCAATTTTTCAATAATAGGTTGAGTTAGAAATTCGTTATGCAAAAATTTTACTCTTTTTGGTTACTTTCCTTTCAGACGACAACCGGACGGCTCCAACCAAGCTGATCCCGGTCATCAAGCGCTAAGTTCACCTTCTGGATAATTCAGCCATGCGCCGTTCGGTTCTCTGCATCGCCCTTTTCTCAGCCGTGTCATTCCAAGGCGCGACAGCTGGAAATCTTGCCGATTTCAAGCGGCCTCTCGCCATCCCCTTCGACAAGGTGACGCCCTATTCGTTGCAGTTGGCGACGCTCGGAAAGATGTTGTTTTTCGACCCGCGGCTGTCGGGCGCGAAAAACATGAACTGCGCCAGCTGTCACAATCCATCGTTCGGCTTCGAAGTGCCGGTCAAGACGCCGGTGGGTGCAGCCAACACACATCTGTCCCGACAGGCACCGACAATTCTGAACGTAGCGTGGACCACCTCCCTGTTCTGGGATGGTCGTTCGCCGACACTCGAGGCGCAAGCCGCAGGACCGATCACGGCACCCGCGGAGATGAATGGCAAGCTCGACCAGATCGTCGCCGATCTGCGCTCCATTTCCGACTACGACAGCTGGTTCAAGCAGATATTCCCGGACAAGGGCGCGACCCAGGAAACGCTGCTGGCGGCGCTCGCGACCTATGAACGAACCGTTGTTTCCGCGTGGTCGCCGTTCGACCGCTGGGTGGACGGCGACCAGGCCGCGGTCTCGGACAGTGCCAAACGAGGGTTTGAACTGTTCACCGGCAAAGCAAATTGCTCGGTCTGCCACACGGGCTGGAATTTCACCGACCACAAGTTTCACAATACCGGGCTGCCCACAAGCGACATCGGGCGGGCCAAGGTGGAACCGAATAATCCCAAAGCCTTGTATGCTTTCAAGACGCCCAGCCTTCGCAACACTCTCTATCGGGGCCCGTATATGCATAACGGCAGCCTGGCGACCATGGAGGACGTGATTGCTCACTACGAAAGCGGCGGTGCCGAAAGCCCGTCACGCTCGGATCACATATCGCCATTTTTCGTGACCGATCACGAACGGGAAGACCTGATCGCTTTCCTGAAGACCCTCACTCCCGAGCAGCAGGATTTGCTCCTGCCGACCTTACCAAACTGAGTAGCACGCCATGGCACTTTCAGTCCGATTCCAGATCCTTCTTCCCCTCATTCTCTCCATTCTCGCGGGCCTGGGAGCTGCCGCCCTCGTCGGATCGCAGGCGATCGAGGGCCAGGCGCACGTGGAACGCGTCGTGCAAGACGCGATTGCCGCCAAGACGCTGGCTGCGAGGACCGGAGCACAGTTCGAGAATGTGTCGGGCGTGGTCGCAAATCTCCTGGCGATGACGACGTTTGTTTCGGTCGAAGAGGTCAAAAAGCGGTTTGACACGACAAATGGCGCTTTGGAGGCGACGCTTGCCGAGTTCAGCCGTAATTCGCTGTCGCCTGCCGTTTCCGACAACGTCAGAAATCTCACCGAACTGCATGCTGCATGGCGCAGCAACGTGCGTATCATGCTCGGACTCGATCGGGCGAACGCTATCCCGACGGCCGAGCAGCTTACCCGCTCGCGCACGGCCATATTGGCAAAGATCCTCGACATCAACACGGTCGTGGACAAGGCAGCATCCGACAGGGTTGTGTCAGCCGGCGACACGCTTGAGACCGAGATACGCAACGAACTGACGACCGCCGCCGCACTCGCCGTCGTGGGCGTCGTCATTCTGCTGTTCGTCGCCCAGCGGATTGCCGGTCCGATCGTGCGGATCACCGCGTCGATGAAGTTGCTTGCGGGCGGCAACATCGAGGTCGTCGTGCCGAAACGTCGGGGCGCCAAGGAAATTCGCGCCATGATCGATGCCCTGGCCGTGTTCCGGGAAAATGCCCAAATGCGCGATACGCTGGAGAAGGAAGCGCAATCCCAGAGCACCAGTCTCGCCAATGTCTCGGCGGAAGCCCGGCTGCTGCAGAGCCAGGTGCGCGGGGTCGTCAACAAGGCGACCGAGGGCGATTTCTCCGGTCGCGTCAACGGTCCATTCGACCGTCCCGAACATCACGAACTGGCTCAGAGCCTCAATACGCTGATATCGAGCTTCGAAGGCGGGCTCAACGAAACCAGCCGCGTCCTGGATGCACTTGCCAATGCCGACCTGACGATCCGGTTCGAAGGTGTCCACAAAGGCGCATTTGCCGAGCTGCAGGACAATGCGAACGCAGTGACGAGCCGCCTCTCGGCCGTCGTGTCACGGCTGGCCGATGCTTGCGCGTCCGTCTCGGCATCCAGCGACGAGATTCTGCGCGGAACCACAGAATTGAACGGGCGGTCTACACGTCAGTCGTCGATGCTTCAGACAACGGCTGTGACAACGAACGCTGTTGCCGAAACCGTCGGCCAGAATTCCAAGCGGGCTGGCGAGGCCACCAGCGTGATCTCGGATACCAGCCACATGGCTGAAAACGGCAGCCAGGTCATGAACGGCGCGGAAAGCGCCATGGCGCAGATCACCGTCTCCTCCGGCAAGATTTCCGAAATCATCGGTGTCATCGAGGATGTCGCGTTCCAAACAAACCTGCTGGCGCTCAACGCGGGCGTCGAAGCCGCGCGTGCAGGCGAAAGCGGGAGAGGGTTCGCGGTCGTCGCAACCGAGGTGCGCTCTCTCGCCCAGTCGACCGCCAATGCTTCCAACGAAGTCAAAGCGCTCATTCAGAAAAGCCAGGCGGAGGTGAAGGCAGGCGCCGAACTGGTCCGCCAGGCGAGCGAGCAGTTTTCCCAGATCGTCTCGTCCATCGCATTCGTCTCTTCGCTTTCCAGCCAGATAACCAGCGAAAGCAACAATCAAAGTGCCAACCTTCGGCAATTGTCGAGCGCGATGAAAGATCTCGACGAGCTCAATGCCCACAGCAACCGGCTCGTTGGTGATCTTTCAGCCTCCACCGAGAGGACAAGCCGGGAAATGGAAGCACTGGCCGAGATCGTCAATCTGTTCCGCATCGACAATCGGGGGCAATCCCGCACCAGATCGGGCCGGGCTGCCTGAGACAGGCGACGCCGCGGGGCGTTGCGCTGTCGATATGGGCGGAGTTTTGACCGGGAAGCTCTGCCGCGGCCGGCAACTCTGACGGAACATGAACACAGCCGTCAGCGTTCGTTCATTTTCCGCGGCCTACCTTCACGGAAACCGCCAATCCAGCGGCCAATCCGAAGGAGGAGAAAATGAAAAAGTTCATTGCCGCCTGCATCATCGGGCTTGGATGTCTTACCACGACCGCGGCCCCGACCCTCGCCGATAGTTTCAGCATAACGATTGGCGATCGAGGATATCGGCCCGGACACCACTATCGGCCGTACCATCGCTACCATCGCCCCTACTATCGGCAGTATTCCAGGCACCATTACCGTCCGCACTGCAGGGTCCGCAGCGTCGAGTACCGCCATCATGGGCGGTGGGTCACCAAGACGACGCGCGTCTGTCGAGGCAGATAAATCGATCCCGACCCGCTAGACCCCGCCATGGCGTGCGGGGTCGATTGATTCGCGACGGACCCTGCACTATTGGGAGATCGAAAAGCTGACCTGCTGCCAACGGCGCAGCTGCGGATCGAAAGCGACTACGAGCTCGAAATCCCTACGGTCCAGGCCCTTGTCGGTGTTGATGTCGGCATAGCCACCCATGGAGAACCGACAATCGGCGATCCAGCGAAGATTGCCCCAGGCGACATCGACGATCTCGGGGCGTTGTTCGACGAGCTGGCGGGATTTCTCAAACGCGAGGTTTCCCGGGCATGCCTCGTCGGCCGGCTCGCCCACGGCCATGAGAAACGCAAGGCCGGCAATCGGCACCACGAAGGCGACGCTCTTTACGATATTCGCTCGCATCACGGCTCTCCTAAGCTTCGAACCCGAAGCAGCCGAACTCAAGAACAGGCCTAAATATCGGAACAAGGCCCTGATCATGCCGTCAAGGATAACATCATTTCGACTGGCTCGCCAAGCTTTGCGGAACGAGCTTAGGCACTACACCGCCGATTTGGGGTCTTGCCAATTTCAACTTTATCTTCATAGGAAATGAACTAGGACGATCCTTGGAGTCTCCTTGATGGGTAGCGCATGAAATTCGGAACGAGCGGTCTTCGGGGCCTTGTGACTGACCTGGAGGGGCGGGCTTCATCGCTCTACACCCAGGCCTTTGCCCGGCATCTCCTGGAAACGGGCACGGCCCGACTGGGTGATGCGGTGCTGGTGGGCCGCGATTTCCGCCCGTCCAGCCCCGGCATCGCCGCCACCTGCATCGGAGCGCTGAAGCGCGCCGGCCTTTCGCCGATCGATTGCGGCGCGGTGCCGACGCCGACGCTGGCGCTCTACGGGCTTCAGCTCAAGGCCGCATCGCTGATGATCACCGGCTCGCATATCCCGGCTGACCGCAACGGCATCAAATTCTACCGGCCGAATGGGGAGATCGACAAACAGGACGAGATGCGGATCACCGCGGTCGCTGCCGAACTGGACAGAAGCGAGATCGACACGACGCCCGGCGAAGCGCCGGATCATTCTGCCGAAGCCGAGGCGCTGTTCCTCGCCCGCAATATTGCAATGCTACCCGCGGGCGCGCTCGCCGGCCTCAAGGTCGGCGTCTATCAGCATTCGACGGTTGCCCGCGATCTCATGGTGCGGGTTCTTGAAGTTTATGGCTCAGACGCAGTGCCGCTCGGCCGCTCCGAAGAATTCATTCCAGTCGACACGGAAGCGGTCTCGATCGAGACAATCGGCCTCCTCAAGGGCTGGGCGCGCGAACATGGGCTCGACGCGATCATCTCTGCCGACGGCGACGGCGACCGGCCGCTGGTTTCCGACGAAACGGGAGAACCGCTGCGCGGCGATCTTTTGGGCCTGATCGCGGCAAAGTTCCTGAAGGCGCAGGTGGTCGTAACGCCGGTCACCTCCAATTCGGGCATCGAGGCGGCTGGGGATTTCGAGACCGTCCGCACCAAGGTCGGATCGCCGTTTGTCATCTCCGGCATGCTCGCAGCACTCGAAGCCGGCAAGACGGGCGTCATGGGCTTCGAAGCGAATGGCGGGCTTCTGACCGCCTCGCCTTTCGATACCGGCACGGGCACGCTCTCGCCACTTCCCACCCGCGACAGTTTCCTGCCGGTGCTGGCGACGCTTGTGCTGGCTGCGCGCGAGAAGAAGCCCCTGTCGCAAATCGCGGCCGGTTTCCGCCTGCCGTTTGCTGCGGCCGACCGGCTGGAGAATTTTCCCGTGGAAACGAGCGCCGCGCTGATGGCGCATCTCAGGCGATCCGACGACAATCTTGCGGCGTTCCTCGCGCCGATTTCGACAGTCGCTGCCAAAAGCGATATCGATGGCCTGCGGGTGACGCTTGAGGATGGCCGGATCGTGCATTTGCGGCCATCGGGCAACGCACCGGAAATGCGCTGTTATGTGGAAGCCGGGACGGAAGACGAGGCGAAGGCCCTGTTGCACGACGGGCTGAACCTCATCCGCGCCTGGGCTGCAAAAATTTGAGCGATAATCGGACGATAACTGCCGGAGATATTGGAATGAATAGCAAGATCATCCCCGTCATCATGGCAGGCGGCAAGGGCACGCGGCTCTGGCCGCTGTCCCGCGCAAGCGCGCCAAAACAGTTCATCCAGTTCATCGGCGACAAAACGCTGTTCCAGGCGACGCTGTTGCGCGTTTCGGACCCAAAGCTCTATGAGGCTCCGGTCGTCATCACCAACGAGGATTTCCGGTTCCTGGTGGCCGAACAGGCCCGCGAACTCGGCATCAAGCTCTCCGGCATCCTGCTCGAACCCGTCGCCCGCAATACCGCCCCGGCAGTCGCCGTCGCTGCCGCCTTCGTCGAAGGCCGCTTCGGCGAGGATGCGATCCTGCAGGTGCTTGCCTCGGACCACGAGATCACCGCGGATGCCGGCTATTTCGATGCGATCGGCATTGCCAGGCAGACGGCCCTTTCCGGCAAGCTCGTCACCTTCGGCATTGCTCCGACGGAGCCCGCCACCGGGTATGGTTACATCGAGATCGGCGAGGCGCTGCCGGCCGGCGCCTGCAAGGTCAAGCGCTTTGTCGAGAAGCCGGTGCTCGCCGAGGCCGAGAAGATGCTGTCGACCGGCGGTTTTGTCTGGAACTCCGGTATCTTCATGTTCAAGGCCGGTCAGGTGCTGAGCGAACTTTCCACCTTCGCGCCCGAGGTCGAGGCGGCCGCCCGCGCCGCACTTGCCAAGGCTTCGAGCGACCTCGACTTCACCCGCCTCGATGCGCAGGAATTTGCCGCAAGCCCGGATATCTCGGTCGATTACGCGCTGATGGAAAAGACCTCCAATGCGGCGGTCGTACCCTCATCGTTTAACTGGTCCGATCTCGGAAGCTGGGACGCCGTCTGGAAGCTCGGCGCCCGCGACGAGGCCGGCAACGTCACCTCCGGCAAGACGACGCTGATCAACACCAGGAACTCGCTCGTGATGTCGCGCACCAGCCATCTCGCAGTTCAGGGCCTGGATGGCGTCGCCGTCATCGCCAGCGAGGACGCCGTCTATATCGGCCGGCTGGAAGACAGCCAGGATGTCGGTAAGATCGTCAAGCAGCTCGCCGCAGCCAAGGCGACCGCGGCGCTGACCGAAACCCATCCGACCTCCTATCGGCCCTGGGGCGGCTATACGTCGGTGCTCAACGGCGATCGTTTCCAGGTGAAGCGGCTGTTCGTGACGCCCGGCAAGAAACTCTCGCTGCAGAAACATCACCATCGCTCGGAACACTGGATCTGCGTCAAGGGCACGGCGGAAGTGACGATCGGCGAGGAAACCCGGATCGTCAGGGAGAACGAGTCCATCTATATTCCGCAGGGCGAAGTGCATCGGCTCGCCAATCCCGGCAAGATCATGCTCGAAGTGATCGAGGTGCAGACCGGTTCCTATCTCGGCGAGGACGACATCATCCGCATCGTCGACGAGTTCGGACGCGGCTGAGGCACTCCTGGAAGTAATGGCAGCCTGTTAGGTTATTGTCTCTGCAGCTCTGAAACAGGCGGATCATCCGCCGATAGTGGAAAGGGTACCGCATGCGCCCCCGGAATATCCTGTTGTCTGCGTCAGCGCGAAGCATCGGATCGTTGCTTCACAACCCATCACTTCAAAGGAAAGTTTTCAACGCCGTTCGGTTGAACCGCCCCGAGGTAACGGATTGGGTGCAATCCGAAGACTTGTCGTTCATGGCATACTCGATTGCGAGGCGCCGGAAATCCAAGGCGCAAATACTGCAGGATCTCTGGGTTTGTTATGAGCTCGGGGAAAAGAAAGGCGGGTTCTTTGTCGAGTTCGGCGCGACGAATGGAGCGACCAACAGCAACACCTGGTGGCTTGAGAAAGAACTCAATTGGCGCGGGATCTTGGCGGAGCCTAATCCCGTCTGGCATGCCGCGCTTGCGAGAAACCGGATGGTTCATATCGAACATCTATGCGTTTCTTCCAAGTCGGAAGAAGTCGTGAGGTTTCTGGCCATGGACGGCGTCGATCCCGAGCTCAGCGCGATCGCGTCTTTCGCCGATGGCGATCATTTCGCCGACGTCCGCAAGGGCGGAACCGCTCTCGACATCAGGACGATCTCTCTGAACGATCTGCTCGACAAATACGACGCTCCACAAGAGATCGACTATATTTCCATCGATACCGAAGGCAGCGAACTCGATATCCTCTCCGCTTTCGACTTTGCCCGACGACGTTTCAGTCTCATCTCGGTCGAGCTGAATTCCAAGACCGAGAAGGGCATCGAAGAACTATTGCTGAGAAACGGCTACACTCGCGTCTTTCAGCAGTTCTCGCAGTGGGATGGATGGTACGTTTCCTCGGAATTAAGGTCGGAAGCACCCTTCGAGATCGCCGCGCCATTGATTTAACGCATGAGGCGCCGAACGGCCGAGTCGTCAGCACCGCTCCGGTGTTTTCCGGTGCCGGCTTTCGGCATGCGGTTCTCGGCGGGAAGCCGCTCAGTCGATCTCGTGGCGGTGGTCGAGATACCATTGCACGAAGGCCTTGACGCCTTCCTCCAGGCCGATCTCCGGTTTGCGGCCGGTCAGCGCCACGAGAAGATCGGGGCTGGCGAAGGTTCTCGGCACGTCGCCCTTCTGCATCGGCAGCATCTTGCGCTTGGCCGGCTTTCCCATGATCCGTTCTATGGTTTCGACGAAATCGATGAGGCCTGAAGGCTGGCCGCCGCCGATATTGACGACGCGGAACGGTGCCTGATGGGAGAGCGTATCGATGTCCGCGACGCGATTGTCTTCGCCGGGATAGACCTTGGAGAGGTCGATGATCGAATTCACCAGGTCGTCGATATAGGTGAAGTCCCGGCTCATCTTGCCTTCGCCGTAGATCTCGATCTCGCGATCCTCGATCATCGCCTTGACGAACTTGAAGAGCGCCATGTCCGGCCGGCCCCAGGGACCGTAGACCGTGAAGAAGCGGAAGGCGGTAATCGGCACCTTGTAGAGATGGGCGTAGCTGTGCGCCATCAGTTCCATGGCCTTCTTGCTCGCCGCATAGAAGGTCAAGGGTTCGTCGGCGCGGTCGCTTTCGCGGAAGGGAATGTCCGGATTGGCACCGTAGACCGACGAGGTCGAAGCGAGCATCAAATGGCCGACGCCGTAGTTGCGGGCAATCTCCAGGATATTCCAGGAGCCGATGAGATTGGAATCGAGATAGGCCTTGGGATTTTCAAGGCTGTAGCGCACGCCGGCCTGGGCGGCGAGGTGGATCATCACATCCGGCTTGAAGTCCTCGACCGACTTGTCGAGCAGCGACTTTTCCTCCAGCATGCCGATAACCGGGCGGAAGGCAGGGAATTGTGTGAGCCCGGCATTGCGAGCTTCCTTGAGGCGCAGGCTGTAATAGGGCGTCATCCCGTCGAAGCCTAGAACCTCGTGGCCATCTTCCAGCAGGCGTCGCGCCAAGTGGAAACCAATGAAGCCTGCCGTCCCGGTGATGAAGTAACGCATGTATGACCCGCTGTCGCTCTGGGGCGATCCCATAGCGCGGATATCCGGTCCTGTCATCTCAGGGGCAGAAGTTATTTAAACTGTCGGACAATCAGGCCGCTTTCAGTGAAAGAGCCGCAGCCGCGCCGGCGGCACGCCCGGCCGGCCGTTCTTGCGATCGACGGCGAACTGGATAAGATCCATCGAAGCCTGGTCGGTCAGCGGTTTTGCCATTACGCCGAGGACCCCGGAGACGCCCGCCGCCACAAGGCCCGGATTGCCGGTAATCATGATTACCACGATGCCGTATTCCGCCAGCGCCTTGGCGATCTCGGGGCCGGTCTCGCCGTCGGCAAGGCGCACGTCCACGAAGGCTATATCCGTGTCGCGGGTATAGTTCAGCGCCACGGTCATGTCGGGTGCTATTCCGACGACGTCATGGCCGCTTCGATGGACGGCGTCCTCGATATCCATCGCGACCAGCAAACTGTCTTCGACGATCAGGAAACGATATTCCAACGGCAGATCCTCCCGGACTGAAGGAGGCAAATAGACTCCGATCGTCGCTTGGCAATAGGAGCGGAGTCTCGATGTCGATTTTTTGATCTAGATCCCTGGGGTCAGGGCGCAGCGCCGGCCGCTAAGCCGATAGATTTGCCGGAACGGAGGCCTGTGAGGGCTACGTTGCCGGCTCAGTTTCGACGAGCGGAACATGGCCGCATCTCCCGAACACCACCTCGCTCAAGATTTCAGACCCTTACGAAAGGTGACTGCTAGACAGGAACCACTCAAAAACTGGCGGGTTAGCCCTTCGGAAGTTCAAAAAAAGGAGAAGACCCATGAAGAAGATCATTCTCGCGTCCTGCGCCATTCTCGCCGCTTCCTTCGCGACCCAGGCCGGAGCACAGCAGGGCACCGTCAACGGTGCAGCCGGCGGCGCGGTTACCGGTGCTATCGTCGGCGGTCCAGTCGGCGCCGCAGTGGGCGGGGTCGTCGGTGCCGTAGCCGGTACCGCCATCGATCCGCCACCGCGCGAAGTCGTCACCTATGTCGAGGAACAGCCCGCCCCGACCGCCTCCGTGACCGTCGAGCAGCCGATCGTTGTCGGCAAGCCGATCCCGCAGAGCGTCGTCGTCACACCGGTGCCCAGCAATCCGAAGTATGCCTACACGGTAGTGAATAATCAGCGCGTGATCGTCGATCCGCAGACCCACACCGTCGTGCAGGTTATCCGGTAAACGAAGGCCCCCAATTCCTCTTAAGCCAACCAACACAGACAGGCTCCGCCAACTTCCAGCGGGGCCTGTCGCCCTTTGAGCTTTGCGATCAGACCAGAACGACCTGATCGACGCGATCTTCCTGGCCGAAGAACTTCAGATACCGTTCCACCTCGGCCGGATCTCCGGTCGCCTTGCGCGGATTGTCGGAAAGCTTCACCGCCGGACGGCCATTCGCCTCGCTTACCTTGCAGACGATGGAGATCGGCATCAGGCCGGCAATCTCATGGGGTGCGCAGCCGGCGAAATCGTTGGTCAGGTTGGTGCCCCAACCGAAGCTCATGCGCACGCGGCCCTCGAAATGCCGGTAGGTGTCGATGATCGCATCGACGTCCAGCCCGTCGGAGAAGATCAGCAGCTTTTCCCTGGGGTTGCGGCCCATCTTCTTCCACCAGGCAATGATCTTTTCCCCGCCCTCGATCGGCGGAGCGCTGTCGGGGCGGAAACCTGTCCAGTCGGCCACCCAGTCCGGCGCATCGCGCAGGAACGCCGCCGTACCGAAGGCGTCCGGCAGGACGATCAGCAGGTTGCCGCCGTAAAGCCGGTTCCAGTCCTTCAGGACCTGGTAAGGGGAAGCGCGCAGCTGCTCGGCGGTCTCGGCGAGTGCCGCGGCCACCATGGGCAGTTCGTGCGCATTGGTCCCCACGGCCTCGAGATCGGAGTCCATCGCAAGCAGGACGTTGCTGGTGCCGGTGAACGCCGGGCCGATGCCTTCCTTGAGCGCCTCTACGCACCAGCGCTGCCACAGGAAGCTGTGACGACGGCGCGTACCGAAATCGGAGATGCGCAGGCCCGGCAATGCCTGCAGCCGCTCGACCTTTTCCCACATCTTGGCCTTGGCCCGGGCGTAGAGAACGTCGAGCGTAAAGAAACCGAGCGAGCGCATCGCGGAGCGGGAGCGCAACTCGTTGATGATCGCGAGTGCGGGGATTTCCCAGAGCGTCGTTTCCATCCACTTGCCGTGAAAGGTCAGTTCGTACTGGCCGTCGCGCTTCGAGAGTTCGTATTCCGGCAGCTTGTAGGTGGACAGCCAGTTGAGGAATTCCGGCTCGAAAATCTGCTTGCGACCATAAAACGTGTTACCCGCGAGCCAGATCATCTCCTTCTTGGACAGGCCGACCGTGCGGGCATGGTCGAGCTGCTCGCGCAGCGCGCCCTCGTCGATCTCCTCCGCCAGCTTGACGCTGGTCGTGCGGTTGATCAGCGAAAACGTGGCGTCCACGTTCGGATAGAGTTTCCAGATCATCTGCAGCATCAGGAGCTTGTAGAAATCCGTATCGATCAGACTGCGGATGATCGGGTCGAGCTTCCAGGTGTGGTTATAAACCCTGCTCGCGATATCGGTCTTGGTCATGCCTGCCCCTGCCCCGGCCCTTCCGGGCCGGCTCCGCCGATTTCGATGCGTATGGAGGCAGCGGCTGATCAACCTCCGGGCATTTTTATCGAAAAAAATGCAGAACAAGTCCAGACGCAATTCGGCCGCGAGGGGTCGCGGCCGAAAAAATCAGAAATGATGTAGTCAGTTGCCGGATTTCGAGTTGGTTGCCGGTGGCGCGGCGGCCGGCGGCGTAGAGGGATTGGCGGTCGGCGGCGCATTCGGGTTAGCGGGCGTCGTGCTTCCGGCTGGCGGCGTAGCGGTCTGTTCGTCCGGCGGTGCGGCGCTCCGGCCGTACCACTCGGCGCCGGCCCAGGCGACCATTGCCAGAATAAGGCCGGCAATCAGCACCTTCAGGACCGGTGCACCCCAGCTTCCCTGCCGCGCTTCCGTAGCGGTCTCAACAACCGGCGGCGAACCGATCGGGTTCGGATGACGGGGCTCGGCTTCCTGGGGATCGAAACGAGTGTTCATGATTTCGCTCCTTGTTCGGCCGGAATGCCCGGCTCATGCACAAGAAACGGTCGGCGGAAACGAATGTTCCGGCAGGAGGGCTCAGTAGCCCGCCCGGCGATCTACCACGTGCTGCAAGGGGTCGCCCGCCTCGTAGCGTTCCATCTGGGTCTCCGCATTGCGAAACAGCGCCCTTACATCGGACGCGGAAGCCGCGTGGGGGGTAATGATGACGTTGTCCGTCGTCCAGAGCGGGCTATCCGCACCGAGTGGCTCCTTCTCGAACACATCCAGGGACGCGCCGCCGAGGATGCCGTTGTCGAGCGCGGCAACAAGATCGCTCTCCACCTGGCTGCCGCCGCGTCCGGCATTGATGAAGACCGGTTTGCCCAAGGCGCCGCCCTGGTGAAGCTTCGCAAACAACGAGGCATTGAAGATGCCGCGCGTCTCGGGCGTCAGCGGCAGGAGGCCGACCAGAATGTCGGTGCGGGCAAGGAAAGCATCGAGCTCGCCGCCGTCGAAGGTCTCGACGCCCTCGATCGTCTTTTTGCTGCGCGACCAGCCGATCACGTCGAAACCCATGATCTTCAGTTTGCGGACCGCGTCCTGGCCGAGCACGCCAAGGCCCATCACGCCGACGGTCAGGTCCTTCGCTTCCGGCTGGGAGAGTTCGCGCCACTGGCGTTCGCGCTGCTGCCCGAGATAGGCCGGCACCTGCCGCAGGTGACTCAGGGCCTGCAGCACAACCCATTCGCTCATCCGCGTCGTCAGGCTTTCATCCACGAAACGGACGATCGGAATGTCCGGCAGGCCGGGCATGGTGAGGATATAATCGACGCCGGCGCCGCCGGAAAACAACACCTCCAGCTTCGGCGCCCGCTGGAACAGATCCGGGTCCGGCTTCCAGATCACAGCGTAGCGCGCCTCGGACATGTCCACTCCCGGATCGGAGGCGTGCAGCACGGTGCGGCCGGTGAAGGCGCTGGCGAGGGCGGCATCGATCTCGCGGCGCTCGAATTTAAGATCGACGACGACCGGATGTTTGGCAGGCATGGACTGATTGACCTTGATTGCTATGATTACTGGTTGATGGCTTCGATTTCGACGGCTTCCAGATTGAAGGCGGCGGCCATCAGGGCGCGGGTATAATCCTCTCTCGGCGCCTGGAAAATCTGGTCCGCGGGACCTTCTTCCACCACCTTGCCGAGCCGCATGACGATGACGTGGTTGGCGAGCGCCTTCACCACCTTCAGATCGTGGCTGATGAAGAGATAGGCGAGATCGTGCTTCTTCTGCAGGTCGCGCAGGAGATCGACAACCTGGGCCTGCACGGTCATGTCGAGCGCCGATGTCGGCTCGTCGAGCATCACGAAACGCGGTTTCAGCACCATGGCGCGGGCGATTGCGATGCGCTGCCGCTGGCCGCCGGAAAATTCGTGCGGATAACGCCAGCGGGTCGCCGGATCGAGGCCGACTTCGCTCAGGGCCCAGGCGACACGCTCGTCGCGGCCATCGGCGGAGAGCGACCGCTCATGCACCTTCAGTCCCTCGGCGACGATATCGCCGACCGACATGCGGGGGCTCAGCGACCCATAGGGATCCTGGAAGACGACCTGGAGACGGTCGCGGAACGGACGCATTTCCTTGAAGGAGAACTTGTCGATGTCCGTTCCGATGAAGGCGATGCGGCCCCTGGAGGAGATGAGCCTTGCCAGCGCCAGGCCGAGCGTCGTCTTGCCCGAGCCGGATTCGCCGACCACGCCGAGCGTCTCGCCGGCCCGCAGTTCGAGATCGACGCCATCGACCGCCTTCACATGATCGACCACCTTGCGCAGGAAACCCGCCTTGATCGGAAACCAGACGCGGATGTCCTTGCCTTCCATCACCACCGGCTTCGAGGGATCGGTCGGCGGCGGCTCGCCGCGCGGCTCGGAGGCGAGCAGATGGCGCGTATAGGCGTGTTGCGGATTGGCGAAGACCTCCTCCACCGTGCCGGTCTCGACGATCTTGCCCTTGGTCATGACGCAGACGCGATCGGCGAATTTCCGGACAATGCCGAGATCGTGTGTGATGAACAGCATGGACATGCCGTGCTCGCCCTTCAGCCCGCGCAGAAGATCGAGGATCTGCGCCTGCACGGTGACGTCGAGCGCCGTGGTCGGCTCGTCGGCGATCAGCAGTTTCGGGCGGTTGGCGAGCGCCATGGCGATCATGACGCGCTGGCGCTGCCCGCCTGACAGCTCGTGCGGATAAGCTTTCAGCCGCTTTTCCGGCTCGCGTATGCCGACTTGGTTCAGGAGTTCGAGCGTGCGGATACGCACTGCCTGACCCGCAATTCCGTGATGAAGCTCAAGGATTTCGCCGATCTGCTTCTCGATCGAATGAAGCGGATTGAGCGAGGTCATCGGCTCCTGGAAGATCATCGTGACGTCGTTGCCGCGTACGCGGCGCAGTTCCGGCTCGGACGCCTTCAACATGTCCTTGCCGTCGAACAGGATCACCCCGGACGGATGGCTTGCCGAAGGATAAGGCAGCAGCTTCAGGACCGAATTGGCGGTCACCGACTTGCCGGAGCCGGATTCCCCGACCAGCGCCATCACCTCGCCGGGCATGATGTCGAACGAGACCCCGTCGACGGCAATCGATGTATCGCTGCCCTGATGGAAGGCGACGGAGAGATCGCGGACGGAAAGAAGCGGCTCTGTCATCGGCTCACCCGAACGTCTTTCTCGGATCGAAGGCATCGCGCACGGCCTCGCCGATGAAGATCAGCAGCGAAAGCATGAGGGACATGGTGAAGAAGGCAGTGAAGCCGAGCCATGGCGCCTGGAGGTTGTTCTTTCCCTGCGAAATCATCTCGCCGAGAGACGGAGAGCCTGCCGGCAGGCCGAAGCCCAGGAAGTCGAGCGAGGTCAGCGTCGCGATCGAGCCCGACAGGATGAAGGGCAGGAAGGTCAGCGTCGCGACCATTGCGTTCGGCAGCAGGTGCCGGGACATGATCGTCCAGTTGCCGACGCCGAGCGCGCGGGCGGCACGGACATATTCGAAATTGCGAGCCCGCAGGAACTCGGCGCGCACCACGCCGACGAAACCGACCCAGGAGAAAAGCAGGAGGATGCCGAGCAGGACGAAGAACCCTGGCGGCAGGATCGAGGCGATGATCAGCAGGATGTAGAGAACCGGCATGGACGACCAGATCTCGATGAACCGCTGCATCAGCAGGTCCGTCCAGCCGCCGAAATAACCCTGGATCGCGCCGGCCGTCACGCCGATTACTGCCGAGCAGATCGTCAGCACCAGGCCGAACAGGACGGAGATGCGGAAGCCGTAAATCATGCGGGCGGTCACGTCGCGTGCCTGATCGTCGGTGCCGAGCCAGTTCAGGTTGCCGAGGATGCAGTTCTGGTCCTGATCCTTCTGCGGATAGGCGGCGCAGCGGTCTGCCTTCTCCATCAGCCAGAAGGGTTCGGTCGGCGCCGAATGGGGAATGTTGGAATTGACCGTCTGGTAGGAATAGCGGATCGGCGGCCAGACCATCCAGCCGTTCGCGTCGATTTCCTGCTGGATGTAATCGGAGCGGTAATCGGTCGTCGCCAGGAAACCGCCGAACTTCTCTTCCGGATAGTCCACCAGGACCGGGTAGAGGATCTCGCCCTTGTAGGAGGCGACGATCGGCCGGTCGTTGGCGATGAATTCCGCAAACAGGCTGAGCACGAAAAGGATCATGAACAGCCAGAAAGACCAGTAACCCCGCTTATTGGCGCGGAAATTGGCGAGCCGCCGCCGGTTGGTCGGCGAAATCCAGGGCCGCTTCTGTGGCGGTGCCGTCTGCACGGTGGTCTTTGCGGCGGTCGCCTCCATCAGACATCCCTCCGCTCGAAGTCGATGCGCGGATCGATCCAGGTATAGATCAGGTCCGAAATCAGGCTGACGAACAGGCCCATGAGCGAGAAGATGTAGAGCGTGCCGAAAACGATCGGGTAGTCGCGGTTGACGATCGCGAGATAACCGAGGCGCCCCAGTCCATCCAGCGAGAAGATGTTCTCGATCAGCAGCGAGCCGGTGAAGAAGGCCGAGATGAAGGCGCCCGGAAACCCTGCGATGACGATCAGCATGGCGTTGCGGAAGACGTGGCCGTAGAGCACCTGCCGCTCGTTGAGGCCCTTGGCACGCGCCGTCGTCACATACTGTTTCTTGATCTCGTCGATGAACGAGTTCTTGGTCAGCAGGGTGGTGGTGGCGAAGGCCGAAAGCGACATGGCGATCAACGGCAATGTCAGGTGCCAGAAATAGTCGATGACCTTTTCCCACCAGGAAAGTTCTGAAAAATTGTCCGAAACCAGGCCGCGCAGCGGGAACCAGTCGAAGAAGGAACCGCCTGCGAAGAGCACGATCAGCAGGATGCCGAACAGGAAGCTCGGCACCGCGTAACCGATGATGATCACGCCGGAGGTCCAGACGTCAAAGGTCGAGCCGTCCTTGACTGCCTTGCGGATGCCCAAGGGAATCGAGATCAGGTAGGAGACGATCAGAATCCAGAAGCCGAGCGAGATCGAGACCGGCATCTTGTCGATGATCAGATCGAGCACCGAGGTATTGCGGAAGAAGCTCTCGCCGAAGTCGAAGCGGATATAGTTCCACATCATTTCGAGGAAACGCGTCGCCGGCGGCTTGTCGAAGCCAAACTGCTTTTCGAGCTTGGCGATGAACTCCGGATCGAGGCCCTGGGCGCCGCGATAACGGCTTTCCTCGCCTCCGCCCTGTTGCTGGAGCAGGTCGCCGCCGCCACCGGAAAGCCGGTCACCGGTATCCTGGCCCTGGATCTGGGCGATCACCTGCTCGACCGGGCCGCCAGGCGCGAACTGCACGACGAGGAAGGAAATCGCCATGATGCCGACGATCGTCGGTATCATCAGCAGAAGACGGCGGAGAATATAGGCGCCCATCAGAGCTCCCTGCCCGTGGCTGCCGGGCTTGTCTCATCGCATATCCCAATGCCGATCAAATGGCTCTTTCCTCTTTTCCGGCGCGAATCATACGGGTTCATTTGGAACAGGTGCCGGTCGGCGGCGCAAGTCCGCGCCCAATTCTTCACTTCGCGGCGCTTCTGGTCGACCAGGTCTCGGGGAAACCCGTGCTGTATTCCGGCAGTCTCTGCGGATGCGTGAGACGGTTCCAATAGGCGATCCTCGCTTCGCCGGAATAGAACATCGGGACCACATAGTGGTTGGCGAGCAGCACCCGGTCCATCGCCTTGACTGCCGCCACCTGGTCCTCCCGCTTCTCGGCAAAGGTGATCATGTTGATCAGCTGGTCCACAGCAGGATCGGCGATGCCTGCATAGTTGCGTGATCCCGGCCGGCTGACGGACGCCGATCCCCAGTAGTCCGCCTGTTCGTTGCCGGGGTTCATGGTCTGCGCCCAAACCCCGTACATCATGTCGTAGTCGAAGCTGCGGATTCGATTGATATATTGCGATGCGTCGACGATCCGGAGCCGGACATCGATGCCGATTTTCTTGAGACTTGTCACATAGGGCATCACGGTCCGCTCCTGCGACTGGCTGTTCAGGAGAATTTCGAAACTTAAAGGTTGCCCGGTCTTGGCATTGACCATCCGGTTGCCCTTCAGCTCCCAACCGGCCTCCTTCAGCAGGCTGACGGCCGTGCGCAGGTTGTCGCGCACCTTGTTGGGGTCGCCACCGACGGGGTTGGTGTAGGGGGTTGTGAACACCCGCGCCGGGATCTTGTCCTTCAACCCGTTGAGGATTTCCAGTTCCTTTCCCTGGGGCAGGCCAGAGGACGCAAGCTCGGTGCCCCAGAAGAAGCTATCGACCCGCTTCAGGCCGCCATAGGCAAGGTTCTTGTTGAGATCCTCGAAGTCGTAGGCGTAGTTCAGCGCTTCGCGGACCCGCGCGTCCTTGAAGATGTCGCGCCGCATGTTCGGCACGAAAGCCTGCATGACGCCGACGGCCTTGAACGGATTGGTCAGTGCTTCCTTGATAACCCGGCCATCCTTCACCGCATCGAAATCGTAACGGGTGACCCAGCGGCTCGAACTGTTTTCCTGGCGGTAATCGATGTTGCCAGCCCGGAAGGCCTCGAATTCCACGTCGGCATCCGAAAAATAGGTATAGCTGATCGTCCGGAAGTTATACTGGCCGAGGTTGATCGGCAGATTTTTGCCCCAGTAGTCGTCGCGGAGCTCGTAGCGAATGGTGGAGCCCGGCTGAATGGCGCCAATCTTGTAGGGTCCGGACCCGATCGGCGGCTCCAGGGTGGTGCGGGAAATATCGCGCTGGTTGCCCTGTGCGTCCTTGCCTTCCCACCAGTGCTTCGGCAGGACCGGGAAGTCGCCGACGATCGAAGGCAATTCGCGGTTGTTCTTTTCGTCGAAGCGGAAGGTCACTTCGCGATCGCCGGTCTTTTCAGCACCGGTGACGTGCCGATAGTAGCCGGAATAGAGGGCGCTGTGCTCCTTCAGCTTCCCCAGGCTGAAGATCACGTCTTCCGGAGTGACCGGCTGCCCGTCCGACCATTTCGCCTCCGGCCTCAACCGGAACGTCACCGAAGACACGTCATCCGGATAGGACACCGCCTCGGCCAAAAGACCGTAGGTGCCGAAAACCTCGTCCTCCGACCGCTTCATGAGCGTGTCGTAGATCAGGCTGACACCCGAAGCCACGGCACCCCGGTCGATCACCAGGTTGAGGTTGTCGAACGTGCCTTCATCGCCGAGGCGCAGTTCGCCGGCCTTCGGCGCGTTCACATCGACATAGGGGAGCTGCTTGAAGCCTTCCGGCAGCTTGAGGTCACCGACAACGGCCATGCCATGGCGCCATTTCGGTTCCTGGGCCGGCACGTTCGACGCTGCGAGAACCGTCGCCAGGACGATCGCGAAACCTACCTTCAGCCGAGCCGGAACCATTCGTTACCTCTTCCGAGTTTCTGTGTTGCGGTGAAGCATAGGACAAAAGGCGGCGAAAAACAGGAGTTCGGCGCTCACATCCGTTTTATCCGGCGTTTATCTTCCGGAAATCGGCAAGGCTTCCACCATCTCCATTTCACCAAAATCCTGTTTCACGGTAGATTCGAGGCGATCAGGTGATTTGCGGCGGATGGGCATGAAATCGATTTCGGGTACTATTTTGCGGTTGACGGTGACCGCTTTCCTTTGCAGCACCTTCACAGGGCCGGTGGCAGCGCAGGAAGGCACGCCGGCCAAACAGCTTTTTGGCACCGTGAAGCTCCCGAGCATGGCGGAGGCGGAACCGCTCGGTTTCTATGCGAAGGGTTGCATGTCCGGTGCCGTGGCGCTGCCGACCGACGGACCGACCTGGCAGGCGATGCGCCTCTCGCGCAACCGCCGCTGGGGCAATCCGGCAATGATCTCATTGCTCGAACGGTTCTCCGGCGATGCCGCAAGGCTCGGCTGGGGTTCCGGCATTCTGGTCGGCGACATTTCCCAGCCGCGCGGCGGTCCGATGCTCACAGGCCATGCTTCACACCAGATCGGCCTCGACGCCGATATCTGGTTCACGCCGAAGCCCGCCCAGCCGTTGACCGCGCAGCAACGCGAAAGCATGCCGTTCACCTCCATGCTCGACAAGAGCAAGTTCCTGACCGTCGATCCCAGCCGCTGGACCAGCACCCACGCCAAGGTCGTCATGCAGGCGGCGAGTTATCCGCAGGTGGAGCGGGTCTTCGTCAATCCAGCCATCAAGAAGAAGCTTTGCGAAACCTGGACCGGCGATCGAAGCCTGCTTGGTAAGGTGCGGCCGATCTACGGCCATGACGAACATTTCCATATCCGCATTCACTGCCCGGCCGGCGCTACGGCCTGCCAGAGTCAGGCGCCGGTCACCAAGGGCGACGGCTGCGACAATTCCCTCGCCTGGTGGTTCAGCAAGGAGCCGTGGGCGCCGCCGCCCAAGCCGGACCCGAACAAGAAGCCGGTCAAGCCTCGCCAGGTCATGCTCTCGGATCTGCCGAAAGCCTGTGCAGCCGTGCTTGCCGCCCCCGCGCGCTCCGAAGATGACGCCACCTTCGGCGGCAGCGCCGTGGCCTACACCGCTCAGCCTGCCGCATCGGCACCGGCAAAGACCATCGAGGCGATCGTCAACGATCCGCCGGCTGCTTCCGACGACATGCCGATCCCGACGCCGCGTCCGCTGCAATAGTTCCGGATGAGGCCGGCAATCGAAAACGCCGGTTTCGACGCCACCTTTCCAAGAGCGAAGCGGCACGCTAGAACGCGTCACAAATCGATTGAATATCGTTCTGGCGAGGATACCCAATCATGTCGGCCAAGCCCTGCATTGCGCTCATCGCGCACGACCAGAAGAAGAACGACATGGCGTATTTTGCCCGCCATCACCAAGTGGCGCTTTCACGGTTCCGCATCGTCGCTACCGGCACGACGGGCGGCCGGGTTCAGGATGCCTGCCCCGGCCTCGACGTGACGCGGCTGAAGAGCGGCCCGCTCGGTGGCGATCAGCAGATCGGCGCGATGATCGCCACCGGCGAGGTTCACATGCTGATCTTCTTCATCGACCCCTTGAGCGCGCTTCCCCACGATGTCGACGTCAAGGCGCTGACGCGGCTTGCAACGGTCTATGACATACCGATGGCGCTCAACCGCGCCACCGCCGAAAAACTCATCGACTTTCAGAAGGACTAAGCTTCCCGATGGCCGATAATATGAAGATCGACAACCTGCCCTTTCCGATCCTGATCGGCGATATCGGCGGCACCAATGCCCGCTTCTCGATCCTCCTCGACGCCGATGCGGAACCGAAGCCGTTCCCGAACGTGCGCACCGCCGACTACCCGACGATCGATGACGCCATCCAGAAAATCGTGCTCGACAGGAGTTCGGTAAAGCCCCGTTCCGCGATCCTTGCCATCGCGGGGCCGATCGACGGCGACGAGATCGACCTGACCAATTGCGACTGGGTGGTGCGGCCGAAAGGCATGATTGCCGATCTGGGCTTCGAGGACGTGCTGGTCGTCAACGATTTCGAAGCCCAGGCGCTTGCCGTCGCGGCCATGCCCGACGAATACCGCGAGACGCTTGGGCCCAACAACGAGCCGCATATGGCGTCGCGCGTGGTGCTCGGCCCCGGTACCGGCCTCGGCGTCGCAGGCCTCGTCTATGCGCGGCACATGTGGTTTCCGGTTCCCGGCGAAGGCGGACATGTGGATGTCGGCCCGCGCTCGGAACGGGATTTCGAGATCTTTCCGCACCTCAAGCGTATCGAGGGTCGCGTTTCTGCGGAAGAAATCCTGAGCGGGCGCGGCGTCGTCAACATCTACCAGGCCGTCTGTGCGGCCGACGGTCTGCAGCCCGCGTTTTCCGATCCGGCGGATATCACGGCCCACGGTCTGAACCGTTCGAATTCCCAGGCCGTCGAAACGCTTTCGCTGTTTGCCACCTATCTCGGCCGGGTCGCCGGCGACATGGCGCTGATCTTCATGGCGCGCGGCGGCGTCTATCTTGCCGGCGGCATCTCGCAGAAGATCGTTCCGGCGCTGAAAGGCCCGGAGTTCCGCGCCGCCTTCGAGGATAAAGCGCCGCATACGGAGCTGATGGGCACGATCCCGACCTTCGTGGTGACCCACCCGCAGGCAGCGCTGGCCGGCCTGGCAAGCTTTGCCCGCACGCCTTCCGCCTACGGCCTTTCCATGGATGGCCGCCGCTGGCAACGTTAGGTACGGCCCGAGATCATCGTCGCGGGCGAGGCTCGGTTTCCTGGATACGGCCTGCAAGAGATACTTGCGCAGTGCGGAAGCGGCCTTTACGCTCGCCCCAACAAGCTGTAACCGCTCCAAAAGACTGACCGACGAAGCAAGGACTGCGCCGCGCATGACCGCAAATGACATGAAACTCGTGGTGGTTGGTGCTGCAGGCCGGATGGGCCAGGCCATGATCCGGGTCATCCATGAAACAGCAGGCGTGACGCTGCACGCGGCCGTTCAGCGGGAGGGTTCGCCGTTCATCGGCAAGGACGCCGGCGAGCTTGCGGGTGTCGGAACTCTTGACGTTCCCGTAACCTCAGATCCGCTGAAGGCTTTCCTCGATGCCGACGGTGTCCTCGATTTCACCACGCCCGCGACCAGCGTCGCCTTCTCTGTCCTCGCCGCACAGGCACGCGTTGTCCATGTCATCGGCACGACCGGATGCTCGGTCGAGGACGAGGAAAAGTTCAGGGCGGCTGGCCGTCATGCGCGCGTCGTCAAGTCCGGCAATATGAGCCTCGGCGTCAACCTGCTCGGTGTGCTCGTCGCGCAGGCGGCGAAGGCCTTGCCCGCCGCCGGCTGGGATATCGAGATCGTCGAAATGCATCACAAGCACAAGGTCGACGCGCCATCCGGAACGGCACTGTTGCTCGGCGAAGCGGCAGCGCAAGGCCGCGGCATCGATCTCGCAAGCCAATCCGTCCGGGTGCGCGACGGCCATACGGGCGCCCGCCCGACCGGCACGATCGGGTTTGCGACGCTGCGCGGCGGCTCGGTCGTCGGCGACCATTCCGTCGTGCTTGCCGGCGAAGGCGAACTGGTGACGCTCTCGCACAGCGCGCGCGACCGCTCGATCTTCGCCCGCGGCGCAGTTGCCGCGGCGCTCTGGGCGCGCGACAAGAAGCCCGGCCACTATTCCATGCTCGACGTGCTCGGGCTTTCCTGAAATCTTCCCGGAGGAATTCATCCCATGAGCGGAACTCTCGTCCTCGTTCGCCACGGCCAGAGCGACTGGAATCTCAAAAACCTTTTCACAGGCTGGCGCGACCCGGATCTGACGCCGCTCGGCATCCAGGAAGCCGAAGCCGGCGGCGAAGCGCTGGCGGCAACGGGCATCAAGTTCGACATTGCCTTCACCTCGGTGCTGAAGCGCGCCCAGGACACGTTGAAGATCGTCCTCGACAAGGTGGGCCAGCCGGATCTCGAGACGATCCGCGACCAGGCGCTCAACGAGCGCGACTACGGCGATCTTTCCGGCCTCAACAAGGACGATGCGCGCGCCAAGTGGGGTGAGGAGCAGGTGCATATCTGGCGCCGTTCCTACGACATCCCGCCGCCGGGCGGCGAAAGCCTGCGCGATACCGGCGCCCGCGTCTGGCCCTATTACATGACGGAAATCCTGCCGCGCGTGCTGCGTGGGGAAAAAGTCCTCGTCGCCGCCCACGGCAATTCTCTTCGCTCGCTGGTGATGGTTCTCGACCGGCTCAGCAAGGAAGAAATCCTCAAGCTCAACCTCGCGACCGGCGTGCCGATGGTCTACACGCTCAAAGCCGACTCGACCGTCGCTTCTAAGGACGTTCTCGGCGACATGTCCGGCGCGCACTGAGACAAATTCACAAGCCCAATCCGCACCGCGGATTGGGCTTACTTATCCTACTCAATTCTCGATCGTGAACTGCACCATGTCGGCCGGGAAGCGGCTGACGGCGTATTGGATCGGCACGCCTTCCGTATCGGTGTTGAGCGCGCGGGCCACGAGGATGATGGCTCCCGGCGATAGCTGTAGGTCAGCGAGATCCGCGCCATCTGCATGGGTCGCGGTCACTTCCGTCGAGACACGCAGATAGTCCGAAAGGCCGAGCATCCGGAACGCCACGGTGATCGAGCCGGTTTTGCTGTAGGCCTCCTCGATGCCGCCGAAACGGTCGGCCGGAAACCAGGTCGTCGAGCGGGAAACCGGGCGGCGATCCGCTTTCCTCAGCGTTTCCAGCCGGATCACCTGCGCACCTTCAGGAATGCGCAGCCGGGTCGACAGGTCGACTGTGGCCGGTTCCTGGGCCGAATGCAGCAGCAGGCCCTCCTTTTCCCGCGCCTGGTCGCCGATGCCCTCACTGAACCGGGTGCGCCGCGTGATCGGGAAGTTCAGCCGTTCCTTGCGCTCGATCAGCGTACCGCGCCCCTGTACCGAACGAACAATGCCCTCCTGAGCGAGGGCGGCAAGCGCGCTCCTGACCGTATGGCGATTGACGCCGAACTGCGCAGCCAGCGTGAATTCCGGCGGCACCTTGCCGGTCGCGTCGTAGTCGCCATTGGCGATCGAGGCGCGAATGCGGTCGGCGATCTGCCGCCATAGCGCCACGCCGTTTTGGCGATGAACGTTTGTCTGCCCGGTATCCATGTCACACGCTTGTTATATCAGAAAGTTAGTAGTACATATAACTTGTATGATTGTCTATATCAATAGACATTTAGGAGCTTGGCAATGGACCTGGCGAAACAAATCGAGCCGAATGCAGAAACCGCCGCGCGCCGTCGCGCCGCCGGGCTTCTTGCGCGCGCGACGGCGAGCGAACTGCATGCCGCCTGGGAAAAACTTCCGGCCAAACCGGAGGTCAAGCCGGTGCGCGGCCCCGAGACCGGACTGGTGATGGTCCGCGGTCGAATCGGCGGCGGCGGCGCACCCTTCAATCTCGGTGAGGCGACGGTGACGCGTGCGACCGTGCTCCTGGCATCCGGCACCGCCGGCCATGCGCAGGCGCTTGGCACCGCGAAGGCGAATGTCCGGCTCGCGGCCATTTTCGATGCGCTCTGGCAGGAGGCCGGCACGCGCGATTTCGTGGAGGCCACGTTGCTCGGTCCGATAGAGGCCCGCATCGCAACGGAAGATAAACAGAAGGTGGAGGAGACGGCCGCGACCCGCGTCGATTTCTTCACCATGGTACGGGGGGACGACTGATGAACATCAAGACGCAAGCGCTTTCCGGCGGGTTCAGAGAACCGGTCTTCGAATCCCAGGACGTGTTCCGCATGCTGATGGACAGCATGGCCCGTCCGGGAACGATCCGTACCGTTGGACCGGATGTCGGCCAGCCGGAGCCGCTTGGAGGAGCGGCCGGGGCGATTGCCGTGACGCTCTGTGACCATGAAACGCCCGTGTGGCTGAGCGCCGGGCTTTTCAAATCGGCCGTCGGCGAGTGGATCGGGTTCCACACCGGTGCGCCGATCACCCGCGAGAAGGCCGAGGCCCGCTTTGCCTTCGTGGAGGCCGGGGCAGCGCTTGCCTCGTTCGGCCTCTTCTCGGCCGGCACGCAGGAATATCCCGACCGTTCAACGACGCTGGTGATCGAGGTCGCAGCACTTGGCGAAGGCCTGCCGCTGACACTGACCGGGCCCGGCATCCCGCACGCGACCACCGTCATGGTGAAGGGCCTTCCGGAAGTTTTCCTGCGGCTCTGGGCCGACAACCGGGCGCTCTTTCCGCGTGGCGTCGATGTCATCCTGACGGCCGGCAAAAACCTGTTGTGCCTGCCGCGGACTGTCCGCATCGCCACCCAATGAACGGTCGACCGACTTTTTAACCTTGGGGCCGCCGCTTGGGGCCAAACGACCAAACCTTCCCGCATCCTGATGGGATGCCGGTAATGGCCAGGAGAATGAACCATGTATGTTGCCGTCAAGGGTGGCGAGGCCGCCATCAACAATGCTCACAGGCTGCTGGCCGACCGGCGTCGGGGCGATCGCTCGCTTCCTTCCGTCACCATCGAGCAGATCGTCGAGCAGCTGGGCCTCGCCGTAGACCGCGTGATGGCCGAGGCCTCGCTTTATGACCGGGCGCTCGCAGCGCTTGCCATCCGTCAGTCGCGCGGCGACATGATCGAGGCGATCTTCCTGCTGCGGGCCTATCGCACCACGCTGCCGCGCTTCGGCTCGTCCGTTCCGGTCGATACGGCCGCCATGAAGGTCGAGCGGCGCGTTTCGGCGACCTACAAGGATCTGCCGGGTGGCCAGCTTCTCGGAGCCACGTTCGACTATACCCACCGGCTGCTCGATCCTTCTCTGCTCACCGACGAACCGGTCGACGAGCCGGAACGCCGCGACGCGCCGCAAGAGCACGTCATGCGGGTCTCCGACATTCTCGCCCATGAAGGCCTGATCGAGGCGGACAGCGAGTTTTCCGAGGACCATCAGGCCGGCGACCTCACCCGCGAGCCGATGGAGTTTCCGATGAGCCGGGATCTGCGCCTGCAGGCGCTCGCCCGCGGCGACGAGGGTTTCCTGCTGGCGCTCGGCTACTCCACCCAGCGCGGCTACGGCCGCAACCATCCGTTCGTCGGTGAAGTCCGCATCGGGGAAGTGGAAGTCGAGATCGAAGTTGCAGAACTCGGTTTTGCCGTCTCGCTCGGCCGTATCCGGATCACCGAATGCCAGATGGTCAACCAGTTCAAGGGTTCGTCGAAGGCGCCGCCGCAGTTCACCCGCGGTTACGGCCTGGTGTTCGGCCAGAGCGAGCGCAAGGCGATGTCGATGTCGCTGGTCGACCGGGCGCTGCGTGCCGAAGAGCTCGGCGAGGACATCACCGCGCCGGCGCAGGACGAGGAATTCGTGATCTCCCATTCGGACAACGTGCAGGCGACCGGTTTCGTCGAGCACCTGAAGCTGCCGCACTACGTCGACTTCCAGGCCGAGCTTGCGTTGGTGCGCAAGATGCGATCGGACATCGAGACGGCGCGCAATGGCGGTAGCGGCCTTCAGGAGGCCGCCGAATGATGCCGGTCCGGCCGCAGTTCGGGGGCGGATCAGTCGCCTCCGCCGCCTCCACCGTCACCACCTCCGCCGCCATCGCAGGCGCCGCCCGCGTTGGCGCCGTCGCAGCCGCTCCCGTAGGCCCCAACCCCACCGCCCTCGCTGCCCGCGTTGGCCCTGCCGCGGTTTTTCGGCGGCTTGATGACATAAAAGGGAATGATGATCCCGCAGGCGACGAAGGCCGCGAAGACGGCCACGCCCAGCAATCCGTTCGAAGTGATGGCGTCCATGACAGCCTTTCCTTCTAGTTGGTTCATGCAGTCACAGGATACTCCAAGATGACGGACCTCGCCACTTACAACTTCGCCTATCTCGACGAGCAGACGAAGCGGATGATCCGCCGCGCGATCCTCAAGGCGATCGCCATCCCCGGTTACCAGGTGCCCTTCGCGTCCCGCGAAATGCCGATGCCCTATGGCTGGGGCACCGGCGGCGTGCAGGTGACGGCAGCGATCATCGGCCCCGAAGACGTGCTGAAGGTGATCGACCAGGGCGCCGACGACACCACCAATGCGGTCTCGATCCGCGCCTTCTTCCAGAAGGTCGCCAATGTCGCCGTCACCACCCACACCAAGGACGCGACGATCATCCAGACCCGCCACCGCATTCCCGAGCACAAGCTCGCCGAGGGCCAGATCCTCGTCTACCAGGTGCCGATCCCGGAACCCTTGCGCTTCCTCGAGCCGCGCGAGACCGAGACCCGCAAGATGCATGCGCTGGAAGAATACGGGCTCATGCATGTGAAGCTCTACGAGGATATCGCCCATAACGGCCGGATTTCGAAGACCTATGCCTATCCGGTCAAGGTCGCGGGCCGCTACGTGATGGACCCGTCGCCGACGCCGAAGTTCGACAATCCGAAGATGCACCGGTCGGAGGCGCTGCAGCTGTTCGGCGCCGGCCGCGAGAAGCGCATCTACGCCGTGCCGCCTTATACAGATGTCGTCAGCCTCGACTTCGAGGATCATCCGTTCCAAATCCAGACCTTCGACAAACCCTGCGCGCTCTGCGGCGCCGAGAACGTCTATCTCGACGAAGTGGTGCTGGACGACAAAGGCGGCCGCATGTTCGTCTGTTCGGACACCGACAATTGCGAGGACCGCCGCGAACACGGCCATGTCGGCGCCATGCTGGCGCCAGCCAAGGAGGCAGCGGAATGACCGACACCCCTCTTCTCAAAGTCAGCGGCGTCTCGAAATTCTACGGCAGCCGGATCGGCTGCAAGGATGTTTCCTTCGACCTGTGGCCGGGCGAAGTGCTCGCCATCGTCGGAGAGTCGGGCTCCGGCAAGACCACGCTGCTCAACTGCCTGTCGACCCGGCTGATGCCGACGACCGGCAGTGTCGAATACCGGATGCGCGACGGCAATTTCCGCGACCTCTACCACATGAGCGAGGCTGAACGGCGCTTCCTGATGCGCACCGACTGGGGCTTCGTGCACCAGAACCCGGCCGACGGCCTACGCATGACAGTCTCGGCCGGCGCCAATGTCGGCGAGCGGCTGATGGCCGTCGGTGACCGGCACTACGGCAAGATCCGCGAGACGGCGAGCGACTGGCTGACCCGCGTCGAGATCGGCACCGACCGTATCGACGACCAGCCGCGCGCCTTTTCCGGCGGCATGCGCCAGCGCCTGCAGATCGCCCGCAACCTGGTGACCGGCCCGCGCCTGGTGTTCATGGACGAGCCGACCGGTGGTCTCGACGTCTCGGTCCAGGCCCGCCTGCTCGACCTGGTGCGCGGTCTCGTCAACGATCTCGGCCTGTCGGCGATCGTCGTCACCCACGATCTCGCGGTCGCCCGTCTCCTGTCCCATCGGATGATGGTGATGAAGGACGGCCATGTGATCGAACACGGACTGACCGACCGGGTGCTCGACGACCCCCGCGAGCCTTATACCCAGCTTCTCGTCTCTTCCATTCTTCAGGTCTGAGGAGAATACCGATGGCCACCCCTCTCGTCGTTTCTGAAGTCTTCAAGAGCTTCACCATGCATCTGCGCGACGGCATCAAGCTGCCGGTCGTCAAGGATGTGAACTTTTCCGTTGCGAGCGGCGAATGCGTCGTGCTCGGCGGCCCGTCAGGCATCGGCAAGAGCTCAATCTTGAAGATGCTCTACGGCAACTACGCCGTCGATGCCGGGCAGATCCTCGTCGATCACAAGGACCGGATCGTCGATATCGCCCGCGCCGACCCGCGCACGGTGCTCGACGTGCGGCGCCATACGCTCGGGTATGTCAGCCAGTTCCTGCGCACCGTTCCGCGCGTCTCCGCGCTGGACGTGGTCGCCGAACCGCTGGTCGCCCGCGGGATCGCAGCGCCGGAAGCGCGCAACAAGGCGGCCGAGCTTCTGGCCAAACTCAACCTGCCGCAGGAGCTCTGGACCCTGCCGCCGGCCACGTTTTCGGGTGGCGAACAGCAGCGGGTCAACATCGCCCGCGGTTTCATCACCAGCCACCGCATCCTGCTCCTCGACGAGCCGACCGCTTCACTCGACGCGGTTAACCGGCGCGTCGTCGTGAACATGATCGCGGACAAGAAACGCGAGGGCGTCGCCCTTCTCGGCATTTTCCACGACGAGGAAGTGCGCGAAGCCGTGGCTGACCGCGTTCTCGACGTCTCCCAATTTTCTCCGCGAAAGGCAGTCGCTGCATGAGCGTCAAGGTGGGGCTCGAGCCCGCGATCCACGAAACGGCAAACGTCAGCAATTCCACGCTCGGCCCGTATACGGAAATTTCCGAGCGCTGCCGCATCAGCGAGGCCGAGATCGGCGCCTATTCCTACATCATGCAGGACGGCTCGATCTGGTGTGCGACGATCGGCAAGTTCGTCAACATGGCGGCTTCCGTGCGCATCAACGCCACCAACCATCCGACGTGGCGTGCGACGCTGCACCACTTCACCTATCGCGCCGCCAGCTACTGGGACGATGCCGAGGATGAGAAGAGTTTCTTCGAATGGCGTCGCGACCATCGCGTCACGATCGGCCATGACGTGTGGATCGGCCATGGCGCCACCGTGCTGCCGGGCGTCACCATCGGCAACGGCGCGGTGATCGGCGCCGGTGCGGTGGTATCGAAGGACGTCGCGCCCTATACGATCGTCGGCGGCGTGCCGGCAAAGCTCATCCGCGAGCGTTTCACGAAAGCGGTCGGCGAAGCGATGGACCGGCTTGCCTGGTGGGACTGGGATCACCTGAAACTGAGGGCTGCTCTCGACGACTTCCGGGCACTTTCGGCAGAGGAATTCGTGTCCCGTCATGCCAGGTAACGGAAGCGCGGCGGGCGCTTCCGGAATATAATAAAACCGACATAAATCCGACATTCAGACTTCATCAACCATCGCTATCGAGCTCTCAGAAAAAAAGCTGAATTGGCGAGAGAGCATGAAGTTCGAATTGAGGGACATCACCCGCCGTTTCGGCGATCGTATCGCGGTGAGTGCCGTGAACGTCGAGATTCCCCAGGGCCAGATGGTCGGCATCATCGGCCGCTCCGGCGCCGGCAAGTCTACCCTGTTGCGCATGATCAACCGACTGCAGGAGCCGAGCTCCGGCTCCATCTACTTCAACGGCGCCGAAGTCTCCTCCCTCAAGGGCCGGGCGCTGCGCAACTGGCAGCGCGACTGCGCGATGATCTTCCAGCAGTTCAACCTGGTCCCGCGCCTCGACGTGATGACCAACGTGCTGCTCGGCCGTCTCAATCACCGTTCGACGACGATGAGCCTCTTGAAAATCTTCAGCCGTGACGAGCGCGTCATGGCGATGGCGGCCCTCGAGCGACTCGGCATCGAACAGACCGCACTGCAGGCGGCCGGAACGCTGTCGGGTGGCCAGCAGCAGCGCGTCGCGATCGCCCGCGCACTGGTGCAGGCGCCGAAAATGATGCTCGCCGACGAGCCTATCGCCTCGCTCGATCCGCTCAACGCCAAGATCGTCATGGATGCGCTACGTGACATCAACGAGCGCGAAGGCATCACGGTCATCACCAATCTGCACACGCTGGATACGGCCCGCAGCTATTGCGAGCGGATCATCGGCATGGCGGGCGGCCGCGTCGTCTTCGACGGCCCGCCGCAGCAGCTCAATGCCAATGCGGTGCGCGAGATCTACGGTTCCGACAAGGATGGCGCCGGCATCGACGAGACCATGACATCGACCAGCCTGGCCCCCGCCCGCCGCGGCGAGGCTGCGGTCGCGATCGACACATCCGGCATGGTGACCGAAGCCGCCGCCATGCGCTGACCTGTTTCCGGCTGCCGACCCGCGGCCGGAAGACTGACGCCCTTTCCGGGTTGACCACCCCAATCACCAAAGGAGACTTCCATGTCTGCATTCCGCAAGATCCTGATGGCGACGATCGCCATCGCCGCCGTTGCCGGCCATGCCCACGCTCAGAGCGCACCGGTTCTGCGCATCGGCCTCGACGGCGGCGAAAACGAAGCCGACCAGATCCGCCGCACCGAATGCGTCAAGCCGGGCTTGATCGCCGCGACCGGCGCTTCGGACGTCAAGCTCTTCCCGTCGCCTAACTACAACGGCGTCATCCAGGGTCTGCTCGGCGGCACGATCGACCTCGCCGTCATGGGCGCTGCTTCCTACGCGGCGATCTACATCAAGGACCCGAACGCCGTTACCCCGGTCCTGACCACCAAGCAGGCCGACGGTTCGACCGGCTACTACTCGATCATGGTTGCCCGCAAGGATTCGGGCATCAAGACGCTCGCCGACGCCAAGGGCAAGAAGATCGGCTTCGCTGATCCGGACTCGACCTCTGGCTACCTCGTGCCGAACGTCGCCCTGCCGAAGGATATCGGCATGCCGGTCAAGCAGTACTTCTCCGAAACCGGCTTCGGCGGCGGCCATGAGAACCTCGTTCTCGGCATTCTCGACAAGAAGTTCGACGTCGGCACCACCTTCGGTTCGGCCGTCGGCGACTGGGCTCAGGGTTACTCGTCCGGCAACCTGCACATCATGGTCTCCAAGGGCCTGCTCGACATGGACGACATCGTCCAGGTCTGGAAGTCGCCGCTCATCCCGAACGGCCCGCTGATGGTTTCCAACAAGCTTTCGGACGACATGAAGAAGAAGGTGACCGCCTACTTCGCCGAGCTGCCGAAGAAGGACAAGTCTTGCTTCGAGAGCTTCACGGGAGGCGGTTACGTCGACTGGTCGCCGGTCGACCAGAAGTTCTACCAGACCATCATCGACGCTCGTAAGGCTGTCATCGGCGGCTGATCCAACGTCTGATCAATATCTTGGCGGCGGCATCATGACGATGCCGCCGCTCGTTCAACAAGGATACCCAGAATGGCGCACGTGGCCGGACCCGCTCAGTTCAGCGGGCTGCAGGAAAGCTCCCGCACCATCCTCGACCATTATCAGCAACAGGTGCGGACCCGGCGGATCTATACCGTCGTCTCCATCGTCGTTTTCCTGATCGTGCTCGGCGCGTCGCTGGACTTCGCCAACGAAGCCAATTCCGGCAAGTTCTTCGAACGCCTTCCCTATTTCTTCGATTTCTTGAAGAGCTTCGTGCCGAACAGTCCGCTGGAGATCTTCCGCGCCATGTTCGACCTGCCGTCGCCCTATGCGGACGGATCGATCAAGTTCGACTATACGAGCGATCGCGTCTGGATCACCGACAGTTTGTATATTCCGAACTTCTTCTATCAGCTGGCGATCACCATCAACATCGCCATCGTTTCGACCATCCTCGGCGCCACGGGCGCCTTCCTTCTCTGCTTCTTCGCCTCCACCAATCTCGTCGGCGCCGGTCTCACGCGCTGGGTGGTGCGGCGTATCATGGAAATCCTGCGCGCCTTTCCGGAGATCGTCGTCGCCGGCCTGCTGGCCGCGATCCTGTCGATCGGTCCGATCGCGGCGATCATCGCCGTGTCGATCCACACCATCGGCGCGCTCGGAAAGCTATTCTTCGAAGTGGTCGAGAATGCCGACATGAAGCCGGACGAAGGCCTGCGCGCGTCCGGCGCCAGCTGGCTGGAGCGCGTCCGCTTCGCCATCCTGCCGCAGGTCCTGCCCAATTTCGTCTCCTACACGCTCCTGCGCACCGAGATCAACGTGCGCGCTTCGACCATTATCGGCGCCGTCGGCGGCGGAGGCATCGGGGAAGTGTTCAGCCTGTCGATCGGACGTGACCACGCCGCCAAGACCTATGCGATCATCATTCTTCTTCTGATTACAGTCATCTGCGTCGACCAGTTCTCGGCCTGGCTGCGCCGCCGGCTGATCGGCAAGCAATCGTTCGAATTCGGCCGAGGAGCTGCCTGATGTCCAATCTCGCCGTCAATGCCGCCGATCGCGAACGCCTGCTCGCCACCTATCCGGAAGTCTTTCACCGCAGCGTCATGCAGCGCTGGGGCCTGGCGATCGCGGCCGTCGCGGTCTTCATCTACCTCGCCTTCTGCTTTTCCTTCTTCAACGTCATCCCGACCTTCGTCAACGGCAACTGGGATCGCGCGGCGATCTACCTGCAGGACTGGTATTCATGGCGCGCGCAGCCCCGCCTGCGCTTCCAGAACGGTCAGGTCGTCCCACAATGGACGAGCCGCGGGCAATATCCCGAGGGTGCGGCGATCGACTGGCTGAAACCGACCTCCAATGGCGGCTACACGGTAATCTTCGGTAGCGGCAACCGGCTCGACGTGACCCCGAGCCAGGTCGACGTATATCTCGACGGCAAGCTCTATCCCGTCGCGATCAAAGGTGACCGGGCGGTACTGCCGGACGGTGCGCCGGCGCGGATGATGCAGGACGGCAACAAGGTCAATGTCCGTTTCGGCTTTGCCGGCCAGGCGGAAATCCGCAACAGCCAGGTCTATGTGCAGCGGCGCTTCCTCGGCTGGGCGAATTTCTTCTTCGACACGCAATCGCCGTTCTGGGGTCGCAGTGTCACCAGCGTGGCCGGGCTGATGCTCTTCGGCGAGCGGCTCGACCCGAGCCAGTCCAATGCCTCGCTGGCGCTCGACAACTTCTTGAACAATAGCAGCTGGCAGCATGGCGATATTCTCTCCAAGCTGATGCAGACGCTGGTCATGGCCTTCGTCGGCACGCTGTTTGCCACCCTCATCGCCTTCCCGCTCGCCTTCGTCGCCGCGCGCAACATCACCACGAGCCGGCCGATGAACTGGGGGATGAAGCGCTTCTTCGACTTCCTGCGCTCCATCGACATGCTGATCTGGGCCCTGTTCTTTACCCGCGCCTTCGGGCCGGGGCCGCTCCCGGGGATCGCCGCCATTTTCTTCACGGATACCGGTGCGCTCGGCAAGGTCTATTCGGAAGCGCTGGAGAATGTCGACGACAAGCAGCGCGAGGGGGTCAAGTCGGTGGGTGCCGCCCCGGTCATCGTGCAGCGTTACGGCGTGGTGCCGCAGGTCCTGCCGATCTTCATCTCGCAATCGCTGTATTTCTGGGAGTCCAACACCCGTTCGGCAACCGCGATCGGCGCTGTGGGCGCGGGCGGTATCGGCCTCAAGCTGCTCGAATCCATGAAGACCAATGCGGACTGGGACAAGGTTGCCTACATGGTCCTGCTGATCCTTCTGGTGGTCTTCGTCTTCGACAATCTCTCCAATGCGCTGCGTTCGCGCGTCATGGGCAAAAAGGGCCACTGACAGGCCAGATTATCATCATCCTGTCATGGAAATCTTTTAGCCGGGGGTCCTGTTTCACGGGCCGGCGCGCAGGTAAAGTCGGCCGGCCTTCTCCTGATTCCGGAATCCCGTTTTGCGCTACGCTCTCTATTTTTCGCCCGCCGAAAACCATCCGCTGACGAAGGCGGCAGCGCGTTGGCTCGGCCGAGACGCCTTTACCGCCGAGACGTTTCCGACGCCCGATGTCGAAGGCCTCTCCCGCGACACCGTCCATGAACTGACTGCCGATCCGCGCCGCTACGCCTTTCACGCGACGCTCAAGGCGCCGTTCGAATTGCATCCGGACCGGACGGAAGCCGAGCTGATCAGGGCCGCCGAACGCTTTGCCGCAGAGACCACGGCGTTCGACATCCCGAACGTCATCGTCGGCCAGCTGGGACGGTTCTTCGCGCTGGTTCCCGACACCATTTACCCGGAGCTCCAGCATTTTGCCGGACGCGTCGTCGAAGAATTCGAACATTTTCGCGCGCCGCTGACGGAGGCCGACATCGCACGGCGTAAACCTGATATGTTAAGCTCCGCCCAGCGCGCCAATCTCGACCGCTGGGGTTATCCTTATGTCATGGACGAGTTCCGCTTCCACATGACGTTGACCGGGCAGGTCCCGCCCGAAGAGGCGCCCATCATGCGCCACGAGCTCGACCGCCGCTTCGCCGATTTCGCCAACGCCCCGCTGACCGTCGACGGGCTCGCCATCTTCGTGGAGCCCGAGCGCGGCGCACCCTTCATCGCCCATCGCTGGCTGCCGCTGGCGTCCGCCTTCGAAAACAGAAAGACCGCATCATGACCGCCGAACTCGTGCTCACCAATGCCCGCATCGTGCTCGAGGACAGCGTGATCTCCGGTTCCGTGCAGATCCGGAACGGCAAGATCACCGACATCTCGGAAGGCAATGTCCATACCGGCGAGGATTTCGAGGGTGACTATCTGATCCCGGGCCTGGTCGAACTCCATACCGACCATCTGGAACAGCATTATTCGCCGCGTCCGGGCGTGCGCTGGAACACCACGGCGGCGATCCAGGCCCATGACGCGCAGATCGCCACCTCCGGCATCACCACCGTCTTCGACTGCCTGCGCATGGGCGCCGACGAGGACGGCGGCTTTGCCCATGGCGAAATGCGGGACATGGCGGACGCGATTGCCGCCGCCGCCGCCTATGGTCGCCTGCGCTCCGAACATTTCCTGCATCTGCGCTGCGAAGTCTCCGCCGACAACTGCATGGAGCATTTCGTCGACTTCGAGAACGATCCGCATGTGCGGCTCGTCTCGCTGATGGATCACGCGCCGGGCCAGCGGCAGTTCCAGACCATGGATCAGTACACGCTCTACTACCAGAAGAAGCGCGGCCTCAGCGACGAGGCATTCGCCGCTTTCGTCGCCAAACGCCAGGAAGAATCGGCACGCAATGCGACGCCGCACCGCGTTGCGATCTCCAAGATCTGCGCCGAGCATGGCATTACAGTCGCAAGCCATGACGACGCGACGCTTTCCCATGTGGGCGAAGCGATCGACAACGGCGTTCGGTTGGCGGAATTCCCGACCAGTTTCGATGCGGCAAAAGCTTCGCACGAAGCGGGCATGAGCGTGCTGATGGGTGCCCCAAACATCGTTCGCGGCAAGTCGCATTCCGGCAATATCGCCGCTCGCGACCTTGCCGAGCGTGGCGTGCTCGACGTGCTCTCCTCCGATTACGTGCCGCTCAGCCTGCTGCACGCGCCCTTCGTGCTCGCCTCGGAGGTTGAAAGCATCTCGCTGCCGAAGGCGCTCGCCATGGTGACATCGACCCCTGCCCGCACCGTCAGCCTCGACGACCGAGGCCGGATCGCGACCGGCCTGCGTGCCGATATCGTCCGCGTCCATCACGAGGAGGGGGTTCCCGTCTCCCGCGCCGTCTGGCGGGAAGGCCGGCGGGTCGCCTGATGGACGCCAGGCCGACAGCAACGGAACCGGAGCGAAGCGGCTGCATGGTCGCGGTCGTCGGCCCGAGCGGGGCCGGCAAGGACACTCTGATGGCCTATGCCGCCCGGTTCTTCGAGGGCCGCGATGACGTCGTCTTCGTACGGCGCGTCATCACCCGCAACGCCGCCGCCGGCGGTGAAGACCATGACGGCGTTTCCGAAGCGGAATTCGAGGCTCTGGAAAAGGCCGGCCGTTTTGCGGTCTCCTGGGGTGCCCACGGCCTGCGATACGGCATTCCCGTCGAGACGAAAGCGGCCATGGCGAAAGGCCAGCTGATCGTTGCCAACGGCTCGCGTTCCGCGCTGGCCCGGTTCAAGGATGTCTATCCGTCGCTGGTGGTCATCAACATCACCGCCAGCCTGGACGTGCTCGCGGCCCGGCTCGAAGCGCGCGGACGGGAAACGCGCGAGGAAATACTTCGGCGTCTCGAACGCAGCTCGCTGACCGTGACCGGCGACTACCGGGTGGTGACGATCGACAACAGCGGATCGCTGGAAGATGCCGGCAGGGCCTTGGTCGACGCTCTCAACAGTTGCCTTGCGAGCCACCCGATTGGTTAGCGAAAAACGTTCGATCGTTCTTTAAAGTCCCTGATCCGGCTCTATGTGTCTTTCCTTATAAGGAAAGGAAAAATCATGGGCCAGAGCAAGCCGCGCGAAGGGCAACGTCCCGATGGGGCAACTGCCATCGATCTGGAAGCGCGCGTCGTTGTTCTGGAAATCGTCTCCATGACGGCGTTGGCGCTTGCCATGGACACGTCCGAGAACGCGGACATCGAACACGCCCGCGGGATCAGCAACCTCGTTCTCGAAGCCGTACACCAGCGCTGTCACGAGATGAACATGCCGGAGGATGCGCGGCTCACCGCCTGCACCTACGCCGACGAGCTGCTTTCGACCGCGCTTCTGTCACTTTATCCGCAGGAACACTGAGCCTTAGGCTCAATGCGCTTCGTCCCAATTGCTGGCGGCGCGAGCATCGACCTTCAGCGGCACCCGCATCGAGATCGCCGGCATGGCCGCCTGCTCCATGGTCGAGATGATCACCGGCAAGGTCTTGTCGATCTCCTCATCCTCGACCTCGAAGATCAGTTCGTCGTGCACCTGCAGCAGCATGCGGGCGCTTCCGTTCAACCCGGCCGTTTCAAGCGCCGGCTCCATCTTCGCCATGGCGCGGCGGATGATATCGGCGGCCGAACCCTGGATCGGCGCATTGATCGACGCACGTTCGTTGAAGGCACGCACCGAAGGGTTGGAGGACTTGATCTCCGGATAATGCGCCCGGCGGCCGAAGATCGTCTCGACGTAACCGTTCTCGCGGGCAAAAGTCTTGGTGCTTTCCATGTAATCGCGGATGCCCGGGAAACGCTCGAAATACTTCTTGATGTAGTCGCCCGCTTCAGAGCGTTCGATCGACAGCTGGTTGGCGAGCCCGAAAGCCGAGATGCCGTAGATGATGCCGAAGTTGATCGCCTTGGCGCGGCGGCGCACTTCGCTCGGCATGCCTTCGACCGGCACGCCGAACATTTCCGAGGCCGTCATCGCGTGAATGTCGATCCCATCGGCAAAAGCCTGGCGCAGCTGCGGAATGTCGGCGACGTGCGCAAGCACGCGCAGCTCGATCTGGCTGTAGTCGGCAGAGACCAGCTTGTGGCCGGGCGTCGAGATGAAGGCGGTACGGATCTTGCGGCCTTCCGCCGTACGCACCGGAATGTTCTGCAGGTTCGGTTCCGAAGAGGAAAGGCGGCCTGTGGTGGTGGAGGCAAGCGAGTAGCAGGTGTGGACCCGCTTGGTCTCCGGGTGAACGTAACCCGGCAGCGCGTCCGTATAGGTGGATTTCAGCTTTGTCAGCTGGCGCCAGTCGACGATCTTGCGCGGCAGGGGATGGCCTTCGGCAGCCAAGTCTTCCAGCACGCTGGCCGAGGTCGACCACTGGCCGGTCTTGGTCTTGGCGCCGCCCGGCAGGCCCATCTTGCCGAACAGGATGTCGCCAAGCTGTTTCGGAGAGCCGACGGTGAATTTTTCTCCTGCCAGTTGGTAGATCTCGTCTTCGAAGGCGGCGGCCCGCTGGGCAAGCTCTCCCGAAAGCCTGGACAGTATCTGCCGGTCGATAGTGATGCCGCGCTCTTCCATGCGGGCGAGCACCGAGACCAGCGGCCGCTCGAGCCGTTCATAGATGCGGGTCAGGCCCGCAGCCGCCAGCTGAGGTTTCAGCACCATCCACAGGCGCAGCGTCACGTCGGCGTCTTCCGCCGCATAGGCGGTCGCCTTGTCGATATCGACGAAGTCGAAGGTGACGCCCGCCTTGCCGCTGCCGGCAACTTCCTTGAATGTGATCGGCTTGTGGTTCAGCCAGCGCTCCGACAGGGCGTCCATGCCGTGGTTCGCCTTGCCAGCCTCCAGCACATAGGACATCAGCATCGTATCGTCGTAACCCTCGACGGTGATGCCATGACGCCTCATCAGCAGGTAATCGAACTTCAGGTTCTGCGCCACTTTCAGGACCGACGGGTCTTCAAGCAGCGGCTTCAGGCGCGCCAGCGCCTCCCGGGTCGGGATCTGGTTTTCGGCAAGCCCGCCGCCGAGCAGATCGCCGACGCCGGTCTTGTGGATCAGCGGCACATAGGCCGCACGGACCTCAAGGCCGGACGGGTTGGCGATATTGTCGGCAAGTGCGAGGGAAAACCCAACCAGCTCCGCCTGCATCGGATCAAGCAATGTGGTTTCCGTGTCGAAGGCGACGAGACCGGTTTCCTGCGCCGCGCGGATCCAGTCGTCCAGCACCGTCAGGTCCCGGATGGTCACGTAGCAGCTCGGATCGAGTTTGGCCTTGGCAAAGGCTTCGATGCGGGCCTCAGCGAGTCCGGCCGGCGTTGCCGCCTCCATGCCCTTGGCGACCGGCGCCTTGGCGGGATGAGCCGGCGCTTCGGCTGCAGCCTCGCCGGTATCGACCGCTGCCGCGCCGCCGGCATCGAGGTCCGGGCCGCGGGCGGCCTGGCCCCATTCGACGTTGACGACGGCGGGTTCGATGGCATCGGCATCGCAATTGCAGGCGGCGGCGACGCGGCGCGTCAGGGTGCCGAATTCCATGGTCTTCAGGAAACCGACCAGTTTCGGGCCGTCCTGCGGCTCCAGCACCAGCGCATCGAGATCGAGGTCGAGAGGCACGTCGAGTCGAAGCGAGACGAGCCGTCGCGAAAGGCGGGCGAGATCCGCATTGGCGACGATGTTCTCGCGGCGCTTCACCTGCTTGATCTCGCCGGCGCGGGCAAGCAGCGTGTCGAGATCGCCGAATTCTTCGAGAAGCTGGGCTGCCGTCTTCGGGCCGATGCCCGGAATGCCCGGCACGTTGTCGACCGAATCGCCGACCATCGCCTGCAGGTCGATCATCTTCTCCGGCGGCACGCCCCATTTCTCGATGACATCGGGAACGCCGATCTGCTTGTCCTTCATGCTGTCGTACATGTGGACGTTCGGCGTCACGAGCTGCATCAGGTCCTTGTCCGACGAGACGATGGTCACATCGGCGCCGGTCGCCTCGGCCTGGCGGGCATAGGTCGCGATGATGTCGTCCGCCTCAAAACCTTCGGTCTCGATGCAGGGCAGGTTGAATGCGCGGGTCGCCTGGCGGATCAGGCCGAATTGCGGGATCAGTTCTTCCGGCGGCGCCGAACGGTTCGCCTTGTAGGCATCGTACAGGTCCTTGCGGAAGGTCTTGGCGGAATAGTCGAAAATGACGGCGAAATGGCTGGGCGTCACGCCGACCGAGGTGTCGCGCGCATCGGTCAGCAGCTTCCACAACATGTTGCAGAAGCCGGAGACGGCGCCGACGGGCAGGCCGTCGGATTTGCGGGTGAGCGGCGGCAGCGCGTGGAAGGCGCGAAAAATGAAGCCGGAACCGTCGATAAGGAAAAGATGATCGCCTTTTTTCATGGCGCAAGGAATAGCGTGGGGCATTTGATCCGTCCACGAAAACTTCGCTGCCGGGAAGCCTCCCGCCCTCACCGGAACGTTACCGATTTGTAATATGCTTTTCTCTTGAAAAGCCCGGTTCGGGCCCACATTTCCTACTCACCGGCGATTGATCACGCCGCAGTCTGGCAGCCGGCATGTCCCCCGCCGAACCAGGCCGGACAAAGGCCTATCCCCCCTCTCCGGGCCTTTGTCCTTCCATCAGAAACCGCCACGGCTGTCCCCTCCCTGCCGTGGCGGTTTTTTATTGCTCTTTCGCAGGAAAGACTTGTCATTTACCCCATCTTCGCACAGGCTTGGCGAAAGCATGGCGTGCGATATATCTGGCAGATATTGCTCGCAAACGGGCTCGTTCAGGGAGGGATGAAGACCAGCCATGGGATTCGACCGCTCGCATTCTGCGACATACCTGGCGGGCCAACTCGCCAAAGGCTTTGCGCGCTCCTTGCAGAAGCGGGCGATGGTGCTTGGCTTTTCTCCCGGCCAGTTTCCCGTCCTACTCGAACTCTGGCAGGAAGACGGGCTGACGCAGAAGCAGCTCCTCGACAAGCTGGAGGTCGAGCAGGCGACGCTCGCCAACACGCTCGCCCGCATGGAGCGGGATGGCCTCATCCAGCGCACCCCCCATCCGAACGACCGCCGGGCACAGATCATCACGCTGACCTCGCTCGGCCGCGAGCTGGAAGTCCAGGCCGTGGAAGCGGCTTCCGAAGCGGATGCGGCCCTGTTCTCAGGCTTTCGTCGCTTCGAGCGCGAACTGATGATCGAATACATGCGGATGATCGTCGAGAACGCACGCAAGATCTAAGCCAACGGCGTTGGCGTCTTTGCCATTGTCTCCGCTGCCCCTGACTTGCTAACAAGGTCGGGCATTCGAAACGATGGGCCGCTTCTTGCCTCCTGGGCTCGAGGTCTCGCATTTCAAAGACAGGATTTCCCATGACCGATCTTTCCGCCGTCCTCGACCGCGCCGACCAGAACCTTCCCGCAAGCCTCGAGCGCCTGTTCGGCCTCGTCCGCATCAAGTCGATCTCCACCGACCCCGCCTTCAAATCCGATTGCCGCCAGGCTGCCGAGTGGCTGGCGGCCGAACTAAAGGATCTCGGCTTCGAGGCGTCGGTTCGCGATACGCCCGGTCATCCGATGGTCGTTGGCCACCACCCGGGCGCCAGCGCTGATGCGCCACACGTGCTGTTCTACGGTCACTACGACGTCCAGCCGGTCGATCCGATCGATCTCTGGGAGGACGATCCCTTCGATCCCAAGGTCAAGGAACTCGGTGCCGGCCGCAAGGTGGTGACGGGCCGCGGCGTTGCCGACGACAAGGGGCAGCTGATGACTTTCGTCGAAGCCTGCCGGGCTTACAAGGATGTCCATGGCTCGCTGCCGGTGCGCGTCACCATCCTCTTCGAAGGCGAAGAAGAATCCGGCTCGCCGTCGCTCAAGCCCTTCCTCGACGCCAATGCCGCCGAGCTGAAAGCCGATTACGCGCTCGTCTGCGATACCGGCATGTGGGATGCGGATACGCCGGCGATCACGGCGTCGCTGCGCGGCCTGGTCGGCGAAGAAATCATCGTCACCGCCGCCAACCGCGACCTTCATTCCGGCATGTACGGCGGCGCTGCGGCAAACCCGATCCAGATCCTGTCGAAAATCCTCGCCGGACTGCATGACGATACCGGCCGCGTGACGCTCGAAGGCTTTTACGACGGCATCGAGGAGACACCGTCCAACATCAAGGCGGCCTGGGAAAACCTGGTCAGCGGTCGCGACGACTTTCTGGGAGAGGTGGGCTTGTCGGAGCTGGCCGGCGAAAAGGGCCGTTCGCTGCTCGAACTGCTCTGGGCGCGGCCGACCTGCGAATTCAACGGCATCAGCGGCGGTTACGAGGGCCAGGGCTTCAAGACCGTCATCGCGTCGAAGGCGTCGGCCAAAGTGTCCTGCCGTCTCGTCGGAGGCCAGGATCCGGAAAAGATTCGTGAGAGTTTTCGTGCCTATGTGCGCTCGAAGATCCCGGCTGACTGCTCGGTGGAGTTCCTGACGCATGGTGGCTCGCCGGCGATCCAGCTCGGCTACGATTCGCCGGTGCTCACCAAGGCGAAGACGGCGCTTTCCGAGGAGTGGCCGAAGCCGGCCTTGGTTGTCGGCGTCGGAGGATCGATCCCGATCGTCGGCGATTTCCAGAAGACGCTCGGCATGGAATCGCTGCTCGTCGGCTTCGGCCTCAGCGACGACCGCATCCACTCGCCGAATGAAAAATACGACCTGCGCTCCTTCCACAAGGGTATCCGCTCGTGGGCGCGTATCATCGCGGCGCTGGCTGGCTGACCTCTGAAGGCCTGAAACGGAGAAGGGCCTGACGCGTCTCCGCGTCAGGCCCTTAAAAACAAAAAGGCCGGGGCAAGCCCGACCTTTCCACTCCCATTCACTGGTGCCAGTACATCCGTGGTCACTCGAAATGGGACAAGCATTTCCGACGCGGCCGCTCTTCGACCTTTTCAGATCACTGCGGCTCTAGCGGTCATCGTCCCTCGGTTAGGTAAACATCCCGTTAACGCGGATATGAAAACTGCCTCAAGACGGCACGGTCGCCGGTATTTGCCGTAACACACATGCTCGCTCAGGTTTTTGGAGCCCCGACCATGCGGTGCGTCGGAAACGCTATTGAACCCTAGATGGGAGCTAAGGTTTCCGCTTTCAAGGGGCTAACCTTAGAATCGCTCTAAACACCGGGACAGCCCGGTCCAGAAAAGCAGAAAGGCCGGACGAGCCGGCCTTTCGCGAGTTCGACATTGAGGTCTTCAGCAGATCATGCGCCCTGGAGGCGGTCTGCGGAAACCTTGCCAGAACGCTTGTCGCTGACGAGTTCGTAGGAGATCTTCTGACCGTCCTTGAGCTGGCCTAGGCCAGCGCGCTCAACGGCGGAGATGTGAACGAAAACGTCCTGCGAACCGTCGTCAGGCTGGATGAAGCCGTAGCCCTTGGTTGCGTTGAACCACTTTACAGTACCGGTAGCCATAACGATGCCTTTCCCTTGCAAATATGACCGACTATTCCACGCTAAAGCGCTTGGAACGTTGAAGTTTCGTATTTGAAGAGAGATCGTCGCAAACGCCGCGAGGCGCATAGTGCTGGCTATCAAACAAATATCGATGGCGAACCAGATAATGGCTCCGGTCAAAAAGGTCAAGATCGGGAAAATTAAGCCGCGCTTTCAAAGGCGAAATAGCCAGCGATTTCAAGGCGCGTAAAACAGAAAACCCGGCGCGGGAGGAGGTGCGCCGGGTTTCCGAAACTGACCAACAACTGGGAGGAGGAGGTGTTGTCGGTCCCATCTGGGGCGCTGGGAGGAGGAGTGCGCCCGTCGATGAATTAAACATACAGGAGTGGAGCTTAAAAAACAGTCACGATATCGCAGTGCAGCATTGCAATCCTCGCATAGCTCCTTTGTCCTCTTGCGGCCGGCGCCATCCTGCGCCAGTTTGAGTGGCATGAGCCTCGAATCCGTCCGCGCCTTCTTCGCCGCCAACGCCCCCGATGTCCACGTCATCATTACCGAGGAAAGCTCGGCCACCGTGCCGCTTGCAGCCCTCGCCCACGGTGTGGCGCCCGAGCAGATTGCCAAGACGATCTGCGTGCGCGCCGGGGAAATCACCGTGCTCGTGGTGATGTCGGGAACCAGCCGACTGGACAACCGTAAATTCCGGGATCATTTTGGCGCTAAGCCGCGGATGCTCGGCGGTGACGAGACGGCCGATATCACCGGCCATCCCATCGGCGGCGTGTGTCCGTTCGGGTTGCCTTCCCCGATCCCGATCTATTGCGACGTGTCGCTGCGGAAATTCGCGGAAGTCGTGCCTGCGGCGGGCGCCACCAATGCCGCCGTGCGCATCAGCCCCGACCGTGTGGCGGACCTAACCGCAGCGATCTGGATCGATGTCGGTCAGGATCCTGTCTAGAAGCGGCCGCTCAAGTAACGGTCGTACCAGGCGTGCTTGCTTTCCGCCGAAGCGGTTGCAACCACATAGCCGATGGCAAAACCGATTGCGCCGATCAGGGTAAACAGCGTCGTGGTCGCAGCGGGATGTTCGCGGATGGTGCCGGCAACCGAGCTTGCTTCGTTCTGTACATAATGCGCAGCGTTGCCGGCGCGCTCAGTGACCTTGCCATAGGCGGCACCGGTCTTTTCGGCGAGCATTTCGCGCAGGTTGGAAATCTCGGAACGCAGCGTCGCAATCTCGGTCCTGACGTTTTCGCTGGGTTCGTGATCGAAAGAGGGCGTATCCGACTTCGCGGGGGTGTTCAGGTTTCTGATGGGCTCTGCCATGACGGTCTCCTTGGGTTTTTCAAGAGACCGTTCAACTGCCGAAGGACTGATAGGTTCCTCGTTTAAAGCAGGAACCTACCGGCTTTTTGCCAGCGCCTCGGCCAGCGCCGAGAGCTTTTGCTTGTCGTCCGAGCCCTTTTGAAGGGAATTCACCAGGATCAGCGCCAATGCCTCCGCATCGGGACTCGCCTTGTCGATCTGGTGTTCGGCGCAAGCCTGGTCAAAGACCTGCTGCAGCAAGCTGAGCTGGTCCGGATTGACAGGATTTCTAACCATCTGTGTAGGCATATAACCCTCCCGATCATACGGTGCCCGACCGGCGGACCATTCCCCTCGCCCTGCTCAGCAATGGCGGCTGGAGAAAATTACCAGCGGCCTTCTATTGAGACAGACTTGCGCCGGCCTTGTCGGCGCCCGAGGAACAAAAAGGTCTACAAGCCACAGGAGGAAAGATTTTGAGCCTTGGCTAATAAATTGACAATAACAATAATAGACGGGTGCAATATAAGGGTGGACCCGTACGGGTTGCTACCTATACGGGTCCAGCGAGTGTCCGCAGACGAGGCATGAAGGTCCGAGGGCGGCTTATGCCATGCCCGCCGGATCGCCGGTCGGCATCAGAGCGGGATTGAGCGTCGGATCCTGCGGGTTCTTGGTGTCGCCGGGATCCTGCGCAGGCGTCAATGGCGGCTTTTCCTGGGTTCGATCGGGAATTCCGCCTGCCGGTGTCGGTCCACGCGGCTGGGGGCTCGGAGTCGGGATAGGATCTCGATTGGGCATGATGGTCTCCTTTTTCCTGTCAGGAAACCAACGACTGGAGCGCGCCACGGTTCCGCGGGCGGCCGGTATTCCCGAAGAAAACCTCGCTCGCCTTCAGCGATACCAGCGACGGTCGCGGGAGGCGGATGACACGCCGAGCATGTAGCCTATTGCCAAGCCGAGCAGACCGACGGCAGCAATTGCCGAGCCGGTAGCGGCCGGATGGTCGACGGCGTGGGCGGCGACCATGCCCGCCTCGTCCTTGACATGATGAACGGCAGATTTGGTGCGGGCGGCAACGCCTGTCTCTTCGGCGACATCACCGGTAAAGCCGGCAGCGAGAGGTTTTTTGGCCATTGAAGTCTCCTTTTCGGAAACAACACCCAAGCGGAACGTGAGGTTCCGTCTCCAGCTTCCCATCTAACAAGCTGAAGAGAATCAAAACCCGCGCCGACAGGGCCGGCGCGGGCAAAACCATTATTCGGTGACTTTAGCCTGTCCTTCGGACTGCTTCAGCACGGCGGCTTCCTGGCGCGGGTCCACTTTCGGAGGCGCGATGCTTGCCGTAGTGACTTCCTTGTCCACCTTGGCGGAAGCCGTGACGTTGTGGCCGGCGCATTCCGCAAGGGCTGCGGTGGACGACAGGCCGAGCACGGCGGCGATGACGAGAACTGTCTTCATGCCATTCTCCTTTCGCTGTGGTTACAGGTGCCAGGGTAACCCGTAGTGCGATGAACCCGAAATCACGAATTCGCGTTTTCAGGTTGCCTCATATAGCCTGTTTTCATCGCTTGGCGGCGATTACATCAGTTTTGAAAGGGTTTCGCGATTGACGAAAATATCAGTTTTCCCGGCTTCATAAGCGGGGTGGCTGAACTCCAGCATTCCCCTTTCAGGCATTTCAAGTGCCTGCTTGACGCTGACCAGCCCCACAGGGACGCGCTGGTCGCCATTTCGGACGACTGCCTCGACGATTTTCTGCATATCCTCCCCTCCTCCAAGGTGGAATCCGCCATAACGCGGAGCGCGCATCCTTGTTCCACCAGGATTCGGATTTTTTTAGGTCGGACATGTCAGGCCCGCAGCTTTTCTCACGATCCAGCGAGCGGACTTTTGGCTTCTCAATGTAAATCCAGCGGCAGCTGAATTCCTTTGGGAATATTCGGGCGTCGCTGGTTGGCGATCTGTATCTTCTGGAACGTCTCGCGCCGACGCTGCGCTTCAGCCTCGCGCAGAGCCTTCGATGCCGCGACTGCGGCCATTGCACGTTCGATCACCTGTTCGGTTCTGCTCATCAGCACCTCCAAATGTTCTCTATTTGTTCTCATAAATGGAATGGGAAGTCAAGCGGTTCAAGACCCGGCCAAATAAGCGCGTCCTTTACGCCTCCTTAAATCGCCGCATTTAGAGTCCAGCCAAAGGCTTGGGCGATCAGACATTCGAGTAACAGCCTGTTTTGACAGGCGCGTAACGGGGGTATGCCGGCTCACCATGGCAGCCAGAGGCAAATCAGACAAACGCGTTGAACCGTCCTTCGAAGGTTCGCGGCCGAGCGGCGATTTACGTCTCGACGCGGATGAGCGGATCGTGGGCAACGGCCGGCCTGGCAGACGTCCATCGAAAGCCGAAAGCGACGAGCGTTCCGAGCGCCCGGAACGGGGCCGTCCCCCTCGCGACAGGAAAGCCTCCACCCGTCGCCAGGGCGGCGGGCTCTTCTCGCCGCTCAAGCGGCTGGTCTACTGGTGTTTCGTGCTCGGCATCTGGGCCGGCATCGCCGTCGGCGGGCTGGTGCTCTATTACGGCGCGAAAATGCCGGCCGCCAGTACCTGGTCGATCCCGGACCGCCCTGCGAACATGAAGATCACCGCGGTCGATGGCTCGGTCGTCGCCAATCGCGGCTCGACCGGTGGCGAGGCCCTGGCGCTCGAGGAGATGTCGCCCTACCTGCCGCAGGCGGTGATCGCCATCGAGGACCGGCGTTTCTATTCGCATTTCGGCGTTGATCCGCTGGGCCTGGCGCGCGCCCTCGTCAACAACCTGACGGGCCAGCCGATCCAGGGCGGCTCGACGATCACCCAGCAGCTCGCCAAAAACCTGTTCCTGTCGCCGGACCGCACGTTCGAGCGCAAGATCCAGGAGGTGCTCCTGTCCTTCTGGCTGGAGCACAAGTTCACCAAGGACCAGATCCTTGCCATGTACCTGAACCGGGTGTTCTTCGGTTCGAACGCCTATGGCGTGGAGGCCGCCTCGCGGCGCTATTTCAACAAGTCGGCCCGCGACGCGAATCTCGGCGAAGCGGCAACGCTTGCCGGCCTCCTCAAGGCACCTTCCCGCCTGTCGCCGGCCCGCGATCCGAAGGCAGCGGAAGCGCGCGCCCAGGTCGTGCTCGGCACGATGCGCGAGGAAGGTTACATCACAGACAGCGACCTCAAGAGCGCCATGTCGCAACCGCCGGCCAAGGCGAAGCGCTACTGGACCGGCGCCCAGCACTATGCCGCCGACATGGTCGTCGACGAGGTGAAGAGCCTGATCGGCGAGCCGAAAGTCGACGTGACCGTCGAGACGACGCTCGACATGCGCCTCGAAGCCGCCGCCGAAAAGTCGCTGAACGATGTGCTGAAGAAGGAAGGCGGCAAGCTCAACGCCTCGCAGGCAGCCCTCGTCTCGGTCGATGCGACCGGCGCGATCCGGGCGCTGGTGGGCGGCCGCGATTATGCCACGAGCCAGTTCAACCGCGCCGTCAAGGCAAAGCGCCAGCCGGGTTCGGCTTTCAAACCCTTCGTCTATGCCGCAGCACTCGAAGCCGGCGCCCGGCCGGACTCGATGGTCAACGATACGCCGGTCAAGATCGGCAACTGGTCGCCGGAGAATTTCGACGAGAAATACCGCGGCCCGGTGACGCTTGCCTCGGCCTTCGCGCAATCGCTGAATACGGTTGCCGCGCAGCTGGCCATGCAGGTCGGTCCCGACAAGGTGGTGAGCCTCGCCCACCGGCTCGGCATCGATTCCGACATCCAGGCAAATGCTTCGATCGCGCTCGGCACCTCGGAAGTCTCGCTGGTCGAGCTGACGTCTGCCTACGCATCCTTCATGAACGGCGGCTACAAGGCGACGCCGCATATCGTCAAGCGCATCGTCGATCCGGATGGCAAGGTGCTTTACGAGGCCGATTATGCCAACCCGCCGCGCGTGCTCAGCGAACCGGTGGCGGCGACCATGAACGGCATGATGAACCGCGTCATCAACGAGGGCACCGGCAAGGCCGCCAGGATCGACGGCTGGCAGGCAGCCGGCAAGTCGGGCACCACCCAGTCATTCCGCGACGCACTGTTCGTCGGTTATACGAGCATCATGACGACCGGCATCTGGTTCGGCAACGACGACGGCGCCTTCATGAAGAAGGTAACCGGCGGCGGTCTGCCGGCAAAAGCCTGGAAGGAATACATGACGTCCGCGATGAAGGGTTATACGCCGACGCCGCTGTTCGGCGCCGGCCGCGGCCTCGATCTGCCGCCGCCGGCCGCAGTCCAGCCGGACTCGCCGTCGACGACGATCGGCGATATCATTTCCGGCATCCTGCCCGGTGGCCGCCGAACCCAGGACGAACTCCCCGCCGACTATCCGCCGGCGCCGCGCCCTCCCGCCCAGGATTCCGCCTCGATCGAACGGGAACCCGCCCGCATACGGCCCGTCTATGGCGACAACCAGGGATACGACAACAGGGACAACGGACAGATCTACGACAACAGGCCGGTCTATGGCGACCGCGGCCGCCGTGGCGATGTAATACCGCCCGGCGACGTTCCGGTCCGTGATTATCGCCAGTATCGCGGCCCCTATGATTCGTCCGCTCCGGTGCCGCCGGGAGCCATCGGCGGCGGCCCCGTTCCGCCCGGCGACGTAGGCGTTGCGGGCTCCAGAGACCAGCCGCGGCACACAACGCTTTTCGACCTGATCATGGGGCAGTGAAGCGTATTGACAGTATTGCTCGGCAAACTGTTCTTTTTGCTAGGATCCGGGCGATTTCTCGCCTTGCAGTCCTAAAAACCCGTCCTTATATACGCCGCATGACCGCAGCCGATGCTGCGTACCATCCCAGTCGAGGAACTGTCAGTGGAATGCCTTTGAGGGGTTCCGATGGTTCGCTTAAAGGAGAGAGAAGAAAATGGCAAAAGTAATTGGCATCGACCTCGGTACCACCAACTCCTGCGTCGCCATCATGGACGGCAAAGATGCGAAGGTGATCGAGAACGCCGAAGGCGCGCGTACCACGCCCTCCATGGTCGCATTTTCCGATGACGGCGAACGCCTCGTCGGCCAGCCGGCCAAGCGCCAGGCGGTCACCAACCCCACCAATACCCTCTTCGCCGTGAAGCGCCTGATCGGCCGCCGCTACGAAGATCCGACGGTTGAAAAAGACAAGGGCCTCGTCCCCTTCGATATCGTCAAGGGTGACAATGGCGATGCGTGGGTCAAGGCCCAGGGCAAGAACTATTCCCCCGCACAGGTTTCCGCGATGATCCTTCAGAAGATGAAGGAAACCGCTGAATCCTACCTCGGTGAAAAGGTCGAAAAGGCCGTCATCACTGTTCCGGCCTACTTCAACGACGCGCAGCGCCAGGCAACCAAGGATGCCGGCCGCATTGCAGGTCTCGAAGTGCTGCGCATCATCAACGAGCCGACGGCAGCCGCTCTCGCCTATGGCCTCGACAAGAAGGACGGCAAGACGATCGCCGTCTACGACCTTGGCGGCGGCACGTTCGACATCTCGGTCCTCGAAATCGGCGATGGCGTCTTCGAAGTGAAGTCCACAAACGGCGACACCTTCCTCGGCGGTGAAGACTTCGACATGCGTCTCGTCGAATATCTTGCCAACGAGTTCAAGAAGGACCAGGGCATCGACCTGAAGAACGACAAGCTCGCTCTGCAGCGCCTCAAGGAAGCTGCCGAAAAGGCCAAGATCGAACTCTCGGCCTCGCAGCAGACCGAAATCAACCTGCCGTTCATCACGGCCGACGCTTCCGGTCCGAAGCACCTGACCCTGAAGCTGACCCGCGCCAAGTTCGAAAGCCTGGTCGACGATCTCGTCCAGCGCACCATCGCACCGTGCAAGGCAGCCCTCAAGGATGCCGGCGTTACCGCAGCCGAGATCGACGAAGTGGTTCTCGTCGGCGGCATGAGCCGCATGCCGAAGGTCCAGGAAGTCGTCAAGCAGCTGTTCGGCAAGGAGCCTCACAAGGGCGTCAACCCGGATGAAGTCGTCGCCCTCGGCGCCGCCATCCAGGCAGGCGTTCTGCAGGGTGACGTCAAGGACGTTCTGCTGCTCGACGTGACCCCGCTGTCGCTCGGCATCGAAACGCTCGGTGGCGTCTTCACCCGCCTCATCGACCGCAACACGACGATCCCGACCAAGAAGAGCCAGACCTTCTCAACCGCCGAAGACAACCAGCAGGCCGTGACGATCCGCGTGTCCCAGGGCGAGCGCGAAATGGCTGCAGACAACAAGCTGCTCGGCCAGTTCGACCTCGTCGGCCTGCCGCCGTCGCCGCGCGGCATGCCGCAGATCGAAGTCACGTTCGACATCGACGCCAACGGCATCGTCCAGGTTTCGGCCAAGGACAAGGGCACCGGCAAGGAACAGCAGATCCGCATCCAGGCTTCCGGTGGTCTCTCCGACGCCGAGATCGAAAAGATGGTCAAGGACGCCGAGGCCAATGCCGAAGCCGACAAGAAGCGCCGCGCCGGCGTCGAAGCCAAGAACCAGGCCGAAAGCCTCGTTCACTCCAGCGAGAAGTCGCTGAAGGAATATGGCGACAAGGTTTCCGAGACCGACCGCAAGGCGATCGAGGATGCGATCGCTTCGCTGAAGACCGCCATCGAAGCTCCGGAGCCGGATGCCGATGACATCCAGGCGAAGACGCAGGTCCTGATGGAAGTGTCGATGAAGCTTGGTCAGGCCATCTACGAGGCCCAGCAGGCCGAAGGTGGCGAAGGCTCCGAGGGCGGCAAGGACGATATCGTCGATGCCGACTACGAGGAAGTCAAGGACGACAAGAAGTCCGCCTGATCCGCCGGTTGCCTGATGGCCAGACCTCGACCATAGTTGACTAGAGTATCCGGCTGCCTTCGTGCAGCCGGAATCCTTTCCGGAGCCGGTTACCTCCATGGCAAAAGCAGACTTTTACGAAACGCTGGGTGTCGGCAAGACCGCCGACGAGAAGGAGCTGAAAAGCGCCTTCCGCAAGCTCGCGATGAAATATCATCCCGACAAGAATCCGGGCGACGCAGAAGCCGAAAAGAAGTTCAAGGAGCTCGGCGAAGCTTACGAGACCTTGAAGGATCCTCAGAAGCGCGCGGCCTACGACCGCTTCGGCCATGCCGCTTTCGAACAGGGCGGAATGGGCGGTGGCGGCGGCTTCTCGGGCGCGGGCGCCGGCGGTTTCTCCGACATCTTCGAAGACATCTTTGGCGAGATGATGGGCGGCGGTCGTGCCCGGCGCTCTTCCGGCGGTCGCGAGCGCGGCGCCGATCTTCGCTACAATATGGAAATCACGCTGGAAGAAGCCTTTTCCGGCAAAACCGCGCAGATCCGGGTTCCGACCTCGATCACCTGCGATGTCTGTTCCGGTTCGGGCGCCAAGCCCGGCACCCAGCCGAAGACCTGCGGCACCTGCCAGGGCTCCGGCCGCGTGCGCGCATCCCAGGGCTTCTTCTCGGTCGAGCGCACCTGCCCGACCTGCCACGGCCGCGGCCAGACGATCACCGATCCCTGCGGCAAGTGCCACGGCCAGGGCCGCGTCACCGAAGAACGTTCGCTGTCGGTCAACATCCCGGCCGGCATCGAGGACGGCACCCGCATTCGACTTCAGGGCGAAGGCGAAGCCGGCACGCGCGGCGGACCTGCGGGCGATCTCTACATCTTCCTGTCGGTGAAACCGCACCAGTTCTTCCAGCGCGACGGCGCGGACCTTTATTGCGCCGTGCCGATCTCGATGACGACTGCCGCCCTCGGCGGCACGTTCGACGTGGCCACTCTCGATGGAACCAAATCCCGCGTGACGGTGCCGGAAGGCACCCAGCCAGGCAAGCAGTTCCGCCTGAAGGGCAAGGGCATGCCGGTGCTGCGGTCCAGCCAGACGGGCGATCTCTACATCCAGATCCAGATCGAGACGCCGCAGAAGCTCACCAAGCGGCAGCGCGAGCTGCTGCAGGAATTCGAGGAACTGTCCTCGAAGGATAACAATCCGGAATCGACGGGCTTCTTCGCCCGGATGAAGGAATTCTTCGAGAGCTGAATTCTGGAGCCACCCTCTGAAGCCGCTCGCAGCACGTCGTTGCGGGCGGCTTTTTCGTTGGGCTCCTAGAAGGTGTCGCGGACACCGCTGCGCGGATCGCTCACCATATGCGGCTCATAGATGCCGGCGCGCGCCGTTCGCCTCCAGGGGCGGGCGATCTCTCCCGAGTTGTGACCGACATCGACGACCGCGAACGAGGGGTCAGGCCAGCGACTGGATCGATCCGCTGGCGAGGATCGTTGCGAAGAGGACGAGGCAGGCAGCGGCGGCGCGGCGCACGACGATCGGCTTCACCTCGAAACGCTCCGTTCGCCGCATCAGGCTGCCGAAGGCGATCCAGCCACTGGCGGCACAGATTACCAGTCCCGCAAACAGCGCGAGCCAGGGCGCGAGTTCCGGCAGGCCGCCATGCGGCATGACGACGAGCGCGATGATCAGCGCCTTGGGGTTCAGCACCGTCGTGACGAAGACCTGGCGGATGGAAATTTCCGCCGCTTCCTTCGCCCGCTTTTCGGACATCCACAGGCTATAGCCGAGATAAAGAACCCAGATACCCGCCGCGAGCTTCGCCCAGACCAGCGCCTGCGGGTAGGCATCGAAGAAAGGCGCCGCAAGCGTTGCCACCGGCACGATCACCAGCAGATAGCCGCCGAGTTCGCCGGCGATCAGGGGCAGGCCCCTCCGCCAGCCGCGCGCATACCCGCCAAGCGCCATCAGCGTATTGGTCGGTCCCGGCGTGCAGAGAAGCAGGAGGATGGCGAGGGTGAATTCCGGAAGGGTCATGCAACTTCCTGTCGAAGTGGCCGGCACGGTCCGGCTCCTTCCTCTCTATCAGCATTTTCAGCATGCCGATTGACACCCGTCAAACCAGCTTATTTTGTCGGCGAAGGCATTCGGGCCACGAACCAGCGGAGACGGTTCCAGATCGCCGGCGATGCCGTGGTTGGGCAATTTGCGCTTGGGGTCAAGGCGCCTTAGATGTTCCGAACACGCTCCGAACCACCCTCGCTTTCTGAGACAACGCCCTAGATAGTGGCGAGGGCCTCTTCCTCGTCCCGTCGGAACGAGGCGCCCGCAAGGAGCCTGATGACCGAGAGCAACCACGATTGGCTTCGAAAGGACGATGTCCAATCGACCAAGGCGAGCTTTCCGGAGCTTTTCTTCGATCTCGTCTTCGTCTTCGCGCTGATCCAGCTCTCCGAGACGCTCGCCTCCGACTTCAGCATCGGCATCGCCGCCGAGGCAATCCTCTTCATCTTCGCCCTTTGGTGGGTGTGGATCCACACGACCTGGGTCACCAATCTCCTCGATACCGAGATCGAGCCGGTCAGACTGCTGCTTTTCGTGCTGATGTTCTGCGGCATCGTGCTGGCCATCGCGCTGCCGAAGGCCTTCACGGACATGGGCCTCGCCTTCGCGCTCGCCTATTCGGCGATGCAGCTCATCCGCTCGCTGTTTGCGCTTTATGCGTTCCGGGGAAACGATGCCGCCTCCTTCATGACCTTCTTCCGAATCACCGCCTGGCTGGCCGTATCAAGCGCGTTGTGGATCGCCGGTGGGCTTGCCGAGCCGCAGATGCGGGCGACCCTTTGGATCGCCGCCCTTGCCATCGAATATGCCGGTCCGGCGATGCGCTACTGGGTGCCTTCGATCGGCGCCTCGCCGCCCGAAACGCTCGACATCAGCGGCGAGCATCTGGCCGAACGCTGCGCGCTGTTCGTCATTATCGCGCTCGGCGAGACGATCCTCACCACCGGCAAAAATGCCGCGAGCCACATGGACAATGCCGGCACGCCGCTGGTGCTATGCTGCGCGTTTCTCTCGACCATCGTCATGTGGTGGATCTATTTCCATGACGGCCAGGAAAAGGCCGCCGACAAGGCGGAAGAGACGGCCGAGCCGCAGGCGACCGCCCAGTATCTCTTCACCTACGGGCACCTGCCGATCGTCGCCGGCATCATCCTCACCGCCGTCGGTGAGGATTTCAGTCTCTCGCATCCGCAGGAAGAAGGCTCCTACGACCACGCACTGGCGCTGCTCGGCGGGCCGATCCTGTTCCTCGCCGGCACGGCTTGGATGAAGACGGTTTCGTCGCGCTTCATCCCCTATTCGCATGCCGCCGGCGTCATCCTGCTCGCTGCCTGCTTCCTGCTGGTACCCTTCATCGCCAATTTCGCGATGGAAGTCCTCGTCACCGCGATCCTGCTCTTCGTCGCTGTATGGGAATATGTCGCGCTCAAGCGGCGCATGCCCCGCGCCGCCTGAGCGGCAACAGGACGTCAATAATGCGGCGGTCTGGTGACGGCCGGCGCTTCCAGCGAGGTCTCCTCCAGCGACAGGAACCGCTCGGTCAGCCGGTCGAGCTTGGCGCGCGTCTGTTCCATCACCTTCCATTGCTCGGCGAGCTGATCGGACAATTCCTCGATCACCTTGGTTTGGTAGGCGGCAAGTTCCTCCAGCCTGATCAGTCTTTCCTCGTCACTCACCTGTCGTTTCCTTCGCTGCTTTCTGACCGGCTTTCCAGACCCGCACCTCGTCCGGCATGCCGTCATGGTCCCCGAGCGGGCGCCGGGGCGCGTCGTCCCACCAATCCGAACGGATCGCCTTCAGGTCGGGATTCTTCGGATAGAACAGCCGGTTTTCGTCCTTGTTGGCCTCCCCGATCACCAAAAGGCGCACTTCCGCATCCGTGTTGTTGATGAAGGTATGAGCAATCCCCGTACCGGCCGGGAAACCGACCGAGTCGCCCGGTTTCAGCGGATAGACCTCACCATCCAGCCAGACCTCCGGATTGCCTTCGATCACGTAGATGAATTCTTCCTCGAGTTCCTCCGCATGCGGAAAGGAGGTCCGGCGGCCGGGTGGCAGGCGATGATGGTGAATGCCGAGCCGCGTGAGGCCGAACTGCCGGGCAAGCGCGGCGCCGAAGCCCATCAGCTCGTCATCACCGCGATAGTGTTTCTCCTGGGGCTTTTCCACCTCGGTCCAGTGGCGGATATGGGAAGGGCGGTCACGGTCACGGGTCGGATCGGTCATGTCGCGGCTCCTCTGAAAGCCAAGCAACATTAGCCGACCGGAACCGCCCGGTCCATGTTTCAGGTCGAAGATCAGGCGCGCAGACGCGGACGCTCGGTGCGGGTCTCGCGCACGGCCCTTGTCTTGAAGTGACCGAGCAGCGCCGCCAGCCGGCCGCTGATGCCGACGAGGCTCCGGGTCGAGGCGTTGGTCTCCTCCATCAGCGCGGCGTTCTGCTGGGTGATCTGGTCCATGCTGCGGATCGCGGAATTGATCTCCTCGATGCCGGAAGCCTGTTCCTGGGCGGAGCGGGCGATCGACGAGATATGGTCATCGATCGACTTGACGCGATCGCCGATGCCGACCAGCGCCTGTCCCGTCTTGTTGACGAGCTCGACGCCGCGGTGGACGTCGTTCGAAGACTGGTCGATCAGTTCCTTGATCTCCTTGGCGGCCGCCGCGGATCGCTGCGCCAGTTCGCGAACCTCCTGCGCGACCACGGCAAAACCCTTGCCCTGTTCGCCCGCGCGGGCCGCTTCCACGCCTGCATTGAGCGCCAGAAGATTGGTCTGGAATGCGATCTCGTCGATCGCCCCGATGATCTGGGTCATCTTCTGCGAGGACTGCTCGATATCGCCCATCGCCGCAATCGCTTCCTCGACCACCTTGCCGGAGCGGACCGTCTCCGAGGCGGATTCACGGGCAATCACCTGCACTTCGCAGGTCCGTTGCGCGGCCTGGCCGGAGATCGTGGTGATCTCTTCAAGTGCCGCCGCCGTCTGTTCCAGCGCGGAAGCCTGCTGCTCGGCGCGGGCGGCCATGTTTTCGGAAGCCGCCGAAATGCCGCCCGCCTCGGCGCGCACCTGTTCGACGGAGGAGCTGATCTCGCACATCGCCGCGTCGAGCTCGGCAATGGAGGAATTGTAGTTCTGCCGCAGCTTGGCGAAATTCGGTGCCAGTTCCTGCCAGAGTTCGGATGTCAGATCGCCATCGGAAAGGCTCTTCAGGGCGCCATCGAGCGCCGCAAGCGCTGCCTCCTGCTCCGCCTTGGCCTTTTCCTGCCTGGCTTCGACCTCTCTGCGCTCGTCGCCCTGCGCCTCGAGATAGACTGAGATGGCGTAGTCCATGTCCAGCAGGGCGGCCTTGACGACGGAGGAAAGATGTTCGGAAAGTACCTTGGCCTTCTTCTCCTGAAAGAAGCCGCTCATCTCCCGGCTGACCACGGCGCGGATGATGCCATCGAGAACCAGCGCGTAACCGCCGATATACCAGCGCGGTTCGAGACCGAGCCGGGCATGAGTGCGGCCGATCGCGGAAACCGCCTCTACATAATTGTCATCGTATTTGCCGGATGCGATGCCTTCCCAGTGGGCAGCCTGGGGGCTCTTGGCATGGGCGATATGGGCATCGTTGGAGAAGAACTTCGCCGTCTGCGGATTACCCTTGACCTTGCGGTAGAAGGCATCCAGCGCGCCGCCGACTGTCTCCTTGATGACGGGCCGAATCTCGGCCAGAGACCCGCGCTGTTCCTGGCCAAGGCCGATGAATTCAAGGCGTTCGGCGAGATCGGCTTTGTGGTTCTGGTCTTTCATGGAGATCTCCGGAGATTGAAGGGGTCCACACGGCCATCCGGAATGAGATGCGTATGCGTGCATCGGCACTTCTAGGAGTGAAGCTTTAACGCGCTGTTAGCCATGCCTCCTAGTTTTTGAATAATTATAAATTGGAGTGCATTGAAAACGATATTCGGGGGAGGCCTCACCACCTCGCGCCGAAGGAGCGTCATGCGGAGAGACATCGGCCCCCCCAAGCAAGAGCTTGCCATCCAGGCTTCGAGCCCTTAGCTCCTGTTTCACGAAACCTTAAGATTCCCGATGGCACAGAAGACCTTCCTTTCCCGGCTGAAGCTCACCGATTTCCGCAATTATGCGGAAGCGGCGCTGCCGCTCGACGGGCGCCATGTGGTGCTGACCGGCGAGAACGGCGCGGGCAAGACCAATCTCTTGGAAGCAGTTTCCTTCCTGTCGCCCGGCCGCGGACTGCGCCGCGCCGTGCTGTCCGACGTGACGCGTGTCGGCGCCGCCGGCGGATTCACCATCTTTGCCGATGTCGACGGCATGGACGGCGAGGTCTCGATCGGCACGGGTATCGAGCCGGGCGAAGGCGAAAGCGTCGCCCGCAAGCTCAGAATCAACGGCACCCCGGCCAGATCGACCGAGGAGCTTACCGACCACCTGAGCGTCCTGTGGCTGACGCCAGCGATGGACGGGCTGTTCACCGGTGCCTCATCGGACCGCCGCCGTTTCCTAGATCGCCTCGTCCTGTCGCTCGATCCCGCCCATGGCCGGCGGGCGAGCGACTTCGAGCGCACCATGCGCAGCCGCAACAAGCTATTGTCGGAAGGCCGTTTCGACCCTTCCTGGCTATCGGCCATCGAGGCGCAGATGGCCGGGCTCGGCATCGCCATGGCGGCGGCCCGGCAGGAGATGCTCGGGCTTCTGAGGACCCTGTCTGGCAGTTCCGGTGAGACCCCGTTCCCGACGCCGGTGCTGGCACTCGAAGGTTTCATGGATGGCGCGATGGATCGCCCGTCAGCCGATCTCGAGGAAGACTATCTCGGCATGCTGCGCAACGGCCGCGGCCGTGACGCTGCCGCCGGACGCACGCTCGACGGGCCGCACCGGTCCGACCTGCTGGTGCGTCATCGGGAAAAGGACATGGAGGCTGAGCGCTGCTCGACCGGCGAGCAGAAGGCACTGCTGATCGGGCTGGTGCTCGCCCATGCAAGGCTCACCGCCGACATGACCGGATATGCGCCGATCCTGCTGCTCGACGAGATCGCCGCCCATCTCGACGAAGGCCGGCGGGCGGCGCTCTTCGATCTCGTCCACGGTCTCGGCGGCCAGTCCTTCATGACCGGCACGGACCGGGCGATGTTTTCTGCGCTGGCCGACCGGGCACAGTTCTTTACCGTTGCGCATGGCGGCATCAGCGTTTGAAATTCACCTTACGCGGCTCGGGGGCCGGTGATATGATTGCATCATGGAAAGCCTGACCCCGGAAAAATTGAGCCAAGACGAGATCGAGCGGTACCGCCGTCATATCCTGCTGCCGGAAATCGGTGGCGCGGGGCAGCAGAAGATGAAGAATGCCCGCGTGCTGGTGATCGGCGCCGGCGGGCTCGGCGCGCCGATCCTCGAATATCTGGCGGCCGCCGGCATCGGCACGCTCGGGATCATCGACGACGATCGCGTTTCCCTTTCCAACCTGCAGCGGCAAGTCATCCACGATACCGGCACGATCGGCGAGATGAAGACCAGGAGCGCCCGCGAAGCAATCGCCCGGCTCAACCCGCATGTCCGGGTCGTCGATTTCGAGGAGCGTTTTTCCGCCGAATGGGCGACCCGCAAGCTCGCCCTGTTCGACCTGCTGATCGACGGTTCCGACAATTTCGACACCCGTTATGCGGCCGCCGATGCGGCGGAAGCCGCCGGGATTCCGCTGGTGACCGGCGCGGTCGGCCGGTTCGACGGCTCGGTGACGGTGATGAAGCCCTACGAGACGGGACCGGACGGCGTTCTCAATCCCGGCTATCGCGATCTCTTTCCGGAAAAACCGCCGGCGGGACTGATCCCGTCCTGCGCCGAAACCGGCGTCGTCGGTGCACTGACGGGGGTGGTCGGCACGCTGATGGCGATGGAGGCGATCAAGCTCGTGACCGGCATCGGCGAACCGCTGGTCGGGCGGCTGATGCTCTACGATTCACTGTCGGCCCGCTTCGACATGATCAGATACAAGCGCCGCGCGGCCAAGGCTGCCGCCGAGTGAGCGAGCCGATTGAGATTATCCGGATCGGCGAGGATTTTCGCCGCTGGGACGAACTTCTGGCGCTCATCCTCTCCTCCTTCGCCTATATGGACGGCATCATCGACCCACCCTCCTCGGCGCATCGGCTGACGCTCGCCTCGCTCGCTCAGAAAGCCCGTGACGAGATCGCATTTGCAGCGATCGAAAACGGCAGGATTACCGGCTGCGTCTTCTGCAAACCGGAGCCGGGTTTCCTCTATATCGGAAAGCTCGCCGTCGCCCCGGCCAGCCAGGGCAAGGGCATGGGCCGCCGGCTGCTGTCGGTGGCGGAAGCGATTGCCCGGGAACGAGGCCTGCCGGCGCTGCGGCTCGAAACCCGTATCGAACTCACCGGCAACCACGCGGCCTTCGCAAGATGGGGTTTCGCCAGGACGGCGGAAAACTCTCATCCGGGATTTACCCGCACCACCTCGATCGAGATGCAGAAGCGGCTGACTTGAGATCAGTTGCGGCCCGGAAGCACCCGGTTCGGAGGGCGGTGGCCGTCGAAGAAGGCGCGAATGTTGATGATCACCTTGTCACCCATGTCGATCCGGCCCTCGATCGTTGCCGAGCCCATATGCGGCAGCAGCACGACCCGGCCCTGATGGGCGAGCTTGACGAGTTTCGGGTTCACCGCCGGCTCGTTCTGGTAGACGTCGAGACCGGCGCCGGCGATCTTGTTGTCGCGCAGAAGCTGGATCATCGCCGCCTCGTCGATGATGTCGCCTCGGGCGGTGTTGACGATGATCGAGCCCGGCTGCATCAACGCCAGGCGCCGCGCCGACAGGAGATGGAACGTCGCCGGTGTCGAGGGACAATTGACCGAGACGATATCGACGCGGGCGAGCATCTGGTCGAGGCTGTCCCAATAGGTCGCCTCCAGCTCTTCTTCCGTGGCAGGGCTGACGCGCTTGCGGTTATGGTAGTGGATCGACAGGCCGAAAGCCTTGGCGCGGCGGGCGACCGCGGTGCCGATGCGGCCCATGCCGACGATGCCGATACGTTTGCCCCAGATCCGCCGGCCGAGCATCCAGGTGGGGCTCCAGCCCGTCCACTCGCCCGGCTTGTCGGTCAGGATGCGCGCTCCTTCCGCGAGCCGCCGGTTGACCGCGAGGATCAGCGCCACGGTCATGTCTGCCGTGTCCTCGGTCAGCACGTTCGGCGTGTTGGTGACGGTGATGCCTTTCCTCGCGGCGGCATCGACATCGATATGGTCGAAGCCGTTGGAGAAGCTGGCGATCAACTTGAGTTGCGGCCCGGCCTCCTCGATCAGCGCCTCGTCGATACGGTCGGTCACCGTCGGCACCAGCACGTCGGCAGACTTCATGGCGGCCGCCAGCTCGTCGCGCGAACGCGGCGTGTCGTCGATATTGAGTTCGGCCTCGAACAGCTCGCGCATGCGGGTTTCCACCGCATCCGGCAGCTTACGGGTAATGTAGACCTTGGGTTTCTTCTTCGCCGTCATGAAACTCTCTGCCTGACGCCTTGAAGCACGAAACCTGAACGTATCCGGGGTTCGTGCTTCAAGCTCTGTTCGACATATGTCGTTATCCCGAAACCGGTACCCCGCTTTCGGGCGACCTGCTTTAGGAGGTCCTTAACCAAGTCGCGCGATATTCAATTCATCCAGGGCGTTTTCTACCAGACCCGTCAGCGAAGACAAACAAAACCTCGCGAGGTTCCCGAAAGCCCGAGATCGCTCAGCCGGAACCAAACATATGCGTCGCGCCATTCTTTCCTCCTTCATCGCTCTTTCCTTCGGGCTTGTCGCCTCCCTTTCCGCAACCGCCCCGAGCTATGCTCAGGGTGCCGCCAAGGGTCCGAGCGGCCTGCCGCTGCCGCGTTTCGTCAGCCTCAAGTCGAGGAAGGTCAATATCCGCATCGGCCCGAGCACCGACTATGCGGTTTCCTGGATGTATATGAAGTCCGGCACGCCGATGGAAATCATCCAGGAATACGAAAACTGGCGGCGGGTTCGCGACGCCGAGGGCACCGAGGGCTGGGTGAACCAGGCCCTGCTCTCGGGCGACCGGACCGCAGTCGCCGCCCCGTGGATGCGCGGCAAGGGCAAGGATATTTACGTCAACATGCGCCGCGACCCGCAGGCGACAGCCGCCATCCTCGCCAAGCTGGAGCCGGGCGTCGTGTTGCAGATCAAGGAATGCAACGGCGATTGGTGCCGCGCCGAAACCAACGGCGCCGAGGGCTGGATCGCCCAGGCCGAAATCTGGGGCGCCTATCCCGGCGAGGCCTTTAAATAAGCTCTTCCCTGCGAGGCCTCAAAGGAGGCCTTGCTTCTTCGCAGCTTCAATGAGCGACGCCATCGGGCGCGGGCCGATCTGCTGGATGCAGATGGCGGCCGCAAGGCAGCCGAGCTTGCCGCAATCCTCGAGCGAGCGATCCTGGGTATAGCCGAACAGGAAACCGGCAGCGAACAGATCGCCGGCGCCGGTCGTATCGACCAGCTCCCTGATCGGATAGGCGTCGATCTTCACGCGTTCATCGCCGCGAATGATGATCGCGCCTTCCTCGCTGAGTGTCACCGCCGCCAGCTTGCAATCTTGCGAAATCTTCTTCAACGCCAGTTCGAAGTCCTCTGTCTCGTAGAGCGACAGCGCTTCCTGTTTGTTGGCGAACACGATGTCGACCGTGCCGGAACGCATCAGGTCGAGGAATTCGGCACGGTAGCGGCCGACGCAGAAGGGGTCAGACAGCGTCATCGACACTTCGCGACCATGCTCATGGGCGATGCGGGCTGATTCGCGGATCGCTTCCTTGGCGCGCGGCGGATCCCAGAGGTAACCTTCGAAATAGGTGACCTTGGCTTCGGCAACGACATCCTCTTCGACATGTTCCGGGCCGAGATCGACGCAGGCGCCAAGATAGGTGTTCATCGAACGCTCGCCATCCGGCGTCACGAAGATCATCGAACGGGCGGTCGGCGGGTGGGTGCCTTCCGGCCTGGTCTGATAGTGCACGCCCTGGGCACGGATGTCGTGCTGGAAGATGTTGCCGAGCTGGTCTTCCGCAACCTTGCCGAAATAGGCGGCCTTGCCACCGAACCCTGCAATGCCGGCTGCCGTATTGCCGGCCGAACCGCCGGACGCTTCCACTGCTGGGCCCATCTTGGAATAGAGGAGTTCGGCACGCTCGGCATCGATCAGGTTCATCGCGCCCTTGGTGATCGCATTGTCGCTCAGGAAATTGTCGTCACAGCGGGCGAGAATATCCACGATGGCATTGCCGATGGTGAGCACGTCGAACTTGGGCATCCGGTCTTGATCCTCTTGGGAAGCAGTTTGTCGCGAAAACCGGTATTCGGGTTTTGGACCGATTGGAAGGGAAAATAACCGCAATGCCAGCAATCCGGGGCGTTTTGCCCCAACTCTGACTGGGCCGACCCTGGGCTGTCACTCTGCTGTCACGATCACAGGTTATCTATTTGGCGATCCGGTTGTGTTGCCGACCACGGATGAACTGGCGGCCGACCACCGGATGTCCTGGACGAGACCAGGAGGGAAAGCGGGGATTGCCCCGCTTTTTTGTTGGGCGCCGTCGCCGCGCCTTCCAGCCAAACAGCTTCTCTGCACCAAACGCATTTGTCGCAAGCCGCGACATGCGTTAGACGCATAAAAACGTCTCCACAGAAAGCCTGCCCCTTGTCCTCCGTTTTCCTGAATGTCGTGCCCCTCTTCATCCTGATCCTGATTGGCTGGACGACAGCGAAAACCGGGATATTGAAGGAGGAGACCGGCGACGCGCTCGGCGAATTCGTATTCAAGATCGCCGTCCCCATGCTGATCTTCCGGACGCTGGCGGATGCGCATTTCGAAGGGGCCTCGCCGTTCCGGCTATGGACCGTCTATTTCCTCGGGGTCGCCATGACCTGGGGGATCGGTCATATGCTCACCACCCGCGTTTTCGGCCGGGATGCGAAGATCGGCGTGATCGCCGGCATGTCCGGCTCGTTTGCCAACAACGTCTTCATCGGACTGCCGCTGGTCGCCCAAGTCGTCGGCAAGGATGGGCTGGTGGCAATCTCCATCCTGCTTGCGATCCACCTGCCGCTGATGATGGTAGCCGGCACGATCCTGATGGAGAGCGCGGCCGCCAAGGTCGACGGCGGCGAAAAGCGCGGCATCGCAGCGGTCCTCAGGCAGGTAGGCTCCAACCTCGCCCGCAACCCCCTGGTGATCGCGCTTATCGTCGGCGTCGGCTTCAATTTCCTCGGCCTACATCTCCCGTCCGCGTTCGCCATCGTCGTCGACCAGATTTCCGCCGCGGCGAGCCCAGTCGCCCTGATATCGATCGGCATGGCGCTGACCAGATATCCGATCCGGGGCGATATCGGCCTTTCAGGGGCCGCTGCGGTGCTGAAGCTGATGGTGCTGCCGGCGCTCGTCTTCCTGATGAGCTATCTTTTTGCCCTGCCGAAGGACTGGACCGCGGCGCTGGTGCTGACCGCCTCGGTGCCGACCGGCATCAATGCCTGGCTGATCGCCCAGCGTTTCCGCTCCGGCCACAGCCTTGCAGCCTCGGTGATCAGCATGACCACCGCATTCGGCGTCTTCACCGTCGGCTTCTGGGCATGGTTGCTCGGCTAAACCGACCGCATCTCGATCACGAAGTCCCAAAACAAAAATGCCCAGCCGAAGCCGGGCATTTCAATTGGAATTGCTGGAATTGCCGATCAGTTGGTTGCGGGCGCCGGAGCGGCTGCATTCGGGTCCGGAAGCGGAACCGGCGAATCAGCCAGTGTACGCAGGTAGGCAATCAGGTTGGCGCGTTCGGCATCGTTCTTCAGACCGGCGAAACCCATCGCCGTGCCCTTCACGAAAGCCTTCGGAGCGGTCAGGAAATGGTTGAGGTTGTCAAAGGTCCAGTGCTCGGCACCGCCCTTGGAAAACTCCTTCATGCCGGCCGAATAGGAAAAGCCTTCATGTCCGGCGATAGGACGGTCGACAATGCTCCAGAGATCGGGGCCGACCTTGTTCGGTCCGCCCTTCTCCCCGGAATGACAGCTCTGACACTTCTTGAATGCGGCTTCACCGGCCTTGGCGTCCGCCTTCGCCAGCAGCTGCGCGATCGGAACGGCGGCAGCAGCGGGTGCCGCGGCTTCACCGGCGGCGGGCTCTTCGGCGGCGACGATGGCAAAACCTGCCTTCTCGGGTACCTCCGAGTGGAAAATCCCTTCCGAGGCAATGGACACCGACATCAAGACGAAAACAGTAGCAAGCAGGGCGCCTGCCGCCATGTTGACATTGGGGTTCATCCGCAAAAGCTCCTTCGCAACCGCTTGTGGGAAAGCGGACCATCTTGAAATCGCGCGGAACCTATGTCTTTTGCATGGTTGTTGCAACACGATTATCGTCCCGCGCGTGAGACTTTTTGACACTGTTTACGCGGGAATAGAAGGGTCTCTCATGAAGAATTCGGCTTTTGACCGGACGCTGGTGTTGATCCCGGCGCGAATGGCATCGACCCGCCTGCCGGGGAAACCTCTGGCTGATATTGCCGGCCTGCCGATGATCGTGCAGGTAGCAAAACGCGCCGAGGAAGCGCAAGTCGGGCGAATCATCGTCGCCGTCGACCACCAGGACGTCTACGACGCGGTGGCCGCCGCGGGCTTCGACGTGGTGATGACCCGGCAGGACCATCAAAGCGGTTCGGACCGGATTTTCGAGGCCGTCCAGAAGGCCGATCCGGACGCGCAGATGGACTTCGTGATCAACGTTCAAGGCGACCTGCCGACGATCGAGCCGGAAGCGGTGCGCGCCTCGCTGCGCCCGCTCGACAATCCTTCGACCGACATCGCCACCCTCACCGTCGAGATCACCGACGAACACGAAAAGACCAATCCGAACGTGGTGAAAATCGTCGGCTCGCCGATTTCCGCAACGCGGCTGAAGGCGCTCTATTTTACCCGCGCCACCGCGCCTTACGGCAACGGGCCGCTCTACCACCATATCGGGCTCTACGCCTATCGCCGCGCTGCGCTCGAAAAGTTCGTGTCGCTCGGGCCGTCCGTGCTCGAAAAGCGCGAATCGCTCGAACAGCTGAGGGCGCTCGAAGCCGGCATGCGCATCGATGCCGAGATCGTTGACTCGGTTCCGTTAGGCGTCGATACTCCCGCCGACCTTGAAAAGGCCCGTGCGATCCTGTTTGCCCGTGCCTCCTCGTAACGGATAACCCCATGAACGCACTCACCAATCGCATCGCCTTCCAGGGCGATTTCGGCGCCAATTCCGACATGGCCTGCCGCGACATGTTCCCGACCATGGAGCCGCTTCCCTGCCCGACGTTCGAGGACGCCTTCCAGGCGCTCGAAAACGGCGATGCGGACCTGGCGATGATCCCGATCGAGAACACGATCGCCGGACGCGTCGCCGATATCCATCACCTACTGCCGGAATCGCGGCTGCATATCATCGGCGAATATTTCATGCCGATCCGCTTCCAGCTGATGGTGCTGCCGGGCGTGACTCACGGGGAAATCCGCACTGTCCACAGCCATATCCATGCACTCGGCCAGTGCCGAAAGATCATCCGCTCGAACGGCTGGAAGGCCGTCGTCGCAGGCGACACGGCCGGCTCCGCCAAGATGGTGGCGGAAAAGGGCGACCGGACGATGGCGGCCCTCGCGCCGCGGCTTGCGGCCGATCTCTATGGTCTCGAGATCCTGGCGGAGAATGTCGAGGACCGGGACGACAACGTCACCCGCTTCGTCGTACTCTCCCGCGATGAAAAATGGGTGCAGCGGAACGATCCGGACGAGGTGCTGGTCACCACCTTCGTGTTCAACGTCCGCAACATTCCCGCCGCGCTCTACAAGGCGATGGGTGGGTTTGCGACCAACGGCATCAACATGACGAAGCTCGAGAGCTACCAGCTCGGCGGCAAGTTCGTGGCGACCCAGTTCTATGCGGATATCGAAGGCCATCCGGACGACGCCCCCGTGCGCCGGGCACTGGAAGAACTGCGGTTCTTCTCGGAAAAGGTGCGGGTTCTCGGCACGTATAAGGGCCACCCGATGCGCGGAGCGCTGCAGAAGGGGTGAGGGACGACGGCCTGGGAACGGCCGTAGAAAACGGGACACGCTATGCCTTCGTGTTGAACCCGAGGATCGGCCTGGACACGTCGGGTTGCGATCTTCCCGTCAAGGGGAGATGCCCGCTGGGTAGAGCGGATGCCACACCCGCCCAACCCCCACGACTGTTTGCGTTTACTGTGCGCTCATCGCATAGACCCGCAGCCTATGACCATCCGGATCGGTGACGACGAACGTATAACCGAAATCCATCTCTACCGGCGTCTGCAGCACGCGCAGGCCGCGGTTCGTCCAGTCGGCATAGGCCTTGTCCACGCTGGCGGCATCGTTATGCCTGAAGCAGATTTCTGAGCCGCCGCCGCACTCGCCCTTCACCGACGGTTCAGCCGTGTGGCGCGACCACAGGCCGAGCTTCATGCCGGTGTTCAGCACGAAGAGCGCAAAGGTCGGTGACCTTTCCACGGGTTCGACGCCGAAGAGGGACTGGTAGAAATCGGCGCTGGCGAGCGGGTTGTCGACGAAGAGGATGGTGAAATCGGGATGGACCATGTCAGTTCTCCTTGTGACGCAATTCCCTCTGCCGGGAATTGCTCCTGGTTGGGACTGACCGGAGATTATCGCATCCTACTGTCAGATACTGGCAGCAGCGTTCATGGCTGGGCCGGAATTCCTTCAGCCTTTCGCCACTCCTTGAGCAAGACCGGCCGGCGACGCGGATACCGCGTTCCCGTCCAAGCCGCAGAGGAAATGCGGTCGGTGCGGAAATGCCGGAAGTCCTGCCTGAGCTCGCACCAGGCAACCATCACCCTGACGCTGTCGAAGAAGCCGAGGGCGAAGGGCCAGACTTTTCGATGGGTCAGCGCCCCTTTTTCGTCTTCATATGCGAGATCAAGGATATGCTCGACGCGGATCGCCCTTCGGATCAGGCCGAGATCGGCCCTGTCCTCACCTCGCCGCGGTGAAGCGACAAGCAGCGTCGAATTGTCGAGTTCCTGCTTCAGATCCGGCGGCAGGACGGCGGCAATTTTTGCCAGCGCATCGATGGCGCCGGCGGCAAGCCGCGGGTCTGCGGTTTTTGCCACCCAGCGGGAGCCGAGCACCAGCGCCTCGATCTCTTCTTCCGAAAACATCATCGGCGGCAGCATGAAACCGGGCCGCAGCACGTAGCCGAGACCCGCCTCGCCTTCGATGAAGGCCCCTTGAGCCTGGAGGCTGGCAATATCGCGATAGAGCGTTCGCAGGCTGACGCCGGTTTCGGCGGCGAGCTTGGCGCCGCTGACAGGCTGGCGGTAGCGCCGGAGCGTCTGGAGAAGAGCCAGCAGGCGCTCCGACCGCGCGACGGTCATGGTTCTACCTGCTCCACTCGATCCAGTCGCGCAGCAGGCGGTGGGCGATGGCGCCCCTGACCGGCGCGAAAACCGGAGCGTCCGGGCCGGCATCGAGCATGGCGGCGGCCTCGGCCCGCTCAAACCAGCGGACATCCGCCATTTCCTGCGGATCGACCTTGATCTCGGTCGATTTCGCCTCGGCGTAACAGCCGATCATCAGCGAATGCGGCATCGGCCAGGGCTGCGAGGCGTGATAACGAACCCGGCCGGTTTCGATGCCGGATTCCTCGAAGGTTTCGCGGCGGACCGCATCCTCGATCGTTTCACCCGGCTCCACGAAACCGGCGAGGCAGGAATACATGCCCTCCTGAAAATGGTGGCTGCGGCCGAGCAGGCAGCGGTCGCGCTCGATATCGACGGTCAGCATGATCACCACCGGGTCAGTGCGCGGGAAGGTCATGTGCTGGCACTGGGTGCAGACCCGCTTGTAGCCGCCGATCCTGGTTTCGGTCGGCGAGCCGCATTTGCCGCAGAATTTGTTGGCGGCATTCCAGTTAAGCAGTGCAACGGCTTGCGCGACCTCGCCCTGTAGCTCGCCTTCGATGAGCTGGTCGCGAAAGAGCGCCCGCGCCTCGGTCGGCTTATAGTGGCTTGCCAGTTCTTCCGCCGGGATCAGCATCGGCACAGCGATACGCGGCTCGCCGGTCTCGTGGTAACCGAGCAGGACGGCGTTGTCGAAATCCGGCTTCAGTTCCGCAAGCTCGTAGGGCGAGAACAGCGGGTCGAGGATCTGGCTGTCGTGCTTCAGGATCAGCCGGCTGCCGGTGAAGGCGAGGATATGGGCGCCCTCCACGGCAAGCGCCTTCTCGACGCAATCGTCCTCACGGTATTCGGCGCGGCGATCCAGCTTATTGCCGGAAAAAGCCGTCAGCTTGCTCGGTTCGGGATGGGGTGCGTCGGTGTCGAAAAGGTTCGCTGTCATGAAAGGGCTTCAACCAGTTTGTTGAGAAAATCTTGTTTCTGCTGCCCGCCATAGGGCACCGACTGGCCGAAACCCCAGATCGGGCCGGGCCAGTTCGGGTCGCCCTCGAACCGGGCGATGACATGGACATGCAGCTGGCGGACGATATTGCCGAGTGCGCCGACATTGATCTTGGTGGCGCCGGTCACCGTCTTCAGGGCGGCGGCTATCCTGTTGACCTCGACCGAGAGCAGCGCCTGTTCGGCTGGCGAAAGATCGAAGATCTCGGTCATGTCGGCGCGTTGCGGCACCATGACCAGCCACGGCCAGCGGCTGTCGTTCTGGATGCGCAACTGGCAGAGGCCTAGCGCCGTCACAAGATCGGAATCGCGGGCAATCCTGCCATCCAGTTCGAATTCGCTCAAACTTTCCTCCCTTGTTTTTCTGTTCGATAGCAGTTTTTTACAGGGTTGGCTTGCATTTGGAAGCGTTATTGACGATATGGGAAGCGGGAGGTTGGTGGTGGACGAGCCACTCGCCAACCGGGTCAGGTCCGGAAGGAAGCAGCCCTAACGAGCCAGGCACGGGTCGCCGTGCCAGCCTCCCACCCTTTTACTTGTACTACCATCTTGGTCAGCTTCCGGCCCGGTCAAGACCGTGCTCAGGATTGGCCCGCGCAGGCTGGCAGGACTGAATGAGCGATACCGGGCCCACATCTTCAAGCACCTCCGCCGCCAATCCCGCCGCAGGCAGCGGATACCGGGTGCTCGCCCGCAAATACCGTCCCAAGGATTTCTCGGACCTGATGGTCGGCCAGGAGCCGATGGTCCGCACCCTGACCAACGCGTTCGAGACCGGCCGCATCGCCCAGGCCTATATGCTGACCGGCGTTCGCGGGGTCGGCAAGACGACGACCGCCCGCATTCTCGCCCGCGCGCTGAATTACAAGACCTCCGATATCGACAAACCGACGATCGACCTCAGGATTCCCGGCGAACACTGCCAGGCGATCATGGAAGGCCGGCATGTCGACGTGATCGAGATGGACGCCGCCTCGCATACCGGCATCGACGATATAAGAGAGATCATCGAGCAAGTGCGCTACCGTCCGGTCTCGGCGCGTTACAAAGTCTACATCATAGACGAAGTGCACATGCTCTCGACACAGGCCTTCAACGGCCTGCTGAAGACGCTCGAAGAGCCACCGGAGCACGTGAAGTTCATCTTCGCGACGACGGAAATCCGCAAGGTTCCGATCACCGTGCTGTCGCGCTGCCAGCGGTTCGACCTGCGCCGCATCAGCGCCGCGGACCTGGTTCACCTGTTCACCTCGATCCTGGAAAAGGAAGGCATTCCGGCCGAACCGGAAGCGCTTGCCATGGTCGCACGAGCTGCGGAAGGTTCGGCGCGCGACGGCCTGTCGCTGCTCGACCAGGCGATCGCCCACGGCGGCGGCCAAGTGATCACCGAGACCGTGCGCGGCATGCTGGGTCTTGCCGACCGCGCCCGCATCGTCGACCTTTTCGAACATATCGTGCGCGGTGACGTGACGGCGGCGCTTTCGGAATTTACGGAGCAATACGAGGCCGGCGCCAATCCGGTCGTGGTTTTGACCGACCTTGCCGATTTCACCCATCTGACCACCCGTTTCAAATATATCCCGGATGCCGCAAACGATCCTTCGATCAGCGAAGTGGAGCGCGTGCGCGGCCGCGAATTTGCCGAGGGCGTCGCGGTGAGTACGCTGTCGCGGATCTGGCAGATGCTGCTGAAGGGCATTCCGGAAGTCGAGAACTCCTCGCGCCCCGCGGGGGCGGCCGAAATGGTGCTGATCCGGCTGACGCATGCGGCCCATCTTCCCTCGCCGGAAGATGCCGCCCGCAGGCTTGCAGATTTCTCGAATGGCGACGGCCAGCGTGCGCCGGTTCCGAACGGCAATGGCGGCGGGCGTCCCATTTCGCCGCCGCAATCGCCGGTCAATGCACGCGGCACCGAGATGTCGAGCCCACGGATTCCGGCCGGCGGGCCGACCGCGATGCTGCAGGCCGTGCCGAATACCGCACCGCGGGAAATACCCGTCGGCCGTGCGGAAGAACAGCCGGCCGAAAAGCCGGTGCCGAAGGTCCCGGTCAATTCGATCTCGGATATCGCCGATCTCTGCTCCAAGAACCGCGACCCGCGGCTGAAGGCGCTGCTGCGCAATTTCGTGCGGCTGGTGAAGATCGAGCCGGGCCGGCTGGAGATCAATCTTTCCGGCGATGCGCCGAAGACGATTGCCGGCGACCTGAAGGCGCGGCTGGAGGAATGGACCGGGATCACCTGGTGGGTGACGCTCAGCAACGAGGTCGGCGAGCCGACGCTGGTCGAATCCGAAAAGAGCGTGCGGGAGGCGCAGTTCACCGACGCCCGCGCCGATCCGGACGTGGCGGCGATCCTCGCCCAGTTCCCCGGCGCTCGGATCACCGACGTGCGCATCCGCGCCAGCGAAGAGGATGAGACGGAGACCGAGGACCTGCCGGCGCCGGCGACCGCGGAATCCGAAGAGGGCGACATCCTGCCCGGCGACGACATCGAGCTATAAGAGAAGAGGACAGACAGATGCGCGACATCATGGGCATGATGGGCAAGGTCAAGGAAATGCAGGCCAAGATGGAGCAGATGCAGGCGGAAATCGCCGCTCTCGACGTCGAAGGCACATCCGGCGGCGGGCTGGTGACCGTGCGGCTCAACGGCAAGGGCGACATGCTCGGCCTCAAGATCGACCCGTCGCTGTTCAAGGAAGATGATGTCGAGATCCTCGAGGACCTGATCGTCGCCGCCCACAAGGCCGCCAAGGAGCGTGCCGAGGCGATCGCCGCCGAAAAGACCAAGGAACTGACCGCCGGCCTGCCGATCCCGCCCGGCTTCAAGATGCCGTTCTGACCCTGGGTCCGATGGAATAGGGAGGTTCCGATGACGTTGACATCACTTCTGGTTTTCGCGGCGGCACTTTTCGTCGCTGCCGGTTCGCCTGGTCCCAGCATAGCCGCGCTCGTGGCGCGCGTTCTGTCCAAGGGGTACCGCGACGTATTGCCGTTCCTCGCAGCGATGTGGGTCGGCGAGGCCATATGGCTTTCGTTTGCGGTCGCAGGTCTTGCCGCCATCGCCGAGAGCTTCCATGCCGTCTTCGTGGCCATAAAGTGGATGGGCGTCGCGTATCTCCTCTATCTCGCATGGAAGATGTGGTTCACCGAACCCGCCGGCTCCGGCGAAGACCTTCCGGAAAATCGCTCAGCGCTGAAGATGTTTTTCGCCGGCCTCACCGTGACGCTCGGCAACCCGAAGATCATGATGTTCTATGTGGCGCTGCTGCCTTCGATCATCGATCTCGGCGGCGTGACGCTGACCGGCTGGCTGGAACTGGTCGCCGCGATGTTCCTGGTGCTCGTGGTCGTCGATCTCGCATGGGTGCTGCTTGCCGCCAAGGCGCGTCAGTTCCTGAGGAGCCCTCGGGCCGTGAAGATCGCCAACCGGGTTTCGGCAGGCGCCATGGCGAGTGCGGCAGCGGCGATCGCGACCCGCTAGGTCTCGAACGTCGGCCGCCAACGGTGGCCGATGGGTGCGGCCAGGAAGCGGGCTCTTTCGGTTTCCGACAGGTTCCTGCCGACAGCCGCCAGCATTTCCGCGATCATGACGCGATCGCCGGCATAGAGTTCGTGGCGGACGAGATCGCCGGGGGAGACCATGCCAGGCTTGACGACGCGGCAATAGATGCCGGGACGGCCTGCTTTGGTATAGGTCTTCAGGAATTTCGGATCGCCCATCTTCACCGCAAGCGTGTTGCAGGGAGAGCGTGCGCAGGTCGCCTCAAGCACGACTTCGCCTATATGAAAACGGTCGCCGACGGCGACGTCGCGGTTGTCGAGACCTTCGATAGTCAAGTTCTCGCCGAACGTGCCGGGCGAAAAATCACGGCCGAGCGCGACCGCCCACCAGTCCAGCGTCAGCGAGCCTTCGAGCAGGATCGCCTGATCCTCGCCGCCATGGTGTTTCGTGTTGCAGACCGCATCACCGACGAGGCCGAGGCTGTCGATCATGACGGCGGCATTGACGGCCGACTTGTAGATGCCGGTCTTGAAGCTCTTGCCCGGCAGCCTTTCCGGGCGCCCGAGGCAGACGGCGAGAAGTTTCATAAGCGGCCCTTCCGCGATTCCGTTTTTTGAGCATATGGGCTAAAGGGAGAAAATGGCAAAGCGAGTCACCGGCCCCGAAATCGAAAAACTTATCCAGCTTCTGGCAAAGGTCCCCGGTCTCGGACCGCGCTCGGCGCGCCGGGCGGCGCTGCATCTGATCAAGAAGAAGGAACAGCTGCTGGGGCCGCTTTCGAGCGCCATGGGCGAGGCCTATGACAAGGTGAAGATCTGTTCGCGCTGCGGCAATGTCGACACCGTCGATCCCTGCACGGTCTGCACCGACATTCGCCGCGACCAGACGATGCTGATCGTCGTCGAAGACGTCTCCGACCTCTGGGCGCTGGAGCGGACGGGCGCGATGAACACCGCCTATCACGTGCTCGGCGGCACGCTCTCGCCGCTCGACGGCATCGGCCCGGATGACCTCAACATCCGCGGACTGATCGACCGGGTGAACGAGGGCGTCATCCGCGAGATCATCATCGCCGTCAACGCGACGGTCGAGGGGCAGACGACGGCGCACTATATTACCGACCAGTTGTCGGGGATCGACGTGAAGATCACGCGGCTGGCGCATGGCGTGCCGGTCGGCGGAGAGCTCGATTATCTGGACGAGGGCACGCTGACGGCGGCGCTTCGGGCGCGGACGGTGATTTAGAGGAAGGCATTGAGTATGTGGAAGCGTACCCCCCTCTGCCCTGCCGGGCATCTCCCCCTCAAGGGGGGAGATCGGCCAGAGGCGCCGTTCTCCCGTATCGTTAAATGTGTCGAAAGCAGCTTCGGCAAGCTCATACTTTTAATGGAAATGGGGCTTCGCTCCTATTCGATCTCCCCCCTTGAGGGGGAGATGTCCGGCAGGACAGAGGGGGGTATCTCCAGGCGATCGGTAGCATTGGCTTTCGCTATATTCACAACCCTCCTCCCCCTCCCTGCCCTCGCCCAAAACCGTCCCGACGTCGAAAAACAGTTCCAACGGTGGATCACCAGCGATCTGGCTCCGGTGGCCAAAAAGGCCGGTATTTCCGAGAAAACGCTGAAGGCTGCCTTCCAGGGCGTGACGCTCAATTGGGACCTGCCGGACCTGGTGCCACCGGGTTCGGCGCCGCCGAAGCAGCAGGACCAGAGCCAGGCGGAGTTTTCCTCTCCCGGCGCCTATTTTTCCGAAAAGCGGCTGCAGGGGCTGGCCGCCACCGGCCGCGGGCTTGTGGCGACCTATTCGGCGACGCTGAAAAAGATCGAGGCGGCCTATGGCGTGCCGGGGGAGATCGTCGTCGCCATCTGGGGCCGTGAATCCGGCTTCGGCAAGGCGCGGATGCCCTATTCGGCCGTGCAGGTTCTGGCAACCAAGGCCTTCATGTCGACCCGCAAGGACATGTTCCGCGAAGAACTGATCGCAGCGCTGAAGATGATCGAGCGGGGCGATGTGGATGCGGCGACGATGAAGGGGTCCTGGGCGGGCGCGCTCGGCCAGCCGCAGTTCATGCCGTCGAGCTACCTGAAATATGCCGTCGACTTCGACGGCGACGGTCGTCCGGACATCTGGAACTCGGTACCGGACGCGCTTGCCTCGATCGCCCACTACCTGCAGAAGGAAGGCTGGCAACGCGGCCGCGACTGGGGGTTCGAAGTGACGATCCCCGCAAAAGTTTCCTGCGCGCAGGAAGGGCCGGATCTCGCCAAGCCGATCTCGGCCTGGGCGGCAACCGGCATCACCCGCATTTCCGGCAAGGCGTTTCCCGCGGCAGATCTCAAGGCGGACGGCATGATGCTGGTGCCGGCGGGGCGCAGCGGGCCGGAATTCGTCGTCACGCCGAATTTCTACGTGATCAAGGAATACAACAATTCCGACCTCTACGCGCTGTTCATCGGCAATCTCGCCGACCGGATCGCCTCGGGCGCAGGGCCGTTCCAGGCCCCCTGGGGGGATGTCGGCAAGATGCTGCGCTCCGACGTTCTCGCCATGCAGAAGGCGCTGGTCGCCAAGGGTTATGACGTGGGCAATGTCGACGGCCTGCCGGGCTACAAGACCCGCCGTTCGCTCGGCGACTGGCAGGCAAAAAATGGCCTTGCTCCAACGTGTTTTCCCGATCCGTCGCTCAAGGGGAAGATCAGGTAGTCAGTGGTGCAGGTCGGGCGGCGACTTGTGGAAAATGTCGTCGCTCGGCGGGATCGTCTGACGCTCGATCAATCGGTGGACGCGCGGGCCTTCTTCGCCACGATGAAGAGTGCGGATCGCGTCCCAGACCTCCGCATCCGCCTGGGTGCGGCGCTGGTTGTGGCGCACGTAGTCGGCCCAGGTGGCGGTGTGATAGGTCTCCGTCCAGATTTCCGGATGTTCTAGATCGCGCATCAGCGCCCACTGCCGCGCACCATCGCGGATACGAATACGGCGTCGCTGCGACATCAGCGTAAGGAATTCCGGCACGTCCTCGTCGGCGATGGTGTAGTCCACCAGGGAGACGATCGGTCCGCTGCGCGGCTGCAGGTCGAGGCTCAGCATCGGCACGTTGAAGCGGTTGAGCGGATCGAGATTGGCATCGCTGAACTGCGGCAGCGGCAGGCGCATGCCGACCACGGCGCCGAGCAACATGACCAGGCTCGACAGTGTCAGCGCAATCGAGACGCCGAACGTATCGGACAGGATACCCCACACCCAGCTTCCGCCGGCAATGCCCCCGAACGTCGCCGTCTGGTAGAAGGAAAGCGCGCGGGCGACCACCCATCGCGGCGTCGAAAGCTGCACCGTCGTATTGAACAGCGACAAAGCCAGCACCCAGCAGGCGCCGGGCACGAGCAGGACGATCGCGGTCAGCAGCGTGCTTGAACTCATGCCGATGATCGCGGCACTCGCGGCAAAACCCAGAAAGGACAAACGGACGATCGACTCGCTCGACAGCTTTTCGCGCAGCCGCGAATTGCCCATTGCGCCGGCGATCGCGCCGACCCCGAAGGCTCCGAGCATGATGCCGTAGGTCAACGGGCCGCCGGAGACCAGGTCGCGCGCGACGATCGGCAGAAGCGCCAGCACGGCGCTTGCCGAAAGACCGAAAACAAGACCCCGGAACAGCACGTTGAGAATGTTCGGCGACATGACGACATAGCCGAGACCGGCCGAAAGCGCCCGCAGAAGCGTCTCGCGCGGCAGCGCATTGTCGCGGCCTTCCGGCTTCCAGCGGATCAATGCATAGATCAGAGCGAAATAGCTCATGGAATTGGCAGCGAACGCGGCGGCGGCGCCCGCGGCCGCAACGATCGCCCCGCCGATCGCAGGGCCGACGCTGCGGGTGATGTTGAAACCGACGCTGTTGATCGTCACCGCCGCCGGCAGGACCTCGCGGGGGACCATGTCGCCGACCGAGGCCTGCCAGGCGGGGTTGTTGAGCGCCACACCGCAGCCGAGCAGAAAGGTGAATGCCAAGAGCAGCCAGGGCGTCAGGAGGTCGAGATAGGCAAACAGCGTCAGCGTCAACGACACGACCAGCATGAAGAACTGCGCCGTCAGCATCAGGGTGCGGCGGTTGACGTTATCGGCAAGCGCGCCGGCAATCAGCGAAAAGAGCATGATCGGCAGCGCCGTCGAAGCCTGGACAAGCGCGACCATGTCTTCGGAATCGGTGATCGAGGTCATCATCCACGCCGCGCCGACCGCCTGGATCAGGCTGCCGAAATTGGAGGCGAGGCTGGCGATCCAGATCGTTCTGAAGGTTTGGTGCCTGAAGGGAGCCAGGGTCGATATCCGATCGGGCACTTTGTCCTCGTTCTTTCTTGCGTCGTTCCAAACGGTTATAGACCCGACGGAACCAAATTCCAGTCGCCATAACCCCGGAATATGCGACTCTTGCATTCGGGGGGCTGAAAGCGTATATGCACCCCATATTCTTGATCGTCCGATGAAGAGTGGGCCCCACCGGACCCGCTCTTTTTTGTTAGGCGATCACTGTAACCCAGACATTGGGCCCAGCTATGGGGCAATGATTGCCGGAGAGCTTATGCCGCAAACCGAATACGAGCCGCGGCTCATCATCGAGACCGGGCTTGACCTGAGGGTCGCCGAAATCATCGAGCCGGTCCTGACCGCCATGGACTATCGCCTGGTGCGTGTGAGGATGCTGAACCAGAACGGCGCGACGCTGCAGATCATGGCCGAGCGCAACGACGGCACCATGGATGTCGAGGGCTGCGAAGCCGTATCCGTGGCGATTTCGCCGGTCCTGGATGTAGAAGATCCGATCGATCGGGAGTATCATCTGGAAGTGTCCTCGCCGGGCATCGACCGCCCGATGGTCCGCAAGTCGGATTTTACCCGCTGGCTGAACCATCTGGTCAAATGCGAAACGTCGATCATGATCGACAACCGCAAGCGGTTCCGCGGCAGGATCACCGAAAGCGATGCGGACGGTTTCACGATCGAGCGGGATCAGGTCGCCTATGGCGAGGAACCGCGGGTGACGATCCCGTTTTCGGCACTGGCAGAGGCAAAGCTCATTCTGACCGACGATCTGATCCGCGACGCGCTTCGGGCCGACAAGCTCGCCAAGGCGCAGGCCGCGAACCAGAACGAAGAAGCAGAAGACGAATAAACCGAACAGAGACTTGTGCCTTTCCCCAGGAAAGGCCTCATCGTTTGACCTACGGAGACCAACGACAATGGCAGTGAGTGCGAACCGGCTTGAACTTCTGCAGATCGCGGATGCAGTGGCGCGCGAAAAGGTCATCGACCGCGAGATCGTGCTGGCTGCGATGGCCGACGCCATCCAGAAGGCTGCCCGCTCCCGCTACGGCTCGGAAACCAATATCCGTGCCGACATCAATTCCAAGACCGGCGAAATCCGGCTCCAGCGCCTGCTGGAAGTTGTAGATCACGCCGAGGACTACGGCACGCAGATCCCACTGGCTCTGGCGCTCGACCGCAATGTCGATGCCAAGATCGGCGACTTCATCGCCGATCCGCTGCCGCCGATGGATTTCGGCCGCATCGCCGCCCAGTCGGCCAAGCAGGTCATCGTCCAGAAGGTGCGTGAAGCCGAGCGCGACCGCCAGTTCGACGAGTTCAAGGACCGCGTCGGCGAAATCATCAACGGCACCGTCAAGCGCGTCGAATACGGCAACGTCATCGTCGATCTCGGCCGCGGCGAAGGCATCATCCGCCGCGACGAAATGATCCCGCGCGAAAACATGCGCTACGGCGATCGCGTCCGCGCATACGTATATGATGTCCGTCGCGAACAGCGCGGCCCGCAGATCTTCCTGTCGCGTACCCATCCGCAGTTCATGGTGAAGCTGTTCACCATGGAAGTGCCCGAAATCTACGACGGCATCATCCAGATCAAGTCGGTCGCCCGCGATCCGGGCTCGCGCGCCAAGATCGCCGTGATCTCGAACGATAGTTCGATCGATCCGGTCGGCGCCTGCGTCGGTATGCGCGGTTCGCGCGTTCAGGCCGTGGTCGGCGAGTTGCAGGGCGAGAAGATCGACATCATTCCGTGGTCGCAGGATCCGGCGTCGTTCATCGTCAACGCGCTGCAGCCGGCCGAAGTCGCCAAGGTGGTTCTCGACGAGGATGCCGAGCGCATCGAAGTCGTGGTTCCGGACGAGCAGCTGTCGCTTGCCATCGGCCGTCGCGGCCAGAACGTCCGCCTCGCCTCGCAGCTGACCGGCTGGGACATCGACATCATGACGGAAGCCGAAGAGTCGGAGCGCCGCCAGAAGGAATTCAACGAGCGCACCAACCTCTTCATGGACGCCCTCGACGTCGACGAAATGGTCGGCCAGGTGCTGGCTTCGGAAGGTTTTGCCCAGGTCGAGGAACTGGCTTACGTCGATCTCGACGAAATCTCCTCGATCGACGGTTTCGACGAAGACACCGCAACCGAAATCCAGACCCGCGCCCGCGAATACCTGGAGCGGATCGAAGGCGAGATGGACGCCAAGCGCAAGGAACTCGGCGTCGAAGACGAACTGCGCCAGATCAACGGTCTGAACGGCCAGATGCTCGTCGCGCTCGGCGAAGACGGCATCAAGACGATCGAGGACTTTGCCGGCTGCGCCGCCGACGACCTCGTCGGCTGGAGCGAACGCAAGGACGGCGTGACGAAGAAGTTCGAGGGCCTGTTCTCGAAGTTCGACATTTCCCGTGTCGAAGCCGAGAACATGATCGTCCAGGCCCGCCTGTCGGCAGGCTGGATCACCGAAGAAGACCTCGCAAAGGGTGCCCCCGAGCCGGAAGCCGAAGCGGAGGAGGCGGACGCCGTTGAGCAGGAATGATCCCGCTCGGGAATGAGCCGGACGAGAACGAAGACGGACATGTCGATGATGACCTGGGCGAGATCGTCGTGAACGACCGTACCTGCATCGTCACCCGCGAGGCGGGATCGCCGGAGACGCTGATCCGCTTCGTGGCCGGCCCGAACGGCCAGGTCGTGCCCGACCTGAAGCGTCAGCTTCCGGGCCGCGGCTGCTGGATCAAGGCCGAACGGTCGCTCGTCGACCGGGCGGTCCAGAAAAAGCTTTTCGCCCGGGCCCTCAAGGCCGAGGCGAAGGCGGATGCAGATCTCGGCGCGCTGGTGGATCGCCTGCTCGCCGCCGATCTCGTCGGCATGATGAATATGGCCCGCAAGGCGAGCCAATTCGTCACCGGCGCCACGAAGGTGGATGCCGCCGTGCGCTCGGGTGCGGCACTTGCAGTGTTCCATGCGGCCGATGCGGCCGCCGACGGAGTAAGAAAAATAGACCAGGCCCGCAAGGCCTGGAAGCTCGGTTCGAATACCGGGGAAGACATTCCGTCCTTTTCGCTCTTCACGAGCGCTGAATTGGACGAAGTGATGGGCCAGAATGCTTTTATCCATGCCTGCGCGCTTGCGGGGCAGGCGGGTGAGGGTGTAGTGAAGCGCGCAAACCTACTTGAACAGTACCGCATGGGCGGTCTGTCCCAGACAAAAGGTGTCGCTGACATGCCGAAACAATGACGCGGTCACCGGCTTTAGCCGGACGCACATCGATATGTACGGATTAAACGACGGGTTCTGATGGCTTCCATCCGTTCCTGTCCGAAGGAACAGGAACGGAATGACCGACAACAAAGACGATAAGACACTCGGCGTAAAGAAGACCCTTACACTGAAGCCATCTGGGATGAGCCAGGGTACCGTCCGCCAGGACATGGGTCGCGGCCGCACCAAGGCCGTCGTCGTCGAAACAGTCAAGCGGCGGCCGACCCGGCCGCTGGACGAAAAGCCGGTAATCACGCCCGCAGCCCCGGCGCCCGCGCCGCGGGCGGTAGAGGCTGTCGCACAGCCGGCCGCTCCCCAGCGCCCAGCACCGCAGCCGGCCGCTCCGGCGGCGCGCGTCCACCAGCCGGGCTCGCAGAACGCTCGGCCGCAGCAGAACCAGCGTCCGCCGCAATCCAATCAACCGCAGCGTCCGCAGCAGCCCAACCAGCCGCAGCGTCCGCAGCAATCCAGCCAGCCGCAGCGTCCGCAGCAACGTCAGGGCGGCGCCGTCCTGCACGACCTTTCCGCCGGCGAGATGGAAGCCCGTCGCCGCGCTTTGATGGAAGCGCAGGCACGCGAGGTCATCGAAGCCAAGCAACGCGCCGAAGACGAGGCACGTCGCCTGGTCGAGGAAGAACGCCGCAAAATCGAGGAAGCCGCCGAGGCTGCCCGCCGCGCTGCCGAACCCAAGGTCGAACCGGTCGAGGCCCCGGCCGAGACAACTGCACCCGCGGCTGCCGAAAAGCCGGCCGAGCGCGCCGCTGGCGCCCCTGCCGGCCGTCCGGGCGAAACACGTCCCCAGGCTCCCCGGCCTGCAGTTCCCGGCGCCGCACCTGCGGCACTGCCGGTTGCCGGCCGCCGCAAGGGCGCTGACGAAGAAGACGAAGATCGCGGCCCGCCGCGTGGCGCACCCGGCCGTGGCCGAGTCCCCGTCGCTGCTCCCGCCAAGGTTCCGGCCCGCCCGAAGACCGAAGACGAACGCCGCCGCGGCAAGCTGACGGTGACCACGGTCAGCACCGACGACGACGGCAATGCCCGTGGCCGTTCGATGGCCGCGACCCGCCGCCGTCAGGAGAAGTTCCGCCGCAGCCAGATGCAGGAAACGCGCGAAAAGGTGATGCGCGAAGTCATCCTGCCTGAAACCATCACCATTCAGGAACTGTCGCAGCGCATGTCCGAACGCGCCGTCGACGTCATCAAGTACCTGATGAAGGAAGGCCAGATGATGAAGCCGGGCGACGTCATCGACGCCGACCTCGCCGAAATCATCGCCGGCGAATTCGGCCATACCGTCAAGCGCGTCTCGGAATCCGACGTCGAAGAAGGCATCTTCAACGTTGCCGACGACGAAGGCGAAATGGTTTCGCGCCCGCCGGTCGTCACTATCATGGGTCACGTCGACCACGGCAAGACCTCGCTGCTCGACGCCATCCGCCATGCGAACGTGGTCTCCGGCGAAGCCGGCGGCATCACCCAGCATATCGGCGCCTATCAGGTGGAGCATAACGGCCAGAAGATCACCTTCATCGACACCCCCGGCCACGCCGCCTTCACGGCCATGCGTGCCCGTGGTGCCCAGGCGACGGATATCGCCATCCTGGTGGTCGCAGCCGACGACAGCGTGATGCCGCAGACGATCGAATCGATCGCCCATGCCAAGGCAGCGGGTGTTCCGATCATCGTGGCGATCAACAAGATCGACAAGCACGAAGCCAATCCGGACAAGGTTCGCCAGCAGCTTCTGCAGCACGAAGTGTTCGTGGAATCGCTCGGCGGCGAAGTGCTCGACGTCGAAGTGTCGGCCAAGAACAAGGTCAATCTCGACAAGCTGCTCGAAGCCATCCTGCTGCAAGCCGAAATCCTCGACCTCAAGGCCGATCCGAGCCGGACGGCCGAAGGCATCGTCATCGAAGCCCAGCTCGACCGTGGCCGTGGTTCCGTGGCCACCGTTCTTGTCCAGAAGGGCACCCTGAAACCCGGCCAGATCATCGTTGCCGGCGACCAGTGGGGCCGTGTGCGCGCGCTCGTCACCGACAAGGGCGACCATGTGAAGGAAGCCGGCCCGGCCATGCCGGTCGAAGTGCTCGGCCTGTCCGCCACGCCGGCTGCCGGCGACAGGTTCGCCGTGGTCGAAAACGAAAGCCGCGCTCGCGAGATTTCCGAATATCGCCAGCGGCTTGCCCGCGACAAGGCGGCTGCCCGCCAGTCCGGACAGCGCGGTTCGCTCGAACAGATGATGTCGCAGCTCCAAAATACCGGCTTCAAGGAATTCCCGCTGGTCATCAAGGGTGACGTGCAGGGCTCGATCGAAGCGATCATCGGCGCACTGGACAAGCTCGGCACCGACGAAGTCCGTGCCCGCATCGTTCATTCGGGTGCCGGCGGCATCACCGAATCGGATATCTCGCTCGCCGAGGCATCTAACGCGGCGATCATCGGCTTCAACGTCCGCGCCAACCCGCAGGCACGTGCCTCTGCGGAACGCGAAGGCCTCGAGATCCGCTACTACAACATCATCTACGACCTGGTGGATGACGTGAAGCAGGCGATGTCGGGCCTCCTGTCTCCGGAACGCCGCGAAACCTTCATCGGCAATGCCGAGATCCTGGAAGTGTTCAACATCACCAAGGTCGGCAAGGTCGCCGGTTGCCGTGTCGTCGAGGGCAAGGTCGAGCGTGGAGCGGGCGTCCGCCTTATCCGCGACAACGTCGTCGTCCACGAAGGCAAGCTCAAGACGCTCAAGCGCTTCAAGGACGAAGTCAGCGAAGTGCCGATGGGTCAGGAATGCGGCATGGCGTTCGAGAATTACGAAGACATGCGCGCAGGCGACGTCATCGAATGCTTCCGCGTGGAGCATATCACGCGCACGCTGTGACCGGCGAACAGCCCGAACAATTACAGGAGCCGTCCGTGACATTCACGGGCGGCTCCTGGCATTTTGAGTATTCGGTTTCTCGTGAGGAACTGGCCGCGGGGACTGAATCTCTCGTCCGGTACCAGGAGAGCAAACGACCCGGCCGACCGCGCCTCGTCGGGACGCTCCTGATGTCAACCCTTCTTTTCGCGCCGTTCGTCATCTTCATTGCAATGACATATATCGATGACGTTCTCAGATGGCTCTCGGACGAGTGGGAAGGGAGCCTGATCAATGGCAGCATGCCTTCGCTTTCTGCCATCGCGGGGCTCCTCTTTCTGATCTTGCTGATGACAAAACCCCGCGGTGCGGCGCTTTTGGCGCCGACCATCCGGCAAGAGGAGCGCGACGTCTATCATGTCAGCGCCACGACTGACGCCACGGCACTTCGTTCGCATGCCGATGGCATGACCGTGGAACTCGATGCGAGGGGTCTTGAGGAAATCGTCGAGCTTGATGGCTGGCTTTTGCTTCTCCACACCGACGGAGCGGTCCTGCTGCCGCGACGCATCTTTCCCGACGACGAGACTGCAAACAAATTCATATTCTTTGTTCGCGGCTTGATCCGCCGCCCCGTGGCGGATCCGGTGGCGCCCGGCGCGTCCGGATGGACGCACAAAGGCTGGCTCTGACCGTTGAACCTGCGTCCCCACCAGTGCCGGGAGAACATGGCAAAAATTTTCAGCTTCTATCGGAGGGTTCCCGACGGTAAGCATCTACCCATATCCGCATTTTCAGTTTCCGAGGAGGACACCATGCCGATTTCATTCGACCTGACGGGTAAGACGGCGATCGTCACCGGCGCCAATACGGGCCTTGGCCAGGCAATATCCGTGGCGCTGGCGCAGGCCGGCGCGGATGTGGCGCTGGTCGGACGCTCCTCGATGGCCGAGACGGAAGCCGCGGTCAGCGCGGCGGGCGGTCGTAGCCTTGCGATCCAGGCAGACCTTTCGACGCTCGAACCGGTCGATCGGATCATCAGCGAAACGGTCGCATGGACCGGGCGTGCCGACATCCTCGTCAACAATGCCGGGATCATCCGCCGGGCCGACGCGATCGATTTCAGCGAGGCCGACTGGGATGCGGTGATGGACGTGAACCTGAAGACGGTGTTCTTTCTCTCCCAGGCGTTTGCACGCCGGCTGATTACCGAGGGCAAGGGCGGCAAGATCGTCAATATCGCCTCGCTGCTCTCCTTCCAGGGCGGCATCCGCATCCCTTCCTATACGGCCTCGAAGAGCGGTCTTGCCGGCCTGACCAGGCTGCTTGCCTGCGAATGGGCAGGCAAGGGCATCAACGTCAATGCCATTGCGCCCGGCTATTTCTCGACCAACAACACCGAGGCGTTGCGCGACGATCCGGACCGTAACGCGGCGATCCTCAGCCGTATTCCCGCCGGACACTGGGGCCAGCCGGAAGAACTCGGCGGAGCCGCCGTATTCCTCGCCTCGCTGGCATCCGACTATGTGCATGGTGTCGTGCTGCCGGTCGATGGCGGCTGGTTGGCGCGCTAATCGCGTTCGACCGCCCTGTTCTCCGGGTAACGGAACGCTTATCCCATGCGCGAACGGGGCAATTGCCCCGACACGCATAAATTTGATCGGCATCCCGCAGATTTATTAGTTGCCATTTCTACTCATGTTTATTATCCGGTAGCTGCAACATCGCGAACCCGGCGGCAGTCGCCGGCGGCGTTCCGGTGTCCCGTTTCCGTCATTGTCGACCAGCGTCCGCGGGCGCCGTCCGCGATGCCGAACAGTCCGGAGTATCGCCTGCCATGCCTGCTGCCCTGAAGCCCGCCTTTTCGATGCGCCAGCCAATCAGGAGCCGGTTCCCGATCGTTCTCGCGGCCGTGTTGCTGACGGCTTCGACGGTGATGGCACAGACGCCCGCACCGGATGCGTCGACGCAAGCACCGCCCTCGCCGCAGGCGACCTCACCTTCCGGTGCACAGCCGACCCAGGCGCCCCCCACTCCTGCCGCGCAGGCAGCGCCGACAACCTCCCGCACGGTGCCGAACGAGCCGGCAGCCTCGCCGACTGCGGTACCGCCCGCCGCGCAGCCGACCAATCCCGCTGCTCCTCAGCCGGAAGCCTCTGCTCCGCAGCCCGCCGTCCCGACGCAAGCGCCGCCGAGCAACAGCGCCCAGCCCGCGCCTACCAGCCCGGCCCAGGCGCCGACCCAATCACCCACGCAGGCACCGGGGGCACGCCAGCCGATCGACATGTTCACGCAATTCCTGGAACCTGAGCAGCGTTCGGACCTGCCGCACAACCTTTCGCCTTGGGGCATGTTCATGGCGGCCGACTGGGTCGTCAAAGGGGTGATGATCGGGCTTGCGTTTGCTTCGCTGGTTACCTGGACGGTCTGGCTCGCGAAGACGCTGGAGCTTGCCGGCGCCCGCGCCCGCGCCGCGCGAACGTTGAAGATCATTCGCACCTCCCGCACGCTTTCGGAAGCCGTCGGCGCGGCCGGTAGCCGCGGCGGTCCCGCCGCGCTGATGCTGCGGTCCGCGGCAGAAGAAATGCAGCTTTCGGAAGCAGCCCTCGACCATGCCCATGGCGACGGCGTGAAGGAACGGGTCGGATCGGCGCTATCCCGCATCGAGGCCTATGCCGGCCGGCGCATGTCGCGCGGCACCGGCGTGCTTGCGACGATCGGTTCGACGGCTCCGTTCGTCGGCCTGTTCGGCACGGTCTGGGGCATCATGAACGCCTTCATCGGCATTTCGGAATCACAGACCACCAACCTCGCCGTGGTCGCGCCCGGCATCGCCGAAGCGCTGCTGGCGACCGCGATCGGCCTCGTTGCGGCCATTCCGGCGGTCGTCATCTACAACGTCTTCGCCCGTTCGATCACCGGTTACCGGCAGCTGCTGGCGGATGCCGCGGCGGGGGTGGAACGACTGGTGAGCCGCGACCTCGATTTCCGCAAGGTTCCCCCGGGCAGCCGCAAGGCGCCGGTCTCGCTGGTGGCAGGAGGCTGACATGGCCGGCGGCATCCGCGAACAGCACGGCGACGAGCTTTCCGAAAACCACGAGATCAACGTGACGCCGTTCATCGACGTCATGCTGGTGCTGCTGATCATCTTCATGGTGGCGGCGCCGCTGGCGACCGTGGACGTCAATGTCGATCTTCCCGCCTCGACCGCAAAGCCCACGGAGCGACCGGACGAGCCGCTCTACCTGACGGTCAAGGAAGACCTGAGCCTCAATATCGGCAATGACGCGGTGGGGCGCGAGCAGCTCGCGGCGACCCTCGACCGGGTCACGGGGGGCAAGAAGGACACCCGCGTGTTCCTGCGCGCCGACAAGGCAGTCGATTACGGCCAGTTCATGGAGGTCATGAATCTGCTGCGCGATTCCGGCTACCTCAAGATCGCGCTTGTCGGACTAGAAACATTGCCGGCACCGGCCGCGCCAGCCGCTGGAAACGCTCCTGCGGCCGCACCCGCCGTTCCGGCGACCGGAGGCAATCCATGAGCCTCGTCGTCTCGCAGACAGGTCCGGGCGGACGCGTCGGCGAGCTGGCGCTGTGGGGCGCTGCCGGACTGCTGATGCTGACGGTGCATTTCGGCGCTGCGGCCTATCTGATGCGCGAACAACCGGAGGTGCTTGCCGAAAACGCACCACCGGCGGCGATCATGATCGAGCTCGCGCCGGAGCCGGAAGCCGCCAATACCGAGGAAGAGCAGATTTCTCCTGACATGCAGGAGCAGGAACAGGTGGTGAGCGATCAGACCCAGCCGGTCGAGGAACCGCAGCCGGAGCCCGTTGCCGAACCCGTCGAGCAGCCGGTCGAGCCGCCGCCGCAGGAAGTCGCCGAGCCGGTCGAGCCTGAACCGGTGCAGCCGCCCGTGGTGGAACCGCCACCGGAGCCGGAGCCCCAGGTTACCGAAACCATCCCCGAACTGCCGCCGGAACCGATCGAGGAGATCAAGCCGATCGACGAACAGATGACGGCGGCGCTGGAAAATGTCGAAGTGCCGTTGCCGGCGATGCGGCCTCTGCCGCCGCCTGTCGCGGAAAAGCCGCCGGAACAGCCGAAAAAGCCGGAGCCCAGAAAGGAGCCGGTGAAGAAGGTCCAGAAGCCGAAGCAACAGCAGCAGGCCCGTCCGGACATGGCCGAGGCGAAGATCCAGGCCAGGCAATCGGACCGCACCGCCGCCAGCCAGAATTCCACGAGCCTCTTCTCTTCGTCGGTCTCCCCGCAGCAGTGGATGACGCGTGTGCGGACAAAGATTGCTCGATATGCCCGCAAATGCCCCGGCAACGGAACTGGCGTCGTGACGGTCCGTTTCAGCTTCGACGGCGGTGGCAACATCAGCAACGTGGCGGTCGCGGGATCGTCGGGCAACTCGTCTATCGATGACTATGTCGCATCGGCAGTCCGGCGTGCTTCGCCCATCCCTGCGCCGCCTTCGGGTGTTGCAAGTTCACTCAGCCAGCCGGTAAAGTGCGAATAACCGCTTGATTTCCTCGCGGTGTTCGACACTGAACTCACCTGGATCTCCTGCATGCATATTACTCTGAATGAAGCCGAAACGCTGGTACAGAGCGTTTTTGAAGCCAATGGCGTTCTTGCCGAGACCGCCCGATCCGTCGCCCATGCGCTCGTGCATGCGGAAGCTGCCGGGCAGTACGGTCATGGCCTGCGCCGCGTTCCCGCCTATATCGGCCAGGCACGCACCGGCAAGGTCGACGGGCAGGCGAGACCCATCGCTACCCGGCCGCGCCCGGCCGTGCTTGTCGTCGATGCGGCGCTCGGTTACGCCTACCCGGCCTTCGATATCGCAGTCGCCGAGCTTCCGAAAATCGCCCGGGAACAGGGCATTGCGCTTGGCGCCATCCATCGCTCCCACCATGCGGGCGTCATGGCGCTGACCGTGGAACGGTTTGCCGAGCAGGGGCTCGTGGCGCTGATGTTTGCCAATGCGCCGGCCTCCATGGCAGCCTGGGGCGGCAGGAAGCGACTGTTCGGCACCAATCCGATCGCCTTTGCGACACCGGTCGCCGGCGAAGAGCCGCTGGTCATCGATCTCGCGCTTTCGACCGTCGCCGCCGGCAAGATCATGGCGGCGCGCCAGAAGGGCGAGAGCATTCCGGAAGGCTGGGCCTTCGACGCCGACGGCAAGCCGACCACCGATCCGCACGCGGCCCACAAGGGCCTGATGGCGCCCTCAGGCGGTGCCAAGGGTGCGGCGCTGGCGCTGATGGTGGAAATTCTCTCGGCTGGCCTCACCGGATCGAACTTCTCCTACGAGGCAAGCTCGTTCATGGACGAGAAAGGTCCGCCGCCCTCGGTCGGTCAGACGCTTATTGTCATCGATCCTTCCGCAAGCACGGCTTCGGCTGCGGAGCGGATCGCCGAACTCGCCCACGAGATGGCTTCCGAAGAAGGTGTGCGCCTGCCCGGACGGCGCGGCCAGAACGCGCGTCGGAGGGCGATCGAGCAGGGGCTCGATGTCGAGGACGAGGTGATTTCGGCGATCAAGGCGCTGGTCTAGGCCCGGAACCCGCTGCCGGCGTCTGGCCGGTCAGAAAGCCGAGGCCGCGCGCCACCAGTAGGAAGAACTCGGCGGCCGCGCAAAAAGCAATGTTTTGAAGGAGAAAGCCTGCTCCAGAAACGGGAAAAGCCTGGCGCGGGAGGAGGGTGCGCCAGGCTTTAAACTTGATCGACAACTGGGAGGAGGAGGATGTCGTCGATCCGTATCGAGCAACACTGGGAGGAGGAGTGCGTCGCTCGATGACCAAAGATATAGGCTAATCGTTTAATCACGCCAACCCATCCTGCCGCAATGCAGCAATGCGCTGAGTGCAGAGCTGAGCAAATGCCCGAGGCCGGTCCGATCGCTCAGCGAAACTTTTGGCCCCCTGCAGCGCAGCCCCCTTAAGATCACCATATCGCTCGGGAAAAACGTGGTTTATAGCGAATTCGCGGCAGACAGACGATGGAGACGGACATGGCAGAGATCAGGTATCACGAAGGCGATATTCCGGCGGCGGATGCGGCGCGTTATACGGGGGCGATCGCCATCGATACGGAAACCCTAGGCCTCGTGCCCCGCCGCGACCGGCTTTGCGTCGTGCAGCTTTCGCCCGGGGACGGTTCCGCCGACGTGATCCGCATCGCCGCCGGGCAGAACGAGGCTCCAAACCTCGTCGCCATGCTTGCTGATCCGACGCGCCAGAAGATCTTCCACTACGGCCGCTTCGATATCGCCGTTCTCTTCCATACGTTCGGTGTGACCACGACGCCAGTGTTCTGCACCAAGATCGCCTCGCGGCTGACCCGCACCTACACGGACCGGCACGGACTGAAGGACAATCTGAAGGAAATGCTGGATGTCGACGTTTCCAAGGCGCAGCAGCAATCCGACTGGGCAGCCGAGGTCCTTTCGCCGGCGCAGCTGGAGTATGCGGCCTCCGACGTGCTGCACCTGCATGCGCTCCGCGACAAGCTGACCTACCGCCTGGTGCGCGACAGGCGCGCCGAACTCGCCCAGGCCTGTTTCGAATTCCTGCCGACGCGGGCGAAGCTGGACCTGCTGGGCTGGGAAGAGGCCGATATCTTCGCCCATAGCTGACGGGCTGACGGCGGATGGATCAAGGCTATCGCGAACGTCCGGCGGCCCACGAGACGGGGCCTTATCTCGAGCCGCTGCGAATTCTTATTCGTGGGGCACTGGCGCCGCTTCCATGGTGGCTTTCAGAATTCCTCCTGTTCGGGCTGAAACAGGCCTGGGCCTGCCTGTTCGCAGCGACCATGCTAGCGCTGCTGCTCGTCACCAAAGTCATCTGGCAACCGGGCTGGCCGGTCCATCGCTACGATTTCCTCTTCCTCGCTGCCCTGACAATCCAGATCTTATTCCTGCGCTTCAGGATGGAAAGCTGGGACGAAGCCAGAGTTATTCTCGTCTACCACGTCACAGGAACCGTGATGGAAATATTCAAGGTCCGTATGGGGTCATGGGCCTATCCGGAAACATCACTTCTTCAGATCGGTGGCGTGCCGTTGTTTTCCGGCTTCATGTATGCCGCGGTCGGCTCCTTCATGGCCCGCACGATCCGCATCTTCGACATGCGCTTCAGCCACTATCCGCCAATGTGGCAGACCGGCTTTCTGGCAATCGCCATTTACGCCAATTTCTTCAGCCATCATTTTCTGCCGGACATCCGGTATCTTCTGTTTGCGGCGACCGTGATCGTGTTCTGGCGGGTGAACATCCATTTCACCACCGACAAGACAACTTTGCGGATGCCGCTAGTGCTTGCAGCGTTTCTCTCCTCGACCTTCCTGTGGCTTGCCGAGAATATCGGAACGCTGACGGGCACTTGGATCTATCCGACACAGAAGACTTGGCACGTCGTATCGTTCGGCAAGCTCGGGTCTTGGTATCTGCTTCTCTATGTGAGCTTTGTGCTGGTGACGCTGGTGGTGAAGCCGCGGCCGCCCGAATCTGAGAAAGAGCGGCATGACCTCTAGTTGTCCAGTAACCTTCCGTTAACTGTTCGAATCTAATTTTGCCCGCGGTATACCTCTCGACGAGACCGGATTTCGGGCCATGTTGCTTCCTACCCAGCAGACTTATGGGCTTGCCGCGACCAATATGATGCAGTCGATGCTCGACAGCATCGAGGAGCAACGCAAGAAGGACGAAGAGCAGCGGACCGGCAAGAAGAGCGACCCGGTTACCGAAGCCCGTATCAGCGCCAGCGAAGACGCCCGGCGCGCCCGTGACAAGATCACCTCCGCCCTTTTCGGCGTCACCAAGACAGACCCCAATGAACTGAAGATCGAACTCGTCGACCGCCTGGCTGTCAAGCTCGGCATCGATACCGACGAAGCGCGCTCGTCCTACAAGCTCGGAAGAGCGCTGGAAGACGCGCTGAAAGAGATGATGCCGGACGAGATCGGCGAACTCGTCGAAGATCTCGGCCTCGAAGACATCGGCATCTCGATGGACACGCTGCTCTCGGCGATCAAGAACCCTTACGGCGACGACAACCAGCGCCTGATGGACGGCCTCAACCGGAAGGCCAATGGCGGCAAGCTCGACACGGAAGTCCAGCGCGTCGTGCAGCGGCTCGAGGATGTCGCCGATCCGAAGACGCTCGAAGAGCTGAAGCTCGGTCCGCAGGGCTACGATCCGACCCGTGTCGAAGATGCCGAAACGCGCGCCGAGCGCCAGGCCGACATCGAGGCGGCCGAAGCCGGTAAGAAACTCGAAGACATCCAGAAAATCCAGGATGTCATCGAAAAGAAGAACGACAAGGCGAATGCCGAACCGGCTGCCGATGGCGCGACCGACACGGCATCCGTGGACGATACAGCGCTACTGGCCCTGTTTGCCGCAGCCGCTGAACAGGCCGCCGGTTCCGATACCGGCGACGCTGCCGACAGCCTCGTTTCCGACGATAGCTCCAGCAAGGACGAAGCCTCCGACGCCGTGCTGGCGGAAAACGAAGCGCCGACCAATGAAATGGCGGCGAAAGCGATCGAAGAGCTCGCAGCCGAGAACGCCGACCAATCCTATGCCGACATTGTGCCGGTGCATATGGACGAGATCGGCATCTATGAATTGTTGAAGAAGAAGTTGGCTGCGTGACAGTGCAATAACCCCCAGCCCCACCCCCATCTGCATCGGAATGGATCATTTTCGCTGAGCTGCCAGCGGAAGGCGGAGCCCGTTAGCGAGTTGTTAACCTTTTTGCCCCACAGTCATATCTGTGTATCGGCACTGGCGACGCCATGAGGCGTTCCGGTCGCAACGCCGCTCGTTGCGAAAAGACAAGAACCCGTTCAGCCGAGCTGTCCTATCGTCTCTATCAGACATTGGAGCGGACGATGCTGCCCCCGGTTCGTACCAGTTCATTCGTCGACTATCAGACACCGTCGCAACAACCGATGCTGCGCCAGCGGATCGACATGGCCAATACCGCGGCGAATAGCGGGTTGATCGGTTCCTCGCCGATGTCGGCAGGCCGGCTGGATATCCTTTCGCTTTCGGCGCAGCTCCAGCTCGCCCAGGGTTTTTCCATCTTCGCCGAAACCATCGGCAGGCTGATCAAGGTCCCACGCCGCGAAGGCGAGGCATTGTCGGATTATGCCCAACGCCTTTCCGAGGCGGTCAAGGCGATGAACCCGGCCGAAAAGGTGGCCCTCGAGCGCACGCTCAACCAGCTCGTCAAAGGCATTTCGCTGCGCCTGCTCACTGAAATCCTCAACAATCCGGCAGGTCCCGAAGCCGCCCGCGTCGCCATACAGCTGGAGACCGCGCAGCTGCTCGAGCGCGACCTCGTGGCAAAGGCCGTCGTCAGCTCCTACCGGCAGAATGCCGGGGCGGAACAGGTGCCGAGCACCTTGCCGCAGCCGGCAAATGCTGCGCCATCAGCACCCGGCCAGGCTTCGGTGCCCGCGCCCACGCCAGAGGCCAAGGGCCAAGCCGCGCAACCCGGCGCCGAAACTGCGATCGACGGAGCGTCGCCTGAGGTTATGGCCTCGAATGCGGATACCCAGGACCCGGATGTACCGCGTGTTTCGACGGCAACGTCCAGCACCACTCCAGATCCGACCATGCTTTCGGCGGAAGCCGAGGCCCTGCCGACGCCAACCGACAACAATGCATCTCAGATGAGCGTCGAGAACGATCTCGACGCGGCATCCGTGTCGGTATCCGCGCAGGGAGCGGTCGAGCTCCCGGAGAGCGAGATGCCGGAAATTGCAGCCGCTCGTGCCGACGAGACAACGGAGAACCCATCCCCGGCGCGCCCGGACGACGGCCGGCAAACCGCAAGCGCCGCCGCCGGCGATCGGCGCATGTCTCAACCCGTGTTTTACGATGGTCCGGCCCTGGCCCGGCTTTCCCAGCGCGGCCTCGAACAGCAAAACGGCGTTCGCGGGCCGAACGCTGAGAAGATGGCGAATGGGGCGACGACCGTATGGCTCGCGGAAGTGCTTGCCGAGGCCACCAGCGAACTTCTCGAGGGCCTGCCGGTTGCGGCAAGGCAATTGCCGGAACAGCAGGCGCTGCAGCAACTGACCGACAAGGAGCTTTTCGGAAAATCCGCCATGCAGGCGAACGAGGCAGCGAGTGCCGCCGCGGCGAAATCCGTGCCGCCGGCCACCGATGAGCCGGCCAGCACCGGGTTAACGGGCAGCACGACCGGTCCTTCCGCGAACGCAAGCAGCCAGGCCACGGCCGCGACGGAACTCGCCGAACAGCTCGCTCTCCCGATCGCCATGCCGCATGCCTTTCGCGAAGGTGTTGCCCTGCCCTACGTCGCCTATCCGCCGGAAGAGCGCGAGCGGGACCCCGAGGAGCGCAAGACCAAGGCGATTTCGGAGACCGACGAAGACGGCGAACAGCAGCATTCGGCCGGCGAGCAGGCGTTCGGCGAAGAACACCCGGACGACGACCCCGCCCAGGACGACGAGAGCGACGGCGCTTCGAAGGAAGCCGTCGAAGATGCAGACCGGGCCAACGACCTCTACTGGCGCATGGCCGGCTGGACGTAAATTCAATCCATAAACTGCGCATGAAAAAACCGCCGGACTTGCATCCGGCGGTTTTTGATTCTCAGAGAAGCTTCGATTACTCGTTGCTGCCGCGATTCTTCAGAGCGGCACCGAGGATGTCGCCGAGCGAAGCGCCGCTGTCGGACGAACCGAACTGAGCAACTGCTTCCTTCTCTTCTGCGATCTCGAGAGCCTTGATCGACAGCATGACCTTGCGGTCCTTCTTGGAGAAGTTGACGACGCGGGCATCGAAGACCTGGCCAACCGAGAAACGCTCCGGACGCTGATCGTCACGATCGCGTGCCAGGTCGTTGCGGCGGATGAACGAGGTGATGTCTTCGTGGTTGACGAGACGAACCTCTACACCACCGTCGTTGACGGCGATGACTTCGCACGAGACGACGGCATTCTTGCGAAGTTCGCCGGAAGCGGCGGCTTCACCGACCGAGTCCTTGCCGAGCTGCTTGATGCCGAGCGAGATGCGCTCCTTGTCGACGTCCACATCGAGAACGACAGCCTTGACGACGTCGCCCTTGTTGAACTCCTCGATGACCTGTTCGCCCGGACGGTTCCAGTCGAGGTCGGAGAGGTGGACCATGCCGTCAACATCGCCTTCGAGGCCGATGAACAGGCCGAATTCGGTCTTGTTCTTGACTTCGCCTTCGACTTCAGTGCCGGCCGGATGTGAGTAGGCAAATGCCTGCCACGGATTTTCGAGCGTCTGCTTCAGGCCAAGCGAGATACGGCGCTTGGACGGATCGACTTCGAGAACGACCACGTCAACATCCTGCGTCGTGGACAGGATCTTGCCGGGATGAACGTTCTTCTTTGTCCAGGACATTTCAGAAATGTGGATGAGGCCTTCGATGCCCGGCTCCAGCTCGACGAATGCACCGTAGTCGGTGATGTTCGTGACCGTACCGGAAATCTTCTTGCCGACCGGATACTTGGCGGCAATGCCATCCCACGGATCCGACTCGAGCTGCTTCATGCCGAGCGAGATGCGGTGGGTTTCCTGGTTGATGCGGATGATCTGTACCTTGACCTGCTGGCCGATGGACAGGATTTCCGACGGATGGTTCACACGGCGCCATGCCATGTCGGTGACGTGCAGGAGGCCGTCGATGCCGCCGAGGTCAACGAACGCACCGTAATCGGTGATGTTCTTGACGACGCCGTCAACAACCTGGCCTTCTTCGAGGTTCTGAACGATTTCAGAACGCTGCTCGGCGCGGGACTCTTCGAGAACCGTGCGGCGCGAAACAACGATGTTGCCGCGGCGCTTGTCCATCTTGAGGATTTCGAAGGGCTGCGGGTTGTGCATGAGCGGGGTGACGTCGCGGATCGGACGGATGTCGACCTGGCTGCGCGGCAGGAAGGCAACGGCGCCGTCGAGATCGACGGTGAAGCCACCCTTGACCTGGTTGAAGATGACGCCTTCAACGCGCTCGCCAGCTTCGAACTTGAGTTCGAGCTTGACCCAGCTCTCTTCGCGGCGAGCCTTCTCGCGCGACAGAACTGCTTCGCCCAGCGCGTTTTCGATGCGCTCGACGTAAACTTCGACTTCGTCGCCGACCTTCAGCGAACCGTCCTTGCCCTTGGCGCCGAATTCCTTGAGCGCGATGCGGCCTTCGACCTTGAGGCCGACGTCAACGACTGCCATGTCCTTTTCGATCGCGGTGACGCGACCCTTGGTGACGTAGCCTTCAGCCAGATCGTTGGTAGCGAAGGATTCTTCGAGGAGGGCTGCGAAGTCCTCCCGCGTGGGGTTAGATACTGCCATGAAATCTCCTGAGGTACCCGATACGGGCCCATACAGCGCCGGTGGTTCGTGTTGCACATGCCCAATGTTCAGGTCCGCCTCCCTCATCGGAATGATCCGGGGGAGGCAATCCGGCGCGGGGACCGAACCTCGGGCTATTCTATTCTAATTCGATTGTCTCTTCAGGGCGGCGTCGATGATGGTCTTCGCTGCCCGAAACGCGGCCTCTATACTCATTTCCGAGGTATCAAGCAAGTGCGCATCGTCGGCGGGCTTCAGAGGACTGTCGGACCGGCCCATGTCGCGTTCATCGCGTTTCTCCACGTCGGCGAAGATCGCACCGTAATCCGCCTCGCCGCCCTTGCCGACGATCTCGTCGTAACGGCGCCTTGCCCTCACATCCGCCGACGCGGTGACATAGAGCTTCACCGGCGCATCGGGACAGACGACTGTGCCGATATCACGGCCGTCGAGCACCGTTCCGGGCCGCCTCAGGGAAAAGGCACGCTGCGCCTCGACCAGAGCCCGGCGGACCGACGGCATGACCGCGATTTTCGAGGCCGCCTCGCCGATCGCATGGGCGGACAGTATATCGCGATCGAGCCCGGCAAGTTCGACCTCACCCGCCATCTTCCCGGCGACCTCCTCATCATCGAGCGGCAGGCCGGCATCGAGAAGCGCCTTGGCGGTGGCGCGATAGGTCAGCCCGGTGTCGAGGTGGTGAAAACCGTAGGCGTCGGCAATTTGCCGCGAGAGCGTGCCCTTGCCGGCGGCTGCGGGACCGTCGATGGCGATGACGATTGCTGGCTTGGACGTCAAACTCATGCTTCCCGAATCGCCCCGGATGTGACCAGCAGACCGAGCGGATGGGCACGGATCAGCGCATGCTGAGTTCCGAAATCCTCTTCGCGAAAATGCGGCGGCTGGTACATGTTTTTCAACCTCTTGTCATTCCCGACCGGAGAGACGGCGAGGCCGGCCCTTTGCGGCGGGAATTTCTCGTCGTGACTAACATAAAGCCTTCGACCGGTCACCGCTTTCGCTCTTATGCGGTCCATGAAAAGTTTGTCTTTGACATCAAAGAGCGCAGGCCTTATGGGGACCGGCTTAGATTTTCACCCTATAAAGCCGCGATACAAGCGGCGCGCCGAACTATTCGGCCATCCCATGAGGCTCTGACTGTGGCAAAAGCGGAACTCGGAACCAAGCGAACCGACCCCGATACCGGCAAGAAATTCTACGACCTGAACCGCGATCCGGTCGTTTCTCCCTATTCCGGCAAATCCTGGCCGCTGTCCTTCTTCGAGGAGCACAGCGCCGCCAAGAAGATGGAACAGGCCGAGGAAGAAGACGTCCAGGAAGTCGATACCGAAAATCCGGAAGTCGAACTCGTCTCGCTCGAAGAGGGCGACGAGGCAGCCAGCGGCGACGATATCCCGGATATCGGCGATGACGACGATGTCGATATCGGCGATGACGACGACGATACCTTCCTGGAAGCCGACGAAGATGAAGACGACGACGACATGTCCGGCATCATCGGCGTGACCGGCGACGACGACGAAGTCTGATCCGATACCCAAGTTAACGCCCGGCAATTCAATAAAAATTGCCGGGCGCACAAAATACGGCTTGCACTCTCCGTAAACCGGAAGTAATAAGCCGCCACTCCAACGGGGCAGCGCTCAACAAGCGTCCTGCGGGAGTTCCCAGGACCGGAAAATACCGGACCACCCTGATGGGGCTATAGCTCAGCTGGGAGAGCGCTTGCATGGCATGCAAGAGGTCAGCGGTTCGATCCCGCTTAGCTCCACCAAATCTTTTCGCAACTAAATTGCGTTTAGTTCTACGCTGGAAGCGGTCCGGTTCCCTACTCATTCGGTTTTGGTGAAATAGTGATTCACTATAGCTCAAGCTTCTGATCCACTTTAGAATACGATTCCTTGAAGATTCAGCAGCTTGCGTATATATCTTAAAATGCGCTCGGGAGCCTGACATTTATGGCGTCGAGACTACGGTCTCGCCCGGCGTCTACTTTCTTTCCAGATTCGGCCTAAAGCGCTCTCGCGGGTGATGAACAATACCGTGACCCGCCACGGATCCGTCAGACTTGGCCCGAATACGTGGCCGGATGATCTTCGCTAACTCGCTATCTTTTGTCGAGTAAGCTCGATGGATAGCGCCGGCCGCGAAGTCAGCTAGCTGGATGCCAATCGAATGGCACGAGTCCTGAAGAAAAAGACCCTCAATGAGCCGGCTATATCCAGAGACCGTGTTCCCCGGTTTTGCAATCAGCGTATCGTGGTGTGCCCGAAACAGCCTATCATCATCTCTCCCCCGGTGATCTGCGATGATAATACCCACACTCTTGTGGTCCTGAAGGAAGTATTGAAAGCGCTCAGTCAGCGGCTTGTAGGCGAAATGATAGAGTTCTCGCTGGTTGCTTACGGAAGCATACTCAAAGGCGGCACCGATGTCTGTCACGCAGGCGATAATGGTGAGCGGGCTCTTGGAGACAATATCCGCGAGCTCAAGACTCAAAGCCTTCCTCTCCTCTGCGCTTTTCCGAGCATCGGGTTTTCTGCTGAGGAGTTGTGAGGCGAGAAGTACCGCCATTTCAGTTCACCACGAAGCCTGTGCCGTGTTGAAAAGCCCCGAATTACCTTTGCGATGTTTTGCCAATCCTCGTCTCGAATGACTACCGCGCCTAGAGTAAAATACGGCTGGTTAGGATTTGGCTTGGATGGCGGAGTCCCACTTTCATCGATAAAGCAAAGGTGCATATGAGACTCTTCGCGATTTGAATCGCTATATCTTGGAGCCTCGGAAGATTCGAGTCCAGACTATTCGGTTTCATGAGAATCCCCAGTTCGCTCCAACACATCTCATCCAAACCATAGAGCTTGGCTCCCACGATTGCTCAGAATGAACATCAGAGCGACCATGAGCACCTCCTGTTCCTGCGAGACAGGCGGAAGCGGATAAAGTTCGGCAATCATAGTCCGATGACGTTCACATCGCATCACATCCCTTTGCCCGGCAGGCCTCCGCTCAAGGAGGCCTTCGCTCAGGCAGCCTTACTCAGCGCCTGGCTGCGGCGGCGGTCGAGCCAGGCTGCGCCTTGCAGCGCGGCCAGGATGATGATCACGCCGATCACCACCCTCACCTCCGGCACCTCGCCAAAGAAGACGTAGCCGGTGACGGTGACGAAAACGATCGAGAGGTAACCGACGGGCGCGAGCACGCTGGCATCGGCGATCCGATAGGCGCGCAGGAAACAATATTGCCCGAGCTGGGCGAGGAAGCCGATGCCGAGCAGCGGGATCCAGTCGAAGGGCATGACCGGCTTCCAGGTGAAGACGGCCGGCACGGCGGTGATGACCGCGAGGCCGACCGTGTAGAAGACCATCATCACGGTAGTGTTCTCGTCCTTCAACGCCCGGGTCTGGATGATCGCCAGCGAACCAAAGACGACCGAAACCAGGACCACAAGCACCTCGATATCGAAGTTCGACGTGCCGGGCGCCATGACGATCAGCACGCCGATGAAGGCAAGGCCGGCGCCGAGCCAGCGGATGCGGCTCACCGTCTCGCCGAGCATCGCGACCGCCATGGCCATGGTGATCAGCGGCCGGGAAAAACCGACCGCATTGACCATCGCGAGCGGCAGCATCGTGATGGCGAGAAAATTGCTGGTCAGCGCCACCGCATTGCAGGAAATGCGAAAAATGTTGCGCCACGGATGCTTGACCCGACGCATCTCGGCGCGATGTCGCCAGATCAGCGGCAGGATGAACAGGAGCCCGATCATCGCCCGGATGAAGACGAGCTGGAAGGCCGGATAGGTCGACCCTTGCGCCTTCACCAGCGCCGTCATGCCGCCGGAGACCAGCGTCATGTCGAGAAGCAGCCAGCCGATGCCTATGCGGGCGTTCGAAGCCCGCTCCCGGTCCGTTTCGGGGACTGCCTCCGTGCTCACGCCGGCTGTACGAGGTTCGCCATCAGCCGGAAGGCGCCGGGCACGAGCTTGTCGAGCTGGTGATGCAGCACGAGGCTGGTATGGGTGTGTCGTCCCTTGCCGATGGCAGCGGAGATCAGCGCGCCCTTGAGCGGCTGTTCGTTGGCATCGTGCATGGCGAGCAGCGGCTCATAGGCATCATCCCAGCGGGAGACGAAATAGAGGCCGCGTTCCTTGTCCCATCCCAGCCAGTCTTCCGGGCCGATGATGTTCGGTTCCTTGAGCAGAACATGGTCCGGCGCAAGCACGGTGACTTCGGCCCTCGGATCGGTCACCCGCCAGCGCAGCGACGGCGAGCCGATCTCGATGCGGCGGACCGGGGTCTCGTTCGGATCCCAGCCATCGCTCGGCCGGTGATACAGGGTCACGAGGTGGCCGCCCTCTTCGACGAAGCGGTGCAGGCGCTCGGTCGCAGCGGCGAGGTCCTTGCGGGTGCCGAAGGCGAAGATACCGACGACGATCGTGGTGAAGCGCGACAGATCATCCGACAACGCCTGGGCGTCGAGTTCGGCGACATCGAGGCCCATGCGGGAGAGCCACATGCCGACGCGGTCGGCACCGCCGCCGGCATAACCGATACGGGCGCCTTCCGGCAGTTTCAGATCGACCGACAGGATTTTTAGCGCGGCCGGGGCACGGAAACTGGTGCCGCCGATATGCCGGTAGGCGATCGACGTGACCTGGAAGGCCGGATCACCGTCGATCTGAGGCTCGAGCTCGACGAGGCCGGGTTTGACCGCATCGGTCGGAGAGGCGATCCAGCCACCATCGGTCTTCTTCATTGCCCAGCCGGCGGGCGTCTTGAAGGAGACCGGCGCATTGGGGCCGGAGAGATTGGCCTTGATCGGCCATTCCGTCTGCTTGGTACCGAGCGGCACGAGCAACGCATCCGGAAGCAGGGGCAGCGACTGGGCAGGCGTTACCGCAAAAGGCTCTTCGAGATCGAAAGCGGCGGTGGCAATCCGCCCGCCGATCTCGGCCGAAACCTCCATATGCGCATGGCCGTTGCCGCCGAGCGCCGACCATGCAGGCAGATAAAGGCTCGAAAGCGGTGCATCCGCTGCCGCGGTCAACGACAGCACGCCGTCGCCTGCAAGCGACTGAACGGAAGACGAGACACCCGCCGGCAGGACGGAGCGGATACCCACCCAATGATCCGACGCGCCTTCACCGAGCTCCACGGTGAGGGTGGCGGAACCACCGGGTGAGATGACCGAGGGATCGGCATAGGCGCGTTCGAAGATCGCAGCCGCCTCGATGATCGCGGCATCGATTTCCCGCTGCTTGCGGGCGATCCGATGACCATGCAGTTCCTGGAAACGCGGGGTCGCGGTGGTCGCAACCGTATCCAGCCAGCCGGCGACTTCGGTGAGCGCCTCGATGATCGCATCGCGGTCCGGGAAGGCTGCGACGGCCGCGGAAATGGCGGCGTCGGCGGACCGCAGAGCTTCCGCAATATTGGCGGTCAGGTCAGGCATATCGGCAAGCACTGCGAGCGATGCGGGCAGATTTTCCAGAACGGATCGCTCGGCATGTAAGCCCGTGGCGGAGAGCTTCAGGTGCAGCTGCCAGTCCTTCTCCGGACGTTTCGGCCAATGACCCATGCCCTGGGAGGCATGGTAATAACGCGACCATTCGCCGATCCGGTCATAGTCCGCGCCGGTGGCCGGATCGCGGCCCTCGGCCACAACCGTCACCGTGGTGTCCGGCGGCGGCACTTCGTCGTCATAGGTGTCGCCGCCGCCGGACCAGGCCGGCAGGTAATATTTGGCGACCTTCCAGGGTTTCAGGCCCTCGGTGAAATGTTCCGGATAGGCATTGGGGTCGGCTGCGAGCGTGATCGCCGTCTCGGCGGCGCGGGTCATGGCGCGGTGGTGGCCGTGCTGGCCGGGGACGTCGAGGAAGGTCGGGATGACGATATCCGGGCGTTCCATGCGGTAGGCGCGTACCAGGCGCTCGACCGTGCGGGCCTCGCCCCAGCGGGTGAAGGTCGCGTCGCCATCCTTGGAGAAGCCGAAATCGTGGACCGGGTCGGTGGGGCCGTGGCCGAGCCAGGAGACGTCGCCGTCGATTACGCGGGCCGCCTCTTCCAGCTCGCGGGAGCGTATCACGCCGAGCGGGCCGAGACGTTCGGGGCCGAGCGCGTTCTGGCCCCCCTCGCCGCGTGTCGAGCAGGCGATGATGACGCGCATGCCGAGGCCGAGGCGAAACCAGGCGAGCATACCGTTCTGCTCGTCGTCGGGATGGGCTCCGGTGTTCATCATCGTGACCGTCGACTTCAGCCGCGAAAGCTTCCGATGGAGCCGGACGAGCGAGGGATCGGCCATTTGCCGTTCGATGCGTTCGCGGGCGGTCAGCATGAAAACTCTCCTCAATATGTCATGCGGGAATATCGGCAAGCGCGGCAAGCGAGGTTTCAAGCTTGGGCGTCACCATGTCGAAAAGCGGAAGGGCGGCTGCGCCGAGCGCCGCCGTCAATTGCCCCGTCTGGCCGCGCAGCACGCGGGGCAGATCGCGCTGTCTGCGGCTCGCGACCGAGGTCGGCAGGTTGCCCATGCGGGCGACGATGTCCTCGATAATGGCATCCGGCAGCGCGCCGCCGAGAATGACGGTCTGCGGATCGAGGATGTTTTCCAGCATGGCGACCATTGGGCCGAGATAGGTCGCCGCCTCGTCGATCCATTCCTCGACGACCGGGTGGCGATCCGCGTGCAGCGTCTCGAGATCGGAAAACTCGGTGTCGGAAATACCGACGCAGCTCAGCTTTTCCTTCAGCACATAGGCCGACACATAACCTTCCAGGCAGCCGAGCTGGCCGCAGGAGGGGCAGGGCCTGCCCTTCGGCACGACGGTGACGTGGCCTATTTCGCCGGCATTGCCGAAGGCGCCGCGATAGGGCGCGCCGTCCTGGATGATGCCGAGGCCGATGCCGACGCCGAAATAGATCATGCAGAAATTGGAGATAGCGAGGCCCGCGCCGAACAGCCGCTCGCCAACGGCCGCCGCCGTCGCGTCGTTTTCGACGATCACCGCATGGCCGCAGGCCTCGCTGAGCGCCTGGGCGGCATCGAGTCCCGCCCAGCCCGGCAGCGTCGTCGGGCCGACCGAGGTCATGCCGTCGATCTCGAACGGACCGGGCATGACGACGCCGGTGCCGAGCAGCTTTGCGCCGACCAGTTCCGTGACCGCGGCAAGCTCGGCTGCGAAAGCGGGCAGGATATGCCCCGGAGTAGTGTCCTTCAGCGGCGTGATGCGCTTTGCCCTGAGCCCGCCGGACAGATCGAGCGCCACCGTCACCATATGGTCGGCGGCGATCTCGACGCCGATGGTGGCGCCGCCTTCGGGATTGACCGCAAACTGGATGGGCGGCTGGCCGCGGCCGGATTTCAGCCGGCCCATTTCCATCAGCAGCCCCTCGCCTGCCAGGTCGTCGACGATGTTGGCGACGGCCTGGGGCGTCAGATGGGTGAGCTTGGCGATATGGGCGCGGCCGAGCGAACCGTGGCGGCGCACCACATCCAGCACGACGCGGCGGTTGTGTTCACGGCTGCGTTCAGGGTTCTTGCCGATAGCCACCGGGTGTGTGCCGATCGTGTGTATGGTCATCTTGCCCACCTTCGGTTGGCAGAATTCATAACGCCGGGAAACCGCATCCGGCAATAGAATAATTCAAGTAAATTATCTTATTGACAAAAGACCGCACTCAGGAAACCGTAAGGGCAGGGCTGGGGCAAAGCGCCGCAGCACGTCAAAGGGAGGCTCGCCTCCCGAAAACCAATAAACGCGTCGGGCTGCGGTCGCATCCGAATGCAGGGAACAATCAGTCCCCAAGACCGGAGCACCCGGCGGGGCAAATGGAGGCTCACATGCGCAAGGCAACTTTGTTCGCCGGTCTCGTCGCCGGTTTCAGCACATTCGCATTCAATGCCGCGCAGGCGGTCGAAATCGAATACTGGCAGTATGTCTTCGAGACGCGTGTGAAGGCGATGGACCAGCTGATCACCGAGTTCCAGAAGGCCAATCCGGGCATCACGGTCAAGCAGGTCACCTTTCCCTATGCCGACTACCAGACGCGTGTGATCGCCGCCAACATGGCCGGCAACGGTCCCGACGTGATGCAGCTGTTCTACGGCTGGCTCGACAAGTTCGTCGCCGGCGGCCTCCTCGCCCCGCTGCCGAAGGATGCCTTCCCGCATGCCAAGATCGAAAGCGACTTCTTCCCGATCGTCAAGGCCATGAAGCGTGGCGACGATTATTACGGCCTGCCGACCGCCGTGCGCTCGCTCGCCCTGTTCTACAACAAGAAGCTCTTCACCGAGGCCGGCCTCGACCCGAACAGCCCGCCGAAGACGCTCGACGAATATGTCGCCGCCGCGCAGAAGATCGCCAAGCGCGACGCTTCGGGAAACCTCCTCGTCGAAGGTTCGACGCTCGACATGGGCGGCCAGGACCACCAGTGGTGGCGTGAGGTGCTGATCCGCCAGTTCGGCGGCGTTCCCTATACCGACAACGACCAGAAGGTCGCCTATAACAGCGAAGCGGGCGTCAAGGCCCTGAAGTTCTACACCAGCCTGCAGCTCGAAAAGAAGATCGGCGCGGCCGGCTTCATGGACGAAGGCCAGGCGGCGTTCCGCGGCGGCAAGGCCGGCATGACCATCGACGGCACCTTCCGCCTCGGCGCCTTCAAGAGCATCAAGGACTTCGAATGGGGCGTCACCGAGCTGCCGGCCAATGCACAAGGCGTTCGCTCCAACTATGCCAGCTATTTCGCCAACGGCATCAGCGCCAAGGCGAAGGGCGAGGAGCTCGAAGCGTCCAAGAAGTTCCTGGCCTACATCACCTCTCCGGCCGCCATGGAGATCTGGCTGAAGACCGTCGGCGAGCTGCCGGCGCTCCGCTCGGCTGCGCTGACCGAGGCCAACCTGAAGGACCCGATCTACGCACCGTTCCTGAAGGGCCTGGAATACGCGCACACCACCCTGTTCATGGATGAGCAGGCCCAACGCCAGAACGCCATCGACATGGCAAACCGCGTGCTGCTGCAGGGTCAGTCCGTCGAGGACTCGATCAAGCAGGCGGCCGCAGCCGAGCAGGAAATCATCGACGCGGCCAAGCCGTAAGGTCCGGAGCCGGTCATGGCAGCGATTGAACAGCAGGGGGCGGCGTCCGGCCGCCCCGGCGGATCCCCAGGGACATCCTTCGGCGACCGCTTTTCCATGCGGACGCGGCGCCTCGTCTGGGTCTGGAGTTTCCTTGCCCTGCCGATCCTCTTCTACGCGATCATCCGCTTTTATCCGACGTTCCAGGCCTTCTATCTGTCGTTCACCAACTGGGACCTGCTGCGGCCGGCGAAATTCATCGGGTTCGCCAACTATATCAAGCTCTTCAAGGACCCGCAGTTCTGGAAGGTGTTCAAGAACACGTTCACCTACCTGATCGTCGGCACGCCGATCAGTCTGGTTGTCGCCTTCACGATCGCCTTCTTTCTCGATCGCGTCCGCTTCATGCACAGTTTCATCCGGGCGCTGTATTTCCTGCCGTTCCTGACCACCGCCGCGGCGATGGCCTGGGTCTGGCGCTGGTTCTATCAGCCGCCGCCGATCGGCATCATCAACGACGTGTTCGGCATGCTCGGCATTCCGCAGCAGCCGTTCATCCGCTCGACCGACCAGGCGCTGTTCTCGATCATGGTGACGGCTATCTGGGCCGGCCTCGGCTTCCAGATCATCATCTTCATGGCGGGCCTGCGCGCCATTCCGGGCACGTTTTACGAAGCCGCGCGGATCGACGGGCTCGGCGAATGGGCTATCCTTCGCAAGATCACCCTACCGCTCCTCAAACCCACCACCGTCTTCCTCGTGGTGTTCTCCTCGATCGGCTTCCTGCGCATCTTCGACCAGGTCTACAACATGACCACCAACGATCCCGGCGGGCCGCTCGGATCGACCAAGCCGCTGGTTCTGATGATCTACCAGACCGCGTTCAACTCCTATGCGATGGGTTACGCGGCGGCGCAGACGGTGGTTCTCTTCACCATCCTGCTGATCGTTTCGCTGCTGCAGCTCTGGATCCTGAGGGAAAAGAAATGAGCGAAGCCACTCGCCTCAGCCACGGCAAGGTTCGCCCCGGCCTGATCGTCACCTGGACGGTGCTGTTCATCGGCGGCCTTATCATGGTCTCGCCGCTCGCCTTCATGTTCTCGACATCGCTGAAGACCGCCGACCAGATCTACGACCTGCGCCTCATTCCCGCGGCGCCGACGCTTGCGAACTATATCGCGGTGCTCGCCGACGGGCGGTTCATGCGCTGGTTCTTCAATTCGACGCTGATCGCCGTTCTCGTCACCGTGTCGAACTGCTTCTTCGACAGCCTTGTCGGCTATACGCTCGCCAAATTCGAGTTCCGCGGCCGTTATTTCATCTTCCTCGCGATCCTTTCGACCCTGATGATCCCGACCGAGATGCTGGTCATCCCGTGGTACCTGATGTCGAGCCAGCTCGGCTGGCTGGACAGCTACTGGGGCATCATGTTTCCCGGCATGATGACGGCCTTCGGCACCTTCCTGATGAAGCAGTTCTTCGAAACCGTGCCGAACGACTTCATCGAGGCGGCGCGCGTCGACGGGCTCAACGAATTCCAGATCTGGTGGAAAGTGGCGCTGCCCTTGGTGACGCCGGCGCTGTCGGCGCTCGCGATCTTCACCTTCCTCGGCAACTGGACAGCGTTCTTCTGGCCGCTGATCGTCACCACCAGCAAGGAGCTCTACACGCTGCCGGTCGGGCTTTCGAGCTTCGCGGTCGAGCAGTCCATCCAGTGGGAAATGATCATGACGGGGGCTGCGATCGCCACCCTTCCCACCCTTCTCGTCTTCCTCGTCCTGCAGCGCTACATCGTCCGCGGTGTAATGCTGGCGGGCCTAAAGGGATAATGCAAGGATAAACCCATGGCGGACATCAACCCGCGCCTTTCCGACACCAGCATCTTCCCCGATCCGGTCTACAAGGAAACCGTGCTCCGGCCGCTCTTTGACGGCGCCAAGAGCCATCATGTAGACGGGTTCCGCAGGATCGACCGCGCGCATCTCGTGATGCTGGTCGAGACCGGCATCCTTGACGCGGAAATCGCGTCCAAGATCGCCGGCGCATTGGAGGTAATCGACACGGAAATCGATCCGTCGACGCTCGTCTATACCGGTGAGGTCGAGGACTTCTTCTTCCTGATCGAGAAGGAGCTGAAGGCCCGCATCGGCGTCGATATCGCCGGGCGCCTGCATACCGCCCGCTCGCGCAACGACATCGACCACACGCTCTTCAAGCTCGGCCTGAAGGACAAGATCGACGCGCTGATGGGCAAGGCTAGGCTGCTGCTGGCCACGATGATCGATGCTGCCGAGCGCGAAAAGGCGACGCTGATCGTTGCCTATACCCACGGCCAGCCGGCCCAGCCGACCACGTTCGGACACTATCTCTCGGCTGCGATCGAAGTGCTTGTCCGCGATATCGAGCGTTTCGCCGAGGCTCGGAAAATCGTCGACCTGTCGCCGATGGGGGCTGCCGCGATCACCACGTCGGGCTTCCCGATCGACCGCGCCAGGGTCGCGGAGCTGCTCGGCTTCTCTGCGCCGCTGCGCAATTCCTATAGCTGCATCGCAGCCGTCGACTATACGACCTCCACCTATTCGGCGATCGAGCTGATGTTCCTGCATCTCGGCCGCCTGATCCAGGACTTCCAGTTCTGGACGAGCTTCGAAGTGGGGCAGATCTACGTGCCGAACGCGCTGGTGCAGATCTCCTCGATCATGCCGCAGAAGCGCAATCCGGTGCCGATCGAACACCTGCGCCATCTCGCCAGCCAGACGATGGGCCGCGCCCGCACCGTGCTCGACGTGATGCACAATACGCCCTTCACCGACATGAACGACAGCGAAGGCGAGACGCAAGGCATGGGCTACGAGGCCTTCGCCTCGGCAAGCCGCGTGCTCGACCTGCTCGCCGCCCTGATCAGCCAGATCAGCATCGACCCGGAGCGCGTCGACCAGAACATTCGCCGGTCCTGCATCACCATTACCGAGCTTGCCGACTCGCTGGTGCGCATCGAAGGCCTGTCGTTCCGGGAGGCGCACGAGATTGCCGCAGCGACGGCGAGAAGCGTCGTTGCAGCCAAGGGCGATCTGCCCAACGACGGCTACGACCCCTTCCTCAAGGCCTTCGAGCATTCGGCGGGTCGCAAGCCTTCCGTCGATCTCCAGAAGTTCAAGGAGATCGTTTCGCCCGAACATTTCGTCGCCGTGCGCGCCCGTTTCGGCGGTCCCGCGCCTGAGCCTATGCAGGCCGCAATTGCCGCCTATCGCGACAAGCTGGCCGCCTTCGAAGCCGAAGCCAAAAAGGCTGCGGACCATGAGGCGAAGGCAGCCGCCGAACTGAACCAGAAATTCACCGCCCTGACGGGAGCCCGCTGATGGCGACGATCGAACTGACAAAACTGGTGAAGCGCTACGGCAAGGTCGAGGCCGTCAAGGGCATCGACCTGCATATCGCCGACGGCGAATTCGTCGTCTTCGTCGGCCCATCCGGCTGCGGCAAATCGACGACGCTCAGGATGATCGCAGGGCTGGAGGAAATCTCCGGCGGCACGCTGAAGATCGGTTCGGAAGTGGTCAACGAGCGCGAGCCGAAGCAGCGCAACATCGCCATGGTCTTCCAAAACTATGCGATCTATCCGCATATGACCGTGCGCCAGAACATCGGTTTCGGGCTATATACCTCGAAGCTCGACAAGGTCGAGAAGGACAAGCGGATCGAGGAAGCCGGCAAGATCCTCGGCCTCGAAGCCCTGCTCGACCGCCGGCCGGCCGCGCTTTCCGGTGGCCAGCGCCAGCGTGTCGCGATCGGCCGCGCCATGGTGCGCGATCCCTCCGCCTTCCTGTTCGACGAGCCCCTTTCGAACCTCGACGCCCAGCTTCGTGCGCAGATGCGCATCGAGATCAAGCGGCTGCATCAAAAGCTGAAGACCACCACCGTCTACGTCACCCACGACCAGATCGAGGCGATGACCATGGCCGACCGTATCGTGGTGATGAAGGACGGCGTGATCCTGCAGGTCGGGACGCCATCGGAACTTTACGACAGCCCGGTCGACGTGTTCACCGCCCGCTTCATCGGCAGTCCGTCGATGAACCTCGTGCGCGGCCGTCGCACCGCTTCGGGCGCGGCCATGGCGCCGGTCGGCGATATCCTGATCGGCGTGCGCCCGCATGACCTGATCGCCCACGCCACCGTTACCGGCGGCAGCGGCTTCACGGTGACCGGAACGGTCTCCGCCGTCGAGCCGTTGGGCCCGGAAACGCTGGTGCATCTGGACGTGGCCGACACATCGATCATCGCGACCGTGCGCGAAAAATTCGTGCCTACCGTCGGAAGCACGCTCATCTGCGAAGCCGCGCCGGGCGACGTCTACCTCTTCGATGCCAGCACAGAGAGATTTCTGGGCCGTTCATGATGACGCATGCAGAGAAAAGATCCGCTGTGCTCAGCATCGGGCGGATCTATTGCGACCTGATTTTCACGGGCCTCGGCCACCTGCCGGTGCTCGGCCGTGAGATTTATGCCAGCGGCATGGAGATCGCGGCCGGCGGCGGCGCCTTCATCGCGGCCGCCCATCTTGCCCATGCGGGCCGCAAGGTGGCTCTCGCGGCGCGGCTCGGCACGGATTCGCTGTCGGCCGGGGTCGAAGAGCAAATCCGGGACAGCGGCGTCGACCTGCGTTTCATCGAACATGCGCAAGATGCCGGACCGCAGGTGACGGTCGCGGCCGTCGTCGGCCAGGACCGCGCCTTCCTCACCCGCCGCGCCGGCCCTGCCCTGCCCGCCACACTCGATGCAGCGCTCGACTGGGACGAAGCCCGCCACCTGCATATCGCCGAATATGCGACGCTGCACGAGATCCCGGACCTCGTTTTCCGCGCCAAGGAAAAGGGCCTGACCGTTTCGCTGGATCCGAGCTGGGATGCGACGCTGATCTATGACCGCGGCCTGTTGCAAGCCTGCGAGGGCGTCGATCTCTTCCTTCCCAATCTGGAAGAGGCGGAAGCGATTACCGGTTCGGCCGATCCGGAAGCCGCGCTCGCCAAGCTGTCGCCGGCCTTTCCGCTGGTCCTCCTGAAGGGTGGTGCCAAGGGCGCCTGGGCGATGTCGAACGGCCGGATGCTGCATGCGCCGGCGGAGACCGTGCCGGTGATCGACACGACCGGCGCCGGCGACGCCTTTAATGCCGGCTTCATCGATGCCTGGCTGAACGAGGCATCGGATGAAGCCTGCCTCAAGGCAGGCATCCGGTTCGGCAGCCGCGCCGTCCAGGCGGCCGGCGGTGCCAAGCTGCTCGCGAGCGGCGACTAAGCAATTCCAGGAAAAGTGCGCAGCGGTTTTCCTGGAATTGCGAATGAAATAAAGCCTTCAGACGATGGCGCGGTCGTTGACGTCGAAGCGGTGCAGGCTTGCCCTGTCCGGCGTCGCGAACACCACGTCGTCGGGAGCATAGGCATGTTCGCCGAACAGGCGGACAGTCAGAAGGCCGGTCGCTTCCGTTTCCAGGTAGACGATCGTGTCGGCGCCGAGATGTTCGACATGGATGACCTTGCCCTTCCAGTCGCCGCTTTCGCGAGAGAGGGCGATATGTTCGGGGCGAACGCCGATCGTCTTGGCGCCGGTTTGGCCGAGCTTTTCGGCAGGGATGAAATTCATCTGCGGCGAGCCGATGAAACCGGCAACGAAGACGTTAGCCGGCTTGTTATAGAGCTCCATCGGCGAGCCGATCTGCTCGATCGCGCCGGCGTTCAGTACGACGATCTTATCGGCGAGCGTCATCGCCTCGACCTGGTCGTGGGTGACGTAGATCATCGTCGCCTTCAGCCGCCGGTGCAGGCCGGCGATCTCCAGACGGGTCTGGACGCGCAAGGCGGCATCGAGGTTCGACAGCGGCTCGTCGAACAGGAAGAGTTTCGGTTCGCGGACGATGGCGCGGCCGATCGCGACGCGCTGGCGCTGGCCGCCGGAAAGCTCGGCCGGGCGGCGGGCGAGATAGGGGTCGAGCGACAGCATGCCGGACGCCTTGGCGACGCGCGTATCGATCTCGGCCTTTTCGGTGCCCGCCTGCTTGAGGCCAAGGCCCATATTGTCCTTGACAGTCAGGTGCGGATAAAGCGCGTAGGACTGGAAGACCATGGCGATGCCACGCTTGGCGGGCGGTGTGTTGACGACTTCCGCACCGTCGATCCTGACGCTGCCGCTGGTCGCATCTTCAAGGCCGGCGATGACCCTGAGCAGCGTGGACTTGCCGCAGCCGGAGGGACCGACGAAGATCACGAACTCGCCATCCTTGACCTCGAGATCGATGCCCTTCAGCACCTCGTGAGGGCCGAAGGCCTTGCGGATGGATTTCAGTTGAAGCGAACCCAAGGGCGTTTTCCTTAATAAACCGGACTTTTAGAGGCGGACGGGTGCGCCGGTGCGCACACTTTCGTCCGCCGCAAGGCAGATGCGCAGCGACTGGACGGCATCGTCCATGTGCCGGGTGAGATCGATATCTTCGCGGATCGCTTTCAGCACATAGGCCTGTTCGAGATCGCAGAGTTTTTGATGATCCGGCTCGCCGGTCATGGCGAGGTCCTCGTCACGCCGCACGAACTGGCCGTCCGGGCCGGTCTCGGCCGAATGGACCCGGATGACCGAGGTCTTGGTGTGGGTATCGATGTCGTCGGACTTCGCCTTAGCATCGACGAGAATAGACACCGACCCCTTCGGCGACATCACATCCTTCACGAAGAAGGCCATTTCCGACATCATCGGTCCCCAGCCGGCCTCGTACCAGCCGACCGAGCCGTCCTCGAACAGGACCTGCATATGGCCGTAATTGTACATGTCCGGCGCGACCTCGTCGGTCATGCGCAGGCCCATGCCGCGGACTTCGACGGCCTTCGCGTCGGTGATCTGGCACCAGACGTCCACATAATGCACGCCGCAATCGACGATCGGCGGGGTGGTCTGCATCAGCGCCTTGTGGACGTCCCACTTGGATCCCGAGGACTGTTGGTTGAGATTCATGCGGAAGACGTAGGGCGGGCCAAGCTTTCGAGCTTCCTCGATCAGCCGCATCCAGGAAGGGTGGTGGCGGAGGATATAGCCGACCACGAGTTTGCGGTCGTGCTTCTTCGCGGCCGCAACGACGCGTTCGGCATCGGCGACGGTGGTCGCCAGCGGCTTTTCAACGAAGATGTCGCAGCCGGCCTCGAACGCCATCACCGCATAGTCCGCATGGGTATCGGAATAGGTGTTGATCGAGCAGAGGTCCGGCCTGGTCTCGTTCAGCGCCTGCTCGAAATCGGAAAACATCGGATAGGCTTCGAGCCCGGCCGGCAGGTCGCGCCGCGAACGGTTGACGAGACCGACGATCTCGAAGCCCGGATTGTCGTGATAAGCGAGTGCATGGCTCCTGCCCATATTGCCGAGGCCGGCGACGAGGACACGGATGGGGCGGGTGGACGAGGTCACTTGACGGCTCCGGAAGTGATGCCGCGGATCAACTGCCGCGAGAAGATGACGTAAAGAACCATGACCGGCAGGATCGCCAGCGACAGGGCCGAGAGCACCGCATTCCAGTTGGTGACGAACTGGCCGATGAACATCTGGGCGCCCAAGGTCACCGTCTTGGTGGCCTCGCCTGGCGCCAGGATCAGCGGGAACCAGAGGTCGTTCCAGATCGGGATCATGGTGAACACCGCGACCGTCGCCATGGCGGGGCGCACCAGCGGCAGCACGAGGCGGAAGAAGATCGCGTATTCGGACAGGCCGTCGATGCGACCGGCGCTCTTCAGGTCGTCGGAGACGGTGCGCATGAATTCCGACAGGATGAAGATCGCCAGCGGCAGGCCCTGCGCCGTGTAGACCAGGATCAGCGACGTCAGCGTGTTGACGAGCCCGGCCGCGACCATGCCCTGCAGGATTGCCACCGTGCCCAACCTTATCGGGATCATGATGCCGAGCGCCAGATAGAGCCCCATCAGCATGTTGCCGCGGAACCGGTATTCGGACAGAGCGAATGCGGCCATGGCGCCGAACAGCAGGACGAGCGCGATCGAGACGACGGTGACGATCAGGCTGTTCTGGAAATAACCGACGAAATTGCCCTGGCTCAGCACGGTCTGGTAACCGATCAGGCTGAAGGTCGAGGGGGTCGGCAGGGCCATTGGCTGGCTGAAGATCGCGCTGCGGCTCTTGAACGAATTGACCAGCGTCAGGAACACCGGAAACAGCGCCACCAGCGTATAGGCGATCAGCGCCAGGTGGATGAAGGCGGCACGGACGGGGGCGGAGCGGGCTTTCGACATATCTGGCGCTCCCTTCAGAACTGGTAACGGCGCATGCGCCGCTGGATGACGAAAAGATAGAGCGCGACGCCGGCGAGGATGATCAGGAACATCACGGCCGCGATGGTGGCGCCCATGGAGCGGTCGCCCATCTGGTTCTGGAAGCCGAAGAAGGTGCGGTAAAGCAGCGTGCCGAGAATGTCGGTCGAGCCGTTGGGGCCGGCAAGCGCGCCCTGCACCGTGTAGACCAGGTCGAAGGCGTTGAAATTGCCGACGAAGGTCAGCACCGAGACGATACCGATCGAGGGCAGGATCAGCGGCAGCTTGATCTTCCAGAACTGGCTCCAGCCGGTAATGCCGTCGCATTCGGCCGCTTCCAGCACCTCGTCGGGGATGTTCAAGAGCGCCGCATAGATCAGCATCATCGGGATGCCGACATATTGCCAGACGGAGATCAGCGAGACGGCGATGAGCGCGGTTTCCGCCTTGCCGAGCCAGGGCGCAAAGGCCCATTTCAGGCCGACCAGATCCATCAGGCTCGGCGCGATGCCCCAGATCGGCGACAGGATCAGCTTCCAGATGAAACCGACGATGACGAAGGAGAGCAGCGTCGGCACGAAGATCGCCGAACGGTAGAAGGCCGCGAACCGCAGGCCGGGCAGCGACAGCATGGCGGCAATCGCGATGCCGACCGGGTTCTGCACCAGCATGTGGATGATGAAGAAGATGACGTTGTTGCGCAGCGCGTTCCAGAAATCGGCGGAAAGGCGCGGATCGCCGAACAGGGTCTTGAAATTGTTGAGGCCGACGAAGGCGAGCTGGCCCTCGACCATGTTGAAGAGCGACAGACGCAGCGTCTCGATCAGCGGCAGGATCATCACCGCCGTATAGACGAGGAAGGCCGGCGCCAGGAAAACGGCGATGTGCCAACGGGTGGGGCGCTTCACCGGAACCGTTTCGATATCGGCAATTTCGGTATCGCTCATGGGTTTGGGTTCCGGTGGGTTGTGTAGGAATTATGCTCCCGGGCGGGAGGTCTATTTAGACAAAAAGACCCCTCCCCAACCCCTCCCCACAAGGGGGAGGGACTAACCTGCCTCACCGTTTCGGCAAGGACGAGCCGGTTCAGCGAGTTTTCTCCCCCCTTGTGGGGAGATGGCCGGCAGGCCAGAGAGGGTCTTTGAGATGCTTACTTCGCCGGCTTGTACCAGCTGTCGAGGCCCTTCTGGGTTTCGGCAGCGGCCTGTTCCGGGGTTTGCGTGCCGTTGATGACGTTGGCCGAGACACGCCACATTTCGAGGTCGAGGTTCGGCTGGCCGCGGCCGACGACGGCGGCACTCGGGCGGATCGTTGCCTTGCAGTTCTGGCGCCAGGAGACGAATTCCTGAGCAAGCGCATCCTGCATCTTCACCGGTGACGAGTTCAGGCTGAAGAAGCCTGGTGCTGCGTTGGCATAAAGATCGGCAAATTCCGGCGAAGCGACCCAGGAGAGGAATTTCTTGGCAGCTTCGAGGTTCTTGCCCTTGGCGTTGAGGCCGATGCCGATGTCGTTATGGTCGGAAATGTAGCAGGTATCGCCTGCCTTCTTCACCGGCGGCGGGAAGGCGCCCATTTCGAAATCGGCCTGCGCCTTGAACGGAGCGATTTCCCAGGAACCGGCCGGATAGATGGCGGCGCGGCCGAGCGTGAAGAGGTTCTGGCTGTCCGGATAGGTCTGGGCTTCGAAACCGTCACCGAGATAGGGCTTCCACTTGGCGAGCGTCTTGTAAGGCTCGACCCAGGCGGCGTCGGTCAGCTTTTCCTTGCCTGCGATCAGCGCCTTGCGGCCGTCCTCGCCCTTCCAGTAGTTCGGGCCGATATTGTAATAGCCCATGGTCGCCGCTTCCCACTGGTCCTTGGTGCCCATGGCGAGCGGGATGTATTTGCCGTCCTTCTTGAATTTCTCGAGAACTGCGAAGAATTCATCCTCGGTCTTCGGGACCTGGACGCCCACATCCGTAAAGGCCTTCTTGTTGTAGATGAAGCCGTGGATGACCGAGGCCATCGGCACGCAGAAGGTGGTCTTGCCGTCGTCGGTGCTCCAGGCGGACTTGCCGACGTCGGAGAAATTGGAAATGCCCGGCAGGTCGTTCAGCGAGGCAAGCTGGCCCTTCTGGAACATGGCAAGCGACAGGTCGAATGGGCGGCAGGTGATGAGGTCGCCCGCGGTGCCAGCCTCGAGCTTGGCGTTGACGGCGGAATTGTATTCCGTCGGCGCCATCGGCGCGAAGGTCACCTTGATGCCGGGGTTCTTGGCTTCGAAGGCCGGGATGATCTTCTGCTGCCAGATCGGCAGGTCGTCATTGCGCCAGCTCTCGATGGTGAGCGTTGCGGTCTGCGCGGACGCGCCGGTCGCGGCAAGGCCCGCCGGTGCAAGTACGGTCGTGGCAAAAAGTATGCTTTTCAATATGCGTGTCATGATGTTCTCCCTTTTATATGCGCCTTCAGGCGCGTTTCATGGAACTCTTGGACGCCTGCAATTCGGCAAGCGCTACGCGCAGCATATCGTCCGAACGGGCAAGCAAGCTCTTGGCGGCCTCGACATCGATCGCGCCCGCAGCAAGCAGAACCGCCACCTTCACCGAACCTTCGGCGGCCTCGACCCAGATCTGGGCCGCGTCGAACCCGATGCCGGCAATATCGGCCACGATGCGGGCGGCGCGGGCGCGCAGCTTGCCATTGTCGGCGCGCAGATTGACCATGTGGCCGTCATGCACGTGGCCGAGTTTGACGGCGGTGAGTGTCGACAGCATGTTGAAGGCGATCTTCTGGGCCGTGGCGGCACCCATGCGGGTCGAGCCGGCGACGACTTCCGGCGGCGTTTCGAGGAGGATCGCCGCATCGGCGCCCTCGAACAGCTTTGCGCCGGCATTGTTGGCCATCGCCACGAGTTTCGCGCCGCGGCGTTTCGCGGTTTCGGCGACGGCGACCGTGTAAGGTGTCGAACCGCTCGCGGACACGCAGATGATGCAATCCGCCGCATCGACGATATCGGCATCTCGCTCGCCGAGCGAGGCATCGTCTTCGGGACCACCGGGCAGATCGGCAATGGTCGGAACACCGCCGGCAAACAGGATGGCGATCCGTTCGGGCGGTATGCCGTATGTGCCAGGCAGTTCCATGGCATCGGCGATCGCCACGAGGCCGGCACTGCCGGCACCCGCGTAGACCACCTTGCCGCCGGATTTCAAAGCGGCAGCTACGAGATCGGCGGCCTTGGCGATCGCGGGAATGGCATGGTCGACAACCTTGGCTGCCGCCTGCTGGCCGGAGGCGAGAAGCACGAGGATTTCGGCGGGCGCGAGCGTATCGAGCCCTTCCGCTCTCCCATGTCTTGCCTCGGTGGCAGTTCTGCTCATCCGGTTTCTCCCTCTCATCCAAAATGATGCCAAAAAAATACCAATTGTCCAGAAGGAAAATTAACTTTTATGAACGGATCGATAACTTCGGCAAAAGGTCCGCAAAATATAGCCATATAATCAACAGGATGAAACCTGCGACTTGAGATTTTTGAAATCATGCTTGGTTATTGGTACGTTTTTGGTATTATTCGGTCCGGAGGTACCCATGGCGGCCTATTTTATCGGAATCGATGGCGGCGGAACAAGCTGCCGCGCGGCACTTGCCGACGGAAACGGCATGATCCTCGGCCGCGGCAAAAGCGGCGCTTCCAATATCCTGACCGACCCCGACACGGCCCTCAGGCATATCGCCGAGGCATCCCGCCTCGCTTTTGCCGAAGCCGGGCTTGAGCCGGACCTTTCCGCCACATCCGCCGTGCTCGGCCTTGCGGGCAACAATGTCGGCGATGCGGTGAGTTATGTGCAGGCACGGCTGCCTTTCAAGCAGTCGGATATCGTGTCGGACGGCGTGATCGCGCTGCAGGGAGCAATCGGCAACGAGGCTGGGGCTATCGGGATCGTCGGCACGGGCACCGTCTATATCGCCCGGCATGAAGGCAAACTTCATTCGGTCGCCGGCTGGGGCTTCCAGGTGAGCGATCTCGGCAGCGGCGCCCGGCTCGGCCAGCTCGCGCTGCAGGAAAGCCTGCTCGCCTACGACAACATCCATCCGATGTCCGGCCTGTCGAAGGCCATTCTCGCCGAGTTCGACGGCAATCCGGAAAAGGTGGTCGATTTCGCCCGGCTGGCGAAGCCCGGCGATTTCGGGCGTCATACGCCCAAGGTCTTCGACTTCGCGCGGCAAGGCGACGAGGCGGCTATCCGCATTCTCAAGACTGGGGCAACGGGCATTGACGAGGCGCTTGACGCCGTGAACCGTATCACCAGGGGGAAAGGCCGGCTCTGCCTGCTCGGCGGGCTTGCGCCGCTTTATCCCGAATATCTGGCCGAGCGGCATCGCGCCCGGCTTTCCGAACCGCTCGCGGACGCTCTGACGGGCGCGGTGGCGCTTGCGGTCAAGACCTATGGGGCGCGGACGGAGCTTCGCGCATGAACGAGACGCTCGCCGCCATCCTGCCGCTCGACGGCCTGCAATCGGCGGGCACCGGGCCGCTTTACCGAAAGCTGCGCCAGAGCCTCGAAGAGGCGATCCGCACCGGTAAGCTCGGCCATGGCGACGCCCTGCCGGCCGAGCGCGATCTCGCCGATTATGCCAATGTCAGCCGCGTCACGGTGCGCAAGGCGGTCGACGATCTCGTCAAGGACGGGTTGCTCACCCGCAGGCACGGGTCCGGCACGTTCGTGGTCATGCCGATGTCGCGCGTCGAGCAGCCTCTGACACGGCTCACCTCGTTTACCGAGGACATGGCGCGGCGCGGCCTGGTGACGCGATCGGAATGGCTGGAGCGCGGGCTTTTCCACCCCTCGCCCGAGGAAATGATGATGCTCGGCCTTGCGCCCGGCACGAAGGTCGCACGCCTCGGCCGCCTGCGTCTCGGCAACGACATGCCGCTTGCAATCGAGCGCGCCAGCATTTCCGCCGATTTCCTGCCCGATCCTTCGGCGGTGACCAATTCGCTCTATGCGGAGCTCGGGAAAAAGGATGCGAGGCCGGTGCGCGCCATACAACGGATATCGGCCTGCAATATGAAGAACCCGGATGCCGGGCTGCTGGCCGTGCCGATCGGTTCCGCCGGGCTTTCGATCGAGCGGGTTTCCTATCTGGCGTCCGGCCGTGTGGTGGAACTCACCCGCTCGCTCTATCGCGGCGATGCCTATGATTTCGTGGCCGAGCTCTCGCTCGGCGAAAACTGATCTTCGAGGACGATGTTATGCTGACCAATATGACCAACATGCGCAAAGAGATCGACGAGATACCGGAAGCGGCGGCACGCCTGCTCGACGGCTCGGCGGCCGAGCTTGCCGCTGCCGGCCGCGCGCTGCGCGAAAAGGACCCGGCCTTCCTGATCACCATTGCACGCGGCTCCTCCGACCATGCGGCGACCTTCATCAAATATGCCGTCGAACTTACTGCCGGCCGGCCGGTCGCTTCCCTCGGTCCGTCGCTTGCCTCGATCTACGGCGCCAAGCTGAAGCTCGACGGCGGTGCGGCGATCGCCATTTCCCAGTCCGGCAAGAGCCCAGATATCGTCGCGATGACCGAGGCAGCGGCCAAGGCCGGGGCCGTCACCGTGGCGCTCACCAATACGCTCCCCTCACCGATCGCAAGCGCTTCGGCTCACGCGATCAATATCAATGCCGGGCCGGAACTGGCCGTTGCGGCGACCAAATCCTTCGTCAACTCGATCGTTGCCGGCCTTGCGCTGTTGTCGGAGTGGGTCGGCGACGAGGCACTGAAAGCCGCCATCGGCGACCTGCCGGGGCATTTCGAAAAGGCGGTCAAGCTTGACTGGAGCGAGCTTGCACACGAGCTCGGCGATGCGGAATCCCTCTATATGCTCGGCCGCGGCCCGGCACTGGCGATCGCCAGCGAGGCGGCGCTGAAGTTCAAGGAAACCTCCAACATGCATGCCGAGGCCTATTCGGCGGCGGAAGTGCTGCACGGTCCCGTAGCGCTGGTCGAAAAGCGTTTTCCGGTCGTCACCTTCGCGGCCCGCGATGCAGCGGAAGGCTCCGCCGTCGAGATCGCTGACAGCCTTTCGGCCAAGGGTGCGCTCGTTTTCGCCACATCGGATAAGGTCAAGAATACCCGCAGGCTACCCTTCGTCGCGACCGGCCACCCGATCACCGACGCGCTGACGCTGATCCTCCCCTTCTACGGCTTCGTCGAAGCATGGTCGCGCGCCAAGGGTTTTAATCCCGATGCGCCTGTCGCACTCAAGAAGGTAACCGAGACGCTATGAGCACGTCCAAAGCCATTACCGGCGCCCGCATCTTCGACGGCACCTTCTGGCACGAGGATGCAGCGCTCGTTCTTGCGGGCGGCAAGGTCGAGGCGATCCAATCCATGGCCGAGCTGCCGGAAGGCATCGAGCAGATCGATGCCGGCGGCGGGCTGATCGTGCCGGGCTTCATCGACCTGCAGGTGAATGGCGGCGGCGGTGTGTTGTTGAACGAGGAGCCGACGGTCGCCGGTCTCAGGCAGATCTGCGCCGCGCATGCGAAATTCGGCACCACCGCCCTGTTGCCGACGTTGATCACCGACACCTACGAGATCACGTCCAGGACCGTTGCGGCCGGCAAGCAGGCCAAGGCGGAAGGCGTGCCGGGTTTTCTCGGCTTGCATCTCGAAGGCCCGCATCTTTCGGTCGCGCGCAAGGGTGCGCATGACCCGAAGCTGATCCGGCCGATGGAGGAGAAGGATATCGAACTGATGCTCTCCTGCCGCGGCGTGTTCGATGCGATGATGATCACCGTCGCGCCTGAGAATGTCACGACGCAACAGGCCGAGATGCTGGCGCAGGCCGGCTTCATGGTGAGCCTCGGCCATACCGACACGACCTACGAGACCGCCAAGGCCTATGCGGAGGCCGGCGTCCGCACCGTGACCCATCTCTTCAACGCCATGAGCCCACTCGGCCACCGCCAGCCGGGCGTCGTCGGCGCTGCACTCGATATCGGCTCGCTCCATGTCGGGATCATTGCCGACGGCATCCACGTGCATCCGGCCGCGATGGGCGTCGCGCTGCGCGCCAAGAACGGACCCGGCAAGATCTTCATCGTCACCGACGCGATGTCGACCATCGGCACGGACATGAAGAGCTTTACGCTGAATGGCCGCGAGATTCTGCGCCAGGACGGGCGGCTGACGCTCGCAGACGGTACGCTCGCCGGTGCCGACATCGACATGATCTCATCGGTCCGGTTTGCGCATGAGGCGCTCGACCTGCCGGTCGAGGAAGCATTGCGCATGGCATCCACCTATCCCGCGGAAGCCGCTTACCTTGCCGACCGCAAGGGCGCGCTGAAGCGGGGATTCGATGCGGATTTCGTGCTCCTCACCAACGAGCTTAGCATGAAGAGCACCTGGATCGGCGGCACGAAGGTTCATCAGCAATAAGACTTAGCCGGCTACGGGAAACCGTATCTCGACCTTCAGACCCTTCCCCTCGCGGCCGTCCGCGAGGATCACCGTCGCTCCATGCAGGCGGGCGATCTCCTCGACGATCGGCAGGCCGAGGCCGGTGCCGAGCTTATCCGAGCGATCGCCGCGATCGAAGCGCTTGAGCACCGAGGCTCGTTTCTCCGGCGGTATGCCCGGGCCGTCGTCTTCCACTTCGAGAACCGCAATGCCGTCTCCCGACTTGACGCGAACCGTCACCTCGGCGCCGTTTCCGGCATAAAGCAGTGCATTGCCGATCAGGTTCTTCATCAGTTCGCCGATCAGCAGCGGTTCGGCGGAAACCATGATTTCCCCCTCCCCTTCGAAACCGAGGTCGATACCGGCATCGGCGCCAAGTGGCACGTTGTCGGCCGTCGCACCGCGCGCCAACGCGGTCAGGTCGACCCGCTGCATCGAGGCCGACCGGGTGGCCGCGTCGATCTTTGCCATCAGCAGCAGCTGGGCGAGGATGTGCTCGGCATCTGCCACCGCCTCGTCCGCCTTGCGGGCAGCCTCCTTGACCTCCACAAGTTCGGTGGCGCGGTCGGCGAGTGCCAGCTGAGTGCGGATGATGGTGAGCGGCGTGCGCAGCTGGTGGCTGGCATTGCCGGTGAAATGCCGTAGCGCCTCGAGCGCGCTTTCGAGCCGCACCATGAAGGAATTGACCGTATCGACGAGGCCCTGCACCTCGTTCGGCACACGCTCGCCGATCGGGTGAAGATCGTCCGGGCTGCGTTCGGCGATTGCCTCGCTGAAGCGGTAGAGCGGGCGGAGCGACAGCGTCACCGCCACCCAGACGATGATCGCGGCGCCGACGATCATGAACAGGAGGCGCAGCGCGGAGCGGATCAGGATCGTCTGCGTCAGTTGCTGGCGGGCGATGGTGGTTTCCGCGACGGTGACAGTGAAGGGCACGGAATTGATGCCGGTCGAGGCGGAGCGGGCAAGGGCGGCCACGCGGATCGGCTCGCCGCGGAACGTGGCATTCTCGAACGCGGCAGCCTGGCCTTCCCGGCGCGGGATCGACGGCAGCGTCTGATAGCCGGTGATGAATTTTCCGGGCGGCCCGTCGACGCGGTAGAAGACGCGGTCCTGCGCGGCCGATGTCAGCATTTCCAAGGCCACATAGGGGATGTCGACTTCGAGAGAACCGTCCTCGGCAACGATCACCCGCTCGGCGATCGCCAGCGCGGAGCCGGCAAGCACACGGTCGGACACGTCGTTTGCGGTATCGACCGCCTCGTCCCAGGTATCGACCATTGCGATCGTGCCGATCACCGCCGTCGAGACGAGAAGCCAAGCGAGCAGGCGGCGGCGCAGCGAATATGCAGCCAGTGGCGTCAAAGGCTGGGCGCCGTGAGAAACCGATGTCATGCCGTCGGTGCCGTGGTTTCGAGATAATAGCCGATGCCGCGGGCGGTCTTCACCGTGAGCCCGTGCGGGCCGAGACGCCGGCGCAGGCGGCTCACATATTGCTCGATGGCATTGGCGGAAAGGTCGTCGTCGAACCCGGTCAGCGACGCCATGATCGCGTCCTTGGAGACCACCTTGCCGGCCCGAAGGAAAAGCAGTTCCAGAAGCGCCACCTCACGTGCGGGCAGGTCCAGGGGCATGCCCTGGCTCGAAAAGGTCCGCGAATTCAGGTCGAAGGTGATGCCGCCATAGTTGACGATCGAGCTGCGAAGACCCGCCTGGCGGCGCAGCAGCACGCGGATGCGCGCCTCGAATTCCGGGATGTCGAACGGCTTGATCATATAGTCGTCGGCGCCGAGATCGAGCCCCTTCACCCGCTCCTCGGGCGTGCCGCGGGCGGTCAGGATCATCACCGCCGCCTTGTTCGCCCGCGCCCGCATGGCGCGCAGCACGTCGAGCCCGTCCATTTCCGGCAGGTTCAGGTCGAGAATGACGAGATCATAGGCCTCTGCGGCGGCGACAGCTTCCGCCGAAGCGCCGTCGGCGACCGCATCGACAGCGTAACCGCTGCCGCGCAGGATCGTCGACAGCCCGTCGGCCAGCGCCTGATTGTCCTCGACCAGAAGAATACGCACGAAATCTCCCCACTTCCGCAGACGATTATAAACGCGGAAGCGGCGATGTCACTGAGGCGCTGATACGGTGGTTACCGCGATAGTCATTGAGAACGGCCGATATAGTCCATCTTGCCGATCGGAACGCCCTTGTGGCGCAGGATGGCGTAGGCCGTCGTGACGTGGAAATAGAAGTTCGGCAGTGCGAAGCCGAGGACGTAGCTCTTGCCGGTGAACTTCGTCTCGCCGCTGCGGGTCTTCAGGATCACCTCGGCGTCCTCACGGTCCGCCATGCTGGCCGGGTCGACGCCGTTCAGGAAGGCCACGGTCTTTTCAATGCGGGCATGCAGATCGGCGAAGGTGACTTCGTCGTCGGCCATCGCGACGCTCTCGATCTGTCCGACGCGGACCGGCACGAATTTCGCCGTGTCGCTGGCTCGCTGGATCTGGGCGGTCAGCGGGTACATGTCGTGGACCAGCCGGGTTTCCAGCAGTTCCTTGTGGGCAATGCCCTTCTCGTCGGCGAAGGCTTCGCCTTTCTTGAGGATTTCCGTGAGGTTGCCGAAAGCGCGGATGAAAACGGGTACCGTGATATCGTAGAGCGTGAGCGACATGGTGCGAAACCTTCGTTGACGGACGGGACGCCGGGGCTTCCGGCGCGAAAGACCGCTCACAGGTAATGGCACGGCATCGGAAAACAAGCGGGCAGACGGTTGCATCAGGCCCCCCTGTGGCGGGAATGTTACGGGTCATCCGATCGGCTTGTCGCCGCCGCCGCGGTGGGGCATTGTGAGCCCATGAAAAGGCTGCTTTTCTCACTCCTCTGTCTTGCCGTCTCGCCAGGTCTCGCCGGGGCGGATACCAAGCTGTTCCAGGCGCTTTCCGGGCGGGACGACGCGCCGATGCTGACGGTCTATTCCTCGCTCGACGAGCCGCTCGCCAAGCCGATGATCGCCGGTTTCCAGACGGCCAATCCGGATGTGGCGGTGCGCTACGAGGACATGCTGACCGGCGAGATATACGACCGGATCGTCAGGGAAACGGACGCGGGCGGAAAGACCGCCGACTTCGCCTTTTCCTCCGCCATGGACCTGCAGGTGAAGCTCGCCAACGACGGCTACGCCCAGCGCAGCGACCTGCCGATGAGCGGGCAATGGCCAGGCTGGGCGAACTGGCGCAATACGGCCTACGCACTGACTTTCGAACCGGCCGTGTTCGTCTATCACAAGCCGAGTTTCAAGGATTCGTCCCCGCCCTCGACCCGGGCGGAACTGGTCGAATTCCTGCAGAAGCGGGGAGATGCGGTCTACGGCCGGATCGGCACCTACGACATCGAGCGTTCCGGGGTCGGTTTCCTGTTCATGGCGCGCGACCAGGAGCAGTTCGGCGATATCTGGTCCGTGATCCGGGCAATGGGTGCTGCAGGCGTGAAACTCTATTCGACCAGCCAGGCGATCCTGGAGCGCGTCGCCGACGGACGGTTCCTGCTCGGGTACAATATTCTCGGCTCCTATGCCGCCGACTGGGCTTCCCGTCATCCGGATGTCGGGATCGTGCTGCCGAAGGACTATACCGTGGTGATGTCGCGCATCGGCCTGGTGCCGCAGGCCGCCGCCGCTCCGGATCTCGGCAAGCGTTATCTCGAATTCTTCATGTCGAAGGAAGGCCAGACGATCATGGCCCGCGAACTGCAGATCCCGGCCGTCAGCCCGGAAGTCGCCGGCAACAACACCGCGACGACATTGCGGGAGATGCTCGGCGGACAATTGAAGCCGGTGCCGGTCAGCCTCGGGCTGATGGTCTATCTCGATCAGGTGAAGCGGGCACGGCTGATTTCCCGCTGGAATGAGGTCCTCAGGCTGCAATAGTCACAAAATTCGGCGGCGGCGGGTGGAAACCCCTTGCCAAATGGCAAGTCCAGGGAAAATGTCAGGTTAATGTCAGCTTCATATGCTGGCTTAGGGCATTCGGCCCCCATTTGGAGGTGGGGACCCGATTGACGATGGGAGGACATCGGCCAGGCGGTCCCCGCTTGCCAAACCCTCTTTCTCGTTCCGCCAACAAACATATCGCGTCGGATTACGACGCCAACGGAGGATCGACCCTTGAAACATTTCTTCCTTGCTTCCCTTCTCGCGGGCGCAATCGCACTTCCGGCCGCTGCGGCCGATTACTCGATCATGGCTCCGGCAGCGCCGGGCGGCGGCTGGGACCAGACCGCCCGCACCATGCAGACGGCTTTGCAGACCGAGAAGATCTCCGGCAAAGTTCAGGTCATGAACGTTCCGGGCGCCGGCGGCACGATCGGCATCGCCCAGTTCGCCAGCCAGCAGAAGGGCAATGCAAACGCCCTGATGGTCGGCGGTTACGTCATGGTCGGCGCCATCCTGACCAATAAGTCGCCGGTCACCCTGAAGGACGTCACCCCGATCGCTCGCCTCACCGGCGAATACGAAGTGATCGTCGTACCGGCAGCGTCCGAGATCAAGACCGTTGCCGACCTCGTCGCCAAGCTGAAGGCAAACCCGGGCGCGGTATCCTGGGGCGGCGGTTCGGCCGGCGGTACCGATCACATCACGGCCGGTCTGATCGCAAAGGCTGCCGGCGTTGACCCGACGAAGGTCAACTACATCGCGTTTTCCGGCGGCGGTGAAGCACTCGCCGCCATCCTCGGCGGCCAAGTCACGGCCGGCATCTCGTCCTACGGCGAGTTCGAATCGCAGATCAAGGCCGGCGCGTTGCGTCTGCTCGCCATCTCCTCCGAAAAGAAGCTCGAAGGCATCAATGCCCCGACGCTGAAGGAATCCGGTCTTGATGTCGTGATCCAGAACTGGCGCATGGTCGCTGCCGCTCCCGGCCTGACCCCTGAGCAGAAGAAGGCCGTGACCGCCGACGTCGAAAAGCTCGCCAAGTCCAAGACCTGGCAGGACACCCTGAAGACCAAGGGCTGGATCGACACCTATCTCTCCGGTCCGGAATTCGAAGCACAGCTTGCCAAGGACATTGCCGCGACTGAAACCATCCTGAAGGACATCGGACTGGTTAAATGAGCCTCGACAACAACAAAACGAGTACCGAACAGCGCCGCCCCGATTGGGCGGCGCTTGTTATTGCCGCCATCCTCGTCGCCGTCGCTGCCGTCATCTTCCTGGATGTCGACCGGCTGCGGGACATGGGCGGCTATAGCCAGGTCGGTCCCGCCACCGTTCCCAACTGGATCGCCTTCGCACTGATCGGCCTCGCCATCTGGACCGTATTCGCTGCGTTTCGTCGTGACTTTCCGGTCCGCGAAAAACAGGAATTCGGGCCTGTCGCCTGGGTCGTCGCCGGCCTTCTGGCGCAGATGATCCTCATTCGGATCGCCGGTTTCTCGATCGCCACGGGCACGCTGTTCGGCCTCGCTGCAGCGGGTTTCGGCGCCCGCAGGCTGTGGATCAGCATTCCGATCGGCATCGTCGTCTGTCTTGGCATCTGGTGGCTCTTTGCCGGCGTCCTGCAACTGTCGCTTCCGGCAGGCCCGCTCGAACACCTGATCCAGTGACGTGACCCTGAGAGTGAGATCATGAGCACATTCGAATTCCTTCTCCAGGGGCTCGTGTCGGCAATGGAGCCGATGAACCTCTTCTACGCGCTGATCGGCGTGACGCTCGGCACCATGGTCGGCGTGCTTCCGGGCATTGGCCCGGCAACGACGGTCGCCCTGCTCCTGCCGGTGACCTACCAGCTGGATGCGACCGGCTCGCTGATCATGTTCGCCGGTATCTATTACGGCGGCATGTATGGCGGTTCGACAACCTCGATCCTCTTGAACACGCCGGGCGAAAGCGCCTCGATCGTCACCGCGCTCGAAGGCAACAAGATGGCCCGGGCGGGACGCGGCGGCCCGGCACTGGCGACCGCGGCGATCGGTTCGTTCGTCGCCGGCCTGATCGCCACCTTGGCGCTTGCCTTCATCGCGCCCTACATCGTCAAGCTGGCACTGGTCTTCGGTCCGCGCGAGTATTTTGCGTTGATGGTTCTGGCCTTCGTCACCGTCTCCTCGGCCTTCGGCAGTTCCACGTTGCGCGGCCTCACATCGCTGTTCATCGGACTTGCCCTGTCGCTCGTCGGCATCGACCAGCTGACCGGGCAGAACCGCCTCTCCTTCGGGGTTCCGGACTTGCTTGACGGCATCGAAGTGACCACCATGGCGGTCGCGATGTTTGCGATCGGCGAAACGCTTTATATCGCCGCCCAGGGCGAAGCCGCGCCGGACAAGATCGAAGCGATCAGGGGCTCGGTGTGGATGACGGCACAGGATTGGAAGCGTTCCTGGAAAGCCTGGCTGCGCGGCACCGTGATCGGCTTCCCGATCGGCGCGATGCCGGCCGGCGGCGCCGAGATCGGCACCTTCCTCTCCTACGCAACTGAGAAACGGCTTTCCAAACACCCGGAAGAATTCGGCAACGGTGCGATCGAAGGCGTGGCCGGTCCGGAAGCCGCCAACAATGCGTCTGCCGCCGGCACGCTCGTGCCGCTCCTGACCCTCGGCCTGCCGACCTCGGCGACTGCCGCGATCATGCTCGCCGGCTTCCAGCAATACGGCCTGCAGCCCGGTCCGCTGCTGTTTGCGACCAACCCGCAGCTCGTCTGGGGTTTGATCGCCTCGCTGCTGATCGCCAACCTGATGCTGCTCGTGCTCAACCTGCCGCTGGTCGGCCTGTGGGTGAAGCTGCTGACCATTCCGAAGCCGTGGCTCTACGCGGGCATCCTGGTGTTCGCAACACTCGGCACGATCGGCGCTAACCCCTCGGTGTTCGAGCTCGGCATGCTGCTGGTCTTCGGGCTCGTCGCCTATATCATGCGCGTCTTCGATTATCCGATCGCACCTGTCATCGTCGGCCTCATCCTCGGGCCGCTTGCCGAACAGCAGCTTCGCCGGGCGCTGGCGATCAGCCAGGGTGACGTGACGGTGCTGTTCACCTCGCCGATCGCCGCCGTGCTGCTGAGCGTGGCAGCGCTTGCCCTCATCCTGCCGCTCGTCCTGCGCGCACGCGGACGCGGCGATGCTCTTTCGCAGATGGCAGCCAGCGAAGACTGATCATAACGCTGCCAGCAAACTGAAAACCCGGCTTCGGCCGGGTTTTTTTATTATTGGCCGAATACCGACCAGCCGGTTCTGGTGGCCAGCATTTCGAGCGCCAGCGAACCGAGCAGCGAATTGCCGTTATGATTGAGGCCGGGTGACCAGACGGCGACGGAGGCCTTGCCAGGTGCCACCGCCATGATGCCGCCGCCGACACCGCTCTTGCCGGGCAGGCCGACACGGTAGGCGAAATCGCCCGACCCGTCGTAATGGCCGCAGGTCAGCATCAGCGCATTGATGCGCCTTGCCCGCTGCTTCGAGACTACCGTGTGCCCGGTCAGCGGGTTGCGGCCCGATGCGGCGAGGAAGAGGGCCGATTTGGCGAGCTGGGTGCAGGTCATCGCCAGCGCGCAGTGATGGAAATAGACGCCTAGCACATGTTCGACCGGATGGTCGAGCTTGCCGAAGGAGCGCATGAAATTGGCGAGCGCGAAATTGCGGAAACCGGTCGCCTGTTCCGACTTCGCGACTTCCGGGTCGATAGCGATCGAATCGTCATCCGCCAGGTAGCGCACGAAGCGGACGATCTCTCCGATCGCCTCGCGCGGCGTGTGTCCGGCAAGCACGAGATCGCTGACGGCTATGGCGCCGGCATTGATAAAGGGATTGCGCGGCTTGCCTTCCTCGTGCTCGAGCTGGACGATCGAATTGAAGGCGGAGCCGGACGGTTCGCGGCCGACGCGGTTCCAGGTGGTCTCCCCGTGCTTGCCGAGCGCCAGCGTCAGCGTGAAGACCTTCGATACGCTCTGGATCGAGAAGGGTTCGTCGCAATCGCCGGCCTTGAAGACCTGGCCGTCGACACCGATGATCGCGATCCCGAATTTCTTCGGATCGACATGGGCGAGTTGCGGGATGTAGTCGGCCACCTTGCCTTCGCCCAGACGCGGCGTCAGCTTGTCATGGATCTCATCGACGATCGCCTGCAGGTCTGCCATCTCTTAACCCCGAATTGTTGCGCCCGGAGACGAGCCTTACTATTCGAAGGCGCTGCCGGAAAGATGGTTGCTGGCAGAAGCTTTCACCGCGCCGATCTCCGACCACAACGAGGCGATCATCGCCGGGTCCACATCGGCCATGATGTCGCGCAGCCAACCTTCGTGGGCGGCTGCCATGGCGACAAAAAGCTCGGTACCGGCGGGCGTCAGCTTGGCGACGGTGACGCGGCGGTCCCCGTCCGGCGTGACTCGCTGCACGAAACCGTCTGTCTCCAGCCGTTCCACCAGGCCGGTTACATTGCCGTTCGTCACCATGGTGCGCTTGGAAAGCTCGCCGAGCCTCAAGCCGTCCGCCTCGCGATAGAGCTGCGCCATCAAATCGAACTGGGGAAGCGTCGCGCCGAACTCGGTGCGGAGCCGGCGGCGGATTTCCGTCGTGATAAGCTTGGTGGTGGACAGCATGCGCAGCCAGAGCCGCGTCTCAGGCTTGTTCTTCCCATGCGGGCCATGGGCGATCAGTTCCAGGTCGGCACTTGCCGCTTCCGCTTCCATGACTATACCCCGAGATATCGATCCTGCAATTCCGTCGTCAGGTCCGCGGGCCTGCCACTCCAGGCGCTTGTTCCGTTTTCCAGGATGACACAGCGGTCCGCAACCGGCAAAAGCTCCGAAAGCGTCTTATCCACCACGAGGATCGACAGACCTTCGGCTTTCAGCCGCCTGATCGCCTTCCAGATATCCTGGCGGATGACCGGAGCAAGGCCTTCAGTCGCCTCGTCGAGAATGAGAAGGCGCGGATTGGTCATCAGGGCGCGGCCGATCGCCAGCATCTGCTGCTCGCCGCCCGATAGCGATCTTGCCATTTGCGCATGCCGCTCCTCAAGCCGGGGGAACAGTTCGTTGACGCGTTCCAGCGTCCACTGGCCGGGCCGCGCGGCAGCCACAAGGTTTTCATGGACCGTGAGGTTCGGAAAACAACGGCGGCCTTCCGGCACCAGGCCGATGCCGAGCTTGGCGACATGATGCGGCCGCTTGCCCTTCGTATCCGTGCCGCCGATCTTCACCGCACCGGCACGTGGCGGATTGAGGTTGCAGATGGCACGGATCGTCGTGGTCTTGCCCATGCCGTTGCGGCCCATCAGCGCGACAGCTTCGCCTTCGGCGACCGAAAGGTCAACGCCGAACAGTGCCTGGCTGGCGCCATAAAATGCTTCGATCTTCGTCACATCGAGCAGCATCAGGCGTGGTCTCCGAGATAGGCGGTGCGCACGGTCGGGTCACGGCGGATTTCCTCGACCGTCCCCGTCGCGATGATGCGGCCGTAGACGAGCACCGAAATCCGGTCGGCGAGCGCGAAGACGGCATCCATGTCGTGCTCGACCAGCAGGATCGGCGCTTCATGCCGCAGGGCATCGAGAAAGTGGGTCAGCGATTTCGAGCCTTCCGGCCCCATGCCGGCCATCGGTTCATCCAGCAGGAAGGCCTTCGAGCCGAGCGCCAGCGCCATGGCGATTTCGAGCTGCCGGCGTTCGCCATGGGAAAGCTCGGCCGCTGGAATGCGGGCGCGGGCGGTCAGACCGACACGTTCCAGCATGGCCATGGCCGTGTCGATCAGCGACTTGTCGCGCATGACCGGTTTGAAAAAACGGAAGCTCGAGCCCTGCTTTGCCTGGACGGCCAGCATGACATTGCGCAGGCCCGAAAAATCCGGCGCGATCGACGAGACCTGGAAGGTGCGGCCAAGCCCAAGGCGGGCGCGTTCGGCAACCCCGAACGAACCGATATCCTGCCCGGCAAAACGGATCGAGCCGCTATCCTGCCGGAGCGTGCCGCAGATCTGGTGGATGAGCGTCGATTTGCCGGCGCCGTTCGGGCCGATCAGGGCGTGGATTTCGCCGGGACGCAGGTCGAGCGTCACGCCGTCCGTGGCCCGGAGCGCGCCAAAATTCTTGACGAGGTTGGAGATCTGGAGAACCGGCTCAACCATGTTTGGCCTTTCCGGCAAGCAGGCCCAGAAGACCACCGCGCGCAAACAGCACGACGGCGAGCAGGATGAGGCCGAGGAAGAACTGCCAGCGCTCCGTGAGGCCGCCGAGCGCAAATTCGAAGATCACGTAAAGCGCGGCGCCTGCCAGCGGCCCGAACAGCCGACCGGTGCCGCCGAGGATGATCAGCACGATCAGTTCGCCCGACATGTGCCAGGAGAGCATGGACGGGCTGACGAAGCGGTTGAGATCGGCAAACAGCGCGCCGGCAAGGCCGGTGACTGCCGCCGAGATCGCGAAGGCGGTGAGCCGGATGCGATAGGGCTGGATGCCGACGGTGGCGACGCGTACCTCGTTCTGCCGCGCTGCCTGCAGCGCGGTGCCGAAACGCGAGGCGCGGATCAGCGCAAAAAGGCCGAGCGCCAGCAGCAGGACAATGTAGCAGATCAGGAAGAAGGTCAGCGGCCGCATGGTATTGACGCCGGGAAACTGGTTGCGGACGAGGATCGACAACCCGTCCTCACCGCCATAGGCGGGCCAGGAGATCGCGAAATAATAGACCATCTGCGCAAAGGCGAGCGTGATCATGATGAAATAGACGCCCGAGGTGCGCAGGCTGATTGCGCCGATCGCCAGGCCGACAAGGGCCGACAGGATCACTGCGACGAGCCAGATGACCCACATCTGTTTGGAGCCGGAGAGGCCGAACAGCAGCGGGTCGCCCGAAAAGGCATGGGCCGCCAGAATGCCGGCCGCATACCCGCCGATACCAAAGAAGGCTGCGTGACCGAAGGAGACGAGCCCGCCGAGGCCGAGCGCCAAGTTTAGGCCCGTCGCGGCGAGCGCGAGGATGGCGATGCGGGTCGCCAGCGTGACGTAGAAGGGCTGGCCGAACGCGTTCGCCGCAAAGGGCACGGCGAGCAGCATTGCCGCCAGAATGAGGTTGATGAGGTTTTCGCGGGTCAGGATCATCATTAAATCGGAGGCCTCACGCATGCGCCGCGGGGAAGAGGCCGCGCGGTTTGACCGCAAGAATGACCGCCATGACGATATAGATCAGCATCGAGGCCGCCGCGCCGCCGATCATGCCGGCCTGTGCCGGGGCGACGAACAGCGCCAGGATTTTTGGCAACAAGAAACGCCCCATCGTATCGGTAACTCCGACCAGCAGGGCACCGAGAAGCGCACCCTTGATCGAGCCGATGCCGCCGATGACGATGACCACGAAGGCGAGGATCAGCACCGGTTCGCCCATGCCGACCTGCACCGATTGCAGCGCGCCGACCATGGCGCCAGCGAGACCCGCCAGGGCCGCGCCGAGCGCGAAGACGACGGTATAAAGCGTGCGGATATCGACGCCCAAAGCGCCGATCATCTCGCGGTCGCTTTCGCCGGCGCGGATGCGCATGCCGAGGCGGGTCCGGGAGATCAGCAGATAGAGGCCGAAAGCGACGATCGCTCCGGCAAGGATGATCGCCAGGCGGTAGACCGGATATTCCGTGCCGCCCGGCAGCGCGACGGCGCCCTGCAGAAGCGGCGGGATGTCGAGATAGAGCGGGAAGGAGCCGAACAGCCAGCGCGTGCCTTCCGAAAAGATCAGGATCAGCGCGAAGGTGGCGAGCACCTGGTCGAGGTGATCGCGGTCGTAGAGCCTGCGGATCACCACGAGCTCGACGATCGCGCCGGCGGCGGCGGCCGCGACGAGGCTGGCGATCAATCCGATCCAGAACGATCCGGTCCACGCCGCCACGGTGGCGCAGGCGAATGCGCCGACCATGTAGAGCGAGCCGTGAGCGAGGTTGATCAGGCCCATGACGCCGAAGATCAGCGTCAGCCCGGCAGCCATGAGAAACAACATGACGCCGAGCTGCAGGCCATTGAGCAACTGCTCGAGAGCAAGTGCCAAAGTCACGGGCGGACCTTAGATCTTGCAGTCTTTGGCATAGGCATCGCCATGATCGGCGAAGATCTTCTCCACCGTCTTGTTGGTGATGACGCCGTTCTGCTTCACCACTTCCGTCAGGTAGATGTCCTGGATCGGATGCTGGTTGGTGTTGAACTTGAACTTTCCGCGCGGGGACTGGATGTCTGCCTTCTTCAGTTCGGCGCCAAAGGCATCGGCGTTCTTGACGCTTGCCTTGGAGGCGGCCGACAGGATGAGCTGGGCTGCGTCATAGGCCTGGACGGCATAGATGGAGGGCAGGCGGTTGTATTCCTTCTGGAAATCCGCCAGGAACTTCTTGCTTGCGGCGTTGTCGAAGTCCGGGGCCCACTGACCGGACGCCTTGGCGCCAACCGCCGCATCGCCGATTGCCGGCAGAACGTCCTGGCTAAAGGAGAAACCCGGGCCCATGACCGGGATTTTGACGCCCGACTGGGCGAACTGCTTCATGAAGGCGATGCCCATGCCGCCGGGCAGGAAGGTGAAGATACCATCGGCGCCGGAAGCGCGCATCTGGGCGATTTCGGCAGCGTAGTCGGTCTGGCCGACCTGGGTGTAGACTTCGGCGGCGAGCTGGCCCTTGTAATAACGCTTGAAGCCGGTCAGCGAATCCTTGCCTGCCGGATAGTTCGGGGCGAGGATGAACATCTTCTTGTAGCCCTTGTTGGCATATTCGCCCATGGCTTCATGAAGGTTGTCGTTCTGGTAGGCGGCGTTGAAATAGAGCTTGTTGCAATTGGCGCCGGCAAGCGCTGCCGGGGCGGCATTGGTCGAGACGTAGAACTTGCCCTGGGCCACCGCGCTCGGGGCAACTGCCATCAGCAGGTTCGACCAGACGATGCCGGTCAGGATGTCGACCTGATTGCTCTGGATCATCTTGTCAGCGATCTGAACGGCCAGTTCCGGCTTCTGCGCATCGTCTTCGGTAACGACGGTGATGTCCTTGTTGCCGGAATTCTTGATCGCCAGCATGAAGCCGTCGCGCGTGTCGATGCCGAGGCCGGCCCCGCCGCCCGAAAGCGTGGTGATCATGCCGATCTTCAAAGGCTCGGCGAAAGCCACGCCGGCGGTGCTCATGCTCAGCGCCAAAGTGGCTGCGGCAAGCATTTTCTTCATGTGACGAACTCCCGTTTGTTGTTGTGTCGTTCCCGATGCCTTCAACGGACTTGGAGATCCGCCGGGTCTTCTTTGTCTTCCACATTTGCGTGGAAACTTCCACTCTACATGTCAGGCGAAATTCACCCGCCAACCACCATGGTTAAGCCGAGGGCTTCTGCTTCAGGCGGAAGCGCTGGATCTTGCCGGATTCGGTTTTCGGCAGCGCATCGGTGAAGACGATCGAACGCGGATATTTGTAAGGGGCGATAACGGTCTTCACGTGATCCTGCAGGATCTTGACCATCGGTTCGCCTGGCTCGGCGCCCTTCGTCAGGACCACATGCGCCTGGACGATGGTGCCACGTGAATCGTCGGCCACGCCGATGACGGCGCATTCGAGTACCGCCTCGTGCTTGAGGAGGGCGGCTTCCACCTCGGGGCCGGCGATGTTGTATCCGGCCGAGACGATCATGTCGTCGGAGCGGGCGGCAAAGTGGAAATAACCGTCCTCGTCCTCGACGAAACTGTCGCCGGTCAGGTTCCAGCCGTCCCTGACGTAATCCTTCTGGCGGTCGTCGGCGAGGTAACGGCAGCCGATCGGCCCCTTGACCGCCAGCTTCCCGATCGTGCCGCGCGGCACCTCATTCATGTCGTCGTCGACGACGATCGCCTCGTAGCCGGTAAGCGGCTTGCCGGTGCAGGCGGGTTTGGAGTCGCCGAGCCGGTTCGAGATGAAGATATGCAGCATTTCGGTGGCGCCGATGCCATCGAGGATCGGCTTGCCGGTCTTCGCCACCCATTCGTCGAAGACAGGCGCCGGCAGCGTCTCGCCAGCGGAAACCGCAATGCGCAGCGACGACAGGTCGGCACCGGCATCCATCGCCGCCAGCATGGCGCGATAAGCGGTCGGCGCGGTGAAGCTGATCGTCGCCTTGTAGGTCTCGATGATCTCGATCATCTTCGCGGGCGTCGCCTGTTCCAGAAGGGTGGCGGCAGCGCCAAAACGCAGTGGGAAGACCGCAAGGCCGCCGAGGCCGAAGGTGAAGGCAAGCGGTGGGGACCCGACGAACACGTCGTCCGGCGTCACGTCCAGCACTTCCTTCGCGTAGGCGTCGGCGATGATCAGGATATCGCGGTGGAAATGCATGGTCGCCTTCGGCACGCCGGTGGAACCGGACGTGAAGCCGAGCAGGGCGACGTCGTCGCGGCCGGTTTTCACCGCTTCGAAACGCACCGGCTTGTTGAGCGCCGCCCGATCGAGCTCGGCGTCATGGTTGGCGGTGCCGTCGAAGCCGATCACCTGTTTCAGGAACCGGCTTTCCTTGGCGCAGGCGACCAGTTCGTCCATCAGCCGCGTATCGCAGAGCGCGATCGAGATTTCCGCCTTGTCGATGATCTTGGCGAGCTCGCCGGAGCGCAGCATCGGCATCGTATTGACGACCACCGCGCCGGCCTTGGTCGCAGCCAGCCAGCAGGCAACCATGGCCGGGTTGTTGGCGGAACGGATCAGCACCCGGTTGCCGGGTTTCAGGCCATAGTCCTCGGTCAGCGCCTGGGCGATGCGGTTCGTCCAGTCGGACAATTCCTTGTAGGTGCGCCGGCGGCCGTTGCCGATGAGCGCTGTGTTGTCGCCGAAGCCGCGCTCGACCATGCGGTCGGTCAGTTCGACGCCCGCATTCATCCATTCCGGATAATTGAAGCCATCAAGCCTGATTTCCGGCCACTGATCCGGCGGCGGAAGATTGTCGCGGGCAAACGTATCCAGATGGCCTGACGGTCCCAGCATATTTTCGTTCCCAAGCGTTTTTTATATAGCGGCTTTTTGCCTTTCGCCCAGCAAAGCACTGCTTTCCCTCGGTTGCAAGAGAGAAAGTTTAAGTTTGTAATAATTTTTCCTCCGGCCATTTTTGAAGCCGCGTCGGGCTTCCAAGCGGGCTGATGCGGTGACAGTATGACGTTCGAAATCAAGCGGATCGAAGGGAAAATGAAGATGCGTCATCGGATCAGCGACTGGGACAATGCCTATGCGAACAGCATCAACATTCCCCAGGGCGACCGCTGGCCGGCAGCATGGGTGGAGCCGGCACGACGTTATCGCGAGGCGCTCGCCGCAGCCGGCCGCGCCAGGCTCGGCCTTTCCTACGGCGAAAAGCCGCGCAACCGCTTCGACCTTTTCCTGCCTGAAACCGAGCCGGCGGGCCTCGTGGTTTTCGTCCACGGCGGCTTCTGGATCGGTCTCGACAACAGCTACTGGTCGCAGTTCGCCAAGGGTTCGGTGGAGCGCGGATATGCCGTCGCCATGCCGATGTACACGCTGGCGCCGGAAAGCCGCATTTCAGGCATCACGCTAGAAATCGGCAAGGCGATCGAGGCTGCTGCAGAGGACGTGGCGGGACCGATCCGGCTGATCGGCCATTCGGCGGGCGGCCATCTGGTGACGCGGATGATCTCGGCCACCTCCCCGCTGCCGGAGGCAGTGCGCAGCCGCATCGTCAACACGGTCTCGCTTTCCGGCGTGCATGACCTGCGGCCGATCATGAAGACCAAGATGAACGAAAAACAGCGGATCGATACCGAGGAAGCGCAAGCGGAAAGCCCTGCCCTGCTGGAGCCGCTTGCCGGCGCTCGGGTGACCTGCTGGGTGGGTGCGGGCGAGCGTGCCGAGTTCATCCGCCAGAACGCGCTGCTTGCGAGCATATGGAAGGGCCTGGGCGCCGAGACTGACGCCGTCGAGGAGCCGGACAGGCATCACTTCAACGTCCTCGACGGCATGGAGTATCCCGCCCATCCGCTGATGGATGCGCTGTTTTCCTAAAGCGAAGCCGCCGCCCGGGCGGCCTGGTCGTAATGGCCGGACAGGGCGCGCAGGCGGGCAGCCATGGCCGACAGGGTTTCCCCCGAAACCTCGGTGGCCAGCACCGATTTTACCAGCAATTCCTCGCGCACCGCCGCGTACCGCTTGCAGGCCTCGGCGCCCGCCTCCGTTACCATGACCAGCTTTTCCTTGCCGCGGCGGCCGGATTTGATCAGCTTCAGGCGCTCGAGCTTCTTCAGCGCGTAGGTCACCACATGCGTGTCCTCGATGTTGAGGACCAGCGCGATATCGGCGAGCGTCTTTGCCTTGTTGCGACTGTTGATATTATGCAGCACGAGGATATCGATCGGCGAGAGATCCGGCACGCCGGCAGCCGACATGCACCTGACCATCCAGCGGCTGAACGCGTGGTTCAGCATGATCATTCCGAATTCGATCTCGGAGAGCGCCGGCAATGCGCCGCTCGCCAGGTGCCCGGAGGATACGATCGGGCCGAATTCACTCTTTTCCGATGTCATGATTTTTCCTCCCGGGACGAGCGCGCCGCAGGCGGATACCTGCGGCGCCCCTCAAATCACATCTTCTTGTAGGCGTCCAGAATGGCGGCGCCATCAGCGCCGGCCTTCTTCGACCAATCCTCGGTCAGCTTGGCGCCGACATCGGCCAGGCCCTTCTTGAGATCGGCGCTCGGTTCGAGAACCTTCATGCCGTTCTTCTTGAGGGTTTCCATGTAGGCGGCAGTCTTTTCGGCACCGAGCGCCCAGCCGCGGGTCTCTGCGGCAGCCGCCGCATCAGTGACGGCCTTCTGGACAGCCGGATCGAGCGCCGCGAAGGCAGCCTTGTTGACGAAGATGACGTTCTTCGGGATCCAGGCCTGGGTGTCGTAATAGTGGGTCAGCGATTCCCAGATCTTACTGTCGACGCCGGTGGCGCTCGAGGTCATCAGGCCATCGATGACGCCGGTTGCCAGCGCCTGCGGCAGTTCGGCCGCCTGGACCGTGACCGGCTGGGCACCGACGAGGTCGGCGATGCGCGACGTGCCGACGTTGTAGGCGCGCCATTTCAGGCCCTTGAGATCCGCGGTGCTGTTGACATCCTTCTTGGTGAAAATGCCCTGCGGCGGCCACGGCGTCGCATAGAGGAGCTTGAGACCCTGCGCGTCGAGCGCCTTCTCGACCGCCGGCTTGGAGGCGGCATAGAGCTTCTTCGATGCGTCGAAGCTGGTCGCAAGGAACGGCACGACGTCGATGCCGAAGACCGAGTTTTCATTCTCGTGCAGCGAGATCAGCACTTCGCCGGCCTGTGCCTGTCCCGTCTGGACGGCGCGCTTGATATCCGGCGCCTTGAAGAGCGAAGCGTTCGGATGGATGGTGATCTTGAGAGCGCCCTTGCTGGCGGCGTCCACGTCGGCGGCAAACTGGCTCAGGTTCTGGACGTGGTAATTGGCCGGCGGATAGGCCGACGGAAGGACCCAGGCGGTCTGGGCGAAGGCCGCGCCGCTGGCGGCGAACAGTGCCGCGCCGGCAAGGCCGGTGCGCACGAGATTGGAAAACATCCTTTTCATATCAGTCCCCTTTTTTGTCACTCTGGTTAGCCCGGGAATGCCATTTTCGGCAGAACCATCACGATTTCCGGGAAGACCGTGATGATGGCGACAGTCGCCACAAGCAGGAAGAAGAATGGCAGCGAGGCGCGGGCAACGGTCAGGCTGTCGCGACCGCTCATCGTCTGCAGCACGAAGAGGTTGAAGCCCACCGGCGGCGAGACTTCCGCCATCTCGACGATCAGCACCAGGAAGATGCCGAACCAGACGAGGTCGAAACCGGCCTGCTGGACCATCGGCAACACCACGATGGTGGTCAGCACGATCATCGACAGCCCGTCGAGCGCTGCCCCTAGCAGGATATACATCACCGTCAGCACCGCGATAAGCGCATAGGGGCTGAGATTGAAGCTGTCGACCCAGGCGGCAAGCGCGTTCGGAATACCGGTATAACCCATGGCGATCGACATGAAGCCGGCGCCGGTCAGGATCAGCATGATCATGCAGGTGAGCCGGGTCGCCCCCATGACGCTGTCCCAGAAGGCTTTTATCGTCAGCGTCCGCGACCAGGCGGCGATGGCAAGCGAACCGAGCACGCCCCAGGCCGCGCATTCCGTCGCCGTCGCCCAGCCGAGAATGAGGGTCGCGAAGACGAGCACGATGAGCAGCGTGACGGGAATGAGGTTGGCTGATTCCTTGAGCTTCTCCATGAAGCTCATCTTCGGCGGTGCGGGCGGCTGCTTGTCCGGGTTCAGAAGCGACCAGACGATAATGTAGCCGGAATAAAGCACCATGACGATGACGCTCGGCAGGAAGCCGGCGAGAAAGATCTGGATGATCGAGACATTCGCCGCCACAGCATAAACGACCATGGTGATCGACGGCGGGATGAGGATGCCAAGCGTACCGGCGCCGGCGAGAGAACCGAGGCTGACCATCTCGTCGTAACCGCGCTTCTTCAATTCCGGCAGGGCGATCTTGGCGATCATGGCGGTGGTGGCAGCCGACGAGCCCGAGATCGAGCCGAACAGGCCGCAACCGAGCACGTTGACATGCATGAGGCGACCGGGCAGCCAGCCGAGCCAGGGGGCCAAGCCGCGGAACATCTCTTCCGAAAGCCGTGTCCTGAACAGGATCTCTCCCATCCAGACGAACAGAGGCAGGGCCGCGAGCGACCAGGAGGCGCCGCCGCTCCAGGAATTGGTGGCAAGCACGGCGCCGATGGGGATGCCCGGAACGAAGAGCATGGCGATAAAGCCGCAGATCAGCAGCGAAATGCCGATCCATACCCCGCCGGCCAGCAGCGCCAGAAGGGCGACAAGAACGACGCCGGCGATTTCAACGAGTTCGATCGTGCTCATGGATCACGCCCCGCTCTGCATGGCGCGCTCGATAACTTCCTCGGCCGTTTGCGGCTCCGGTTTCTCATAGCGCGGCGAACCGCCGAAAAGGACATGGAGGAGTTCGTCGACAAAGGCGATCGCGAGGATGATCAGACCACCGCAGAAGCCGAGCTGCGGGATCCACAAGGGGACCGCGATGACGCCCTGCGACAGGTCATTGAACTGCCAGGAGGTCTTCGTCATGTCATAGGCGAACCAGGCGAAATAAACCGCGGCGGCAGTGCCCGTGGCCAAGGCAACAATTTCGATGACCTGCCGCAGGCGGCCCTTGAAACGCTCGATCAGCAATCCGACACGGATCATCTCGCCTGAGCGGAACGTGTGGGCGAGGCCGAGGAAAGCGCTTGCGGCCATGCACCAGGAGGCGAAGTCGTCACCGGACGGCACGTCGATATCGAGCGGACGCCCGGCCGAGAGCCCCAGCATGATCAAGAAAATGGCGACCAGAAAAAGCCCGGCGAGATAACCGGAAAACAGGTAAAGTCCATCCAGCACCTTCCGGAGCCAATCCGGGAATATGCTGTGGCGGGGATCAACGGAGGACATGGATGGCCCTCCCGTTACAGGATCTCGAAAACGGCATGGTCGGCTCCCCTCGGTTGCCGGTTATCCGGGTGGAGCTCTTGGCGGCTTCCTGCCCGTTCGGCAAGCATGATGCTTCAATGTGCATTTTCCTGTCAACTAATCATTGACGTTTTATCGACGAAATGTTTTCGTTAAGGCACGCAATTTGATTTGAGGGGCGGAACATGACCGAGGCTAAGTGGGATTTCTGGATCGATCGCGGCGGCACGTTTACCGACATCGTCGGCCGAAAGCCGGACGGATCGCTCGTCGCCCATAAGGTCCTGTCCGAAAATCCGGAAGCCTACCGCGACGCCGCCGTGCAGGGGATTCGCGAGCTTCTCGGCGTGCCCGCCGGCGCCGCTATCCCTGCCGATGCGATCGGCGCTGTGAAGATGGGTACGACGGTCGCCACCAATGCGCTGCTGGAGCGCAAGGGCGAGCGCACGCTGCTCGTGACGACACGCGGCTTCCGGGACGCGCTGGCGATCGGTTATCAGGCCCGCGCCGACATCTTTGCCAAGAAGATCATCAAGCCGGAGCTGCTCTACAAGCACGTTGTCGAGGTGGACGAACGGGTCCGAGCCGACGGCACGATCGAGGCCGCGCCGGACGAAAATACGATCCGCGGTCAGTTGCAAGAGCAGTATGATGCGGGCTTCCGCGCCGTCGCGATCGTCCTGATGCATGCCTATCGCTTCCCGACGCATGAGCAGCTGATTGCGCATATCGCACGCGACATCGGCTTTACCCAGGTTTCTGTCAGCCATGAGGTCTCGCCGCTGATCAAGCTGGTCGGTCGCGGCGACACGACTGTGGTCGACGCCTATCTGTCGCCGATCCTGCGCCGCTACGTGGAGCAGGTTGCCGGCGAGCTCGGGACCGGGCTCGACGTCGCCGACAGTCAGGGCGCGCAGCTGATGTTCATGCAGTCCTCGGGCGGATTGACTGCGGCGCGGCTGTTCCAGGGCAAGGATGCTATCCTCTCGGGGCCTGCCGGCGGCGTGGTCGGGGCGGTCGAGACTTCGCGCTTGGCGGGCTTCAATCGGATGATCGGCTTCGACATGGGCGGCACGTCGACCGACGTTTCCCATTATGACGGCGAGCTGGAACGCTCGTTCGAAACCGAAGTGGCGGGCGTGCGCATGCGCGCGCCGATGATGTCGATCCACACGGTTGCCGCCGGCGGCGGTTCGATCCTGCATTTCGAGAATGGCCGTTTTCGCGTCGGCCCGGATTCGGCTGGCGCCAATCCCGGTCCGAAGGCCTATCGCCGCGGCGGGCCGTTGACCGTTACAGACGCCAACGTCATGCTCGGCAAGCTGTCGCCAAAACTCTTCCCGGCGATCTTCGGACCCAACCGCGACCAGCCGCTCGATGCGGATGCGGTGCGCGCCGCCTTCGAGGACATGGCCAAGGTGATCGGCGACGGCCGTTCGCCGGAAGAGGTGGCTGACGGCTTCCTGGCGATCGCCGTCGAGAACATGGCGAATGCGGTCAAGAAGATCAGCGTCCAGCGCGGCTACGACGTCACCCATTACGTGCTGACCTGCTTCGGCGGCGCCGGCGGCCAGCATGCCTGCCTGACGGCCGACGCGCTCGGCATCTCGACGGTCATGATCCACCCGTTCTCCGGCATCCTTTCCGCCTATGGCATGGGTCTTGCCGACATCCGCGCCAGCCGCCAGCGCACGGTATCGCAGGAGCTTGCGGCCGCGCTGGAAACTCTTCAACCGATCCGTGACGACCTGACCGCCAGCGTGCTGGAAGAGATGGCGTCGCAGGGCGTGACCGCATCCGGAACCGAGGTGCTGCACCGCGCTCATCTGCGTTATCAGGGCACCGATACGACCCTGCCCGTAACTCTCGCCGATGCGGCAGAAATGACGCTTGCCTTCGAGACGGCCCACAAGAAGCAGTTCGGCTTCATCTTCGAAAACCGCGAGATCATTTTCGAAGCCTATGAGGTCGAGGCCATCGGCGGCGGCGCCGATTCCGACGAGCCGGAATTCGAGATCGACGGCGCCAAGCCTTTCGCGGCGGAAGAAACGAAATTCTTCTCCGGCGGGGCATGGCGGGAGGCGCCGGTCTACCGCCGCGCCGACATCATGCCGGGCTCGCGCGCCAACGGTCCGTGCCTGATCGTCGAGCCGCACCAGACGATCGTCGTCGAAGACGGCTGGGCGTTCGAGATCACCAGGCTGAACCATGTCGTGCTGAAGCGCGTCGCCGAGCTTTCGCGCGCCAAGCCGATCGGCACGCAGGCCGATCCGGTGCTGCTCGAAGTGTTCAACAATCTTTTCATGTCGATCGCCGAACAGATGGGCGTGACGCTGCAGAACACCGCGTCGTCCGTCAACATCAAGGAACGGCTGGACTTCTCCTGCGCCGTCTTCGATGCGGATGGCGCGCTGGTAGCCAACGCCCCGCATATGCCGGTGCATCTCGGCTCCATGGACCGGTCGGTCGAGAGCGTCATCGCTCAGAACCAGGGCAAGATCCGCCCCGGCGACGTATTTGCGCTGAACGCCCCCTATAACGGCGGCACGCACCTGCCGGATATCACCGTCGTCACGCCGGTCTTTGATGCCGAGGGCCAGAATATCCTGTTCTACGTCGCCTCGCGCGGCCATCATGCCGATGTCGGCGGTACGGCGCCGGGTTCGATGACGCCGCTTGCGACGACCGTCGATGAAGAGGGCGTGCTGTTCGACAACGTGCTGCTCGTCGATCGCGGCCGGTTCGACGAGGCCGGGATCACCGATCTCCTCTCCAACCACCCCTACCCCGCCCGCAACGTCGCCCAGAACGTCGCGGACCTTCGCGCCCAGATCGCCGCCAACGAAAAGGGCGTGCACGAGATGCGCAAGATGATCGCGCAGTTCGGGCTGGACGTGGTCCAGGCCTATATGGGCCATGTGCAGGACAATGCGGAAGAGAGCGTCCGCCGGGTCCTCGAGAAGCTCGGAAATTCCGAGTTCTCCTATCCGACCGACCAGGGCAGCGTCATCAATGTGAAAATCACCGTCGACAAGGCCAAGCGCGAGGCGACGGTCAATTTCACCGGAACGAGCCCGCAAAAGAAGAACAACTTCAACGCGCCGGAGCCGGTAACCCGTGCGGCGGTGCTCTATGTCTTCCGAGTCATGGTCGAAAGCTCCATCCCGATGAATGCGGGATGCCTGCGGCCGATCCGGATCATCGTCCCGGAAGGGTCGATGCTGAAGCCGCAATATCCGGCGGCAGTCGTTGCCGGCAATGTCGAGACCAGCCAGCACGTGACCAACGCCTTGTTCGGCGCGCTCGGCGCCATGGCGGCGAGCCAGGGCTCGATGAACAACCTCACCTTCGGCAATGCGACCTACCAGTATTACGAGACACTGTGCTCCGGTTCGCCGGCCGGCGTATTCAACGACGGGACCGGTTTCGAAGGCACGGATGCGGTGCACGTGCACATGACCAATTCCCGTCTCACCGACCCGGAAATCCTGGAAACCCGTTATCCGGTGCTGCTCGAAGATTTCCACATCCGCGACAATTCCGGCGGCAGGGGCAGGTTCTCGGCCGGCAACGGCACAAAGCGCACCATCCGTTTCCTCGAAAAAATGGATTGCGCCATCCTTTCCTCGCACCGGACGATCAGGCCGCATGGGCTTGAGGGCGGCGAAACCGGCGAGCTTGGCAAGACCACGGTGCGGCGCCTCGACGGCACGCTCGAAGAGCTTGGCGGCTGCGCCCAGACGATCATCGAGGCGGGCGAAGCGGTGACCGTCCAGACGCCGACAGCCGGAGGCTATGGCAAAGCGGAGTGATCTGCCGTAACCGGGAGGCATGACAAAGCAGATCGCGATCATCGGTGGCGGCCCGGCAGGGCTGATGGCGGCGGAGGTTCTCTCCGCTGCCGGCCATTCCGTGACCGTCCACGAGGCGATGCCGACCTTCGGGCGGAAATTCCTGCTCGCCGGCAAATCCGGGCTGAACATCACCCATTCGGAAGATTTTTCGAGTTTCGCGGAGCGATTCGGGAGTGCCTCCGCGCGCCTGCGCCCTGCCCTCAAGGCATTCACGCCGAACGACGTACGGGCCTGGGCGGCGGGTCTCGGCACGGAAACTTTCGTCGGGACGTCCGGACGCGTGTTTCCGAAAGCCATGAAGGCCTCGCCGCTCTTGCGCGCCTGGCTGCGGCAGCTGGAGGCGCAGGGCGTGGCGCTCAGGACGCGGCATCGCTGGGTGGGGTTTGCCGAAAACGGTTACCGGTTCGAAACGCCGGAAGGGCCGGTCACCGTCCGGCCCGATGCCGCTCTTGTGGCACTGGGCGGCGCCAGCTGGCCGCGGCTCGGCTCGGATGCGGCCTGGGTGCCGTGGTTGAGCGCCAAGGGCGTTGAAGTCGCCGGCCTGCAGCCGGCCAATTGCGGTTTCGATGTCGCCTGGAGCGAGGCGTTTCGCGAGCGCTTCGCCGGCGAGCCACTGAAATCTGTTTCGACCACTTCCGACGCCGGAACGTTCCAGGGCGAATTCGTGGTCTCGAAACACGGGATCGAGGGCAGCCTGGTCTATGCCCACGCCGCAGCGCTTCGGGACCGGCTTTTCTCGCAAGGCCAAGCGGCATTGACCGTCGACCTCGCACCCGGCCGCACGCTGGAGCGACTTAGCCGCGACCTTGCCCGGCAGGATGCCAAGGCGAGCTTCTCCAACCGGCTTCGCAAGGGCGCCGGGCTGGAGGGCGTGAAGGCCGCATTGCTTCGCGAGCTCGTTCAAGATGCCAACCGCATGTCCCCTGAGGAACTGGCGCGCCTGATCAAGTCTCTGCCGATCCCGATTGTCCGCCCGCGACCGATCGCGGAAGCGATCTCGTCCGCCGGCGGCGTCGCCTGGAGCGATCTCGACGAAAACTACATGCTGAAGCCGCTTCCCGGCCTGTTTGCTGCCGGGGAAATGCTCGATTGGGAGGCGCCGACGGGCGGCTACCTGCTGACGGCCTGCCTTGCGACGGGCCGCTCTGCCGCCCTGGGCGTCGAGGCATGGCTTGGCTCGCAATAGGACTCGCTTCGACGCTCGATTTGCGATTTCTTTCCTAGTTATCCGACATTGTCCTGGATCAACGCCTCAAGGCGTGATTCGCGCAGATTTACGCGGAGGAAAGGACCTCCATGACGAGGGAAAGACGAAGACGCATCATCCGCAGGCGGCGGACCGTGACAGGTCTTGCGCTCGTTGCCGCCATTTCCTTCGTGGCGGGCATGACGGATGCCGTGGGCCTGCTTCTGTCGGGCGACTTCGTCTCCTTCATGACCGGCAACACGACCCGCGCGGCAATCTCCTTTGCCGATGGCGACTATAGCCATGCGATCATCCTCTTCATCGCGCTCTGGGTCTTCATCCTCGGCAACGCGCTCGGCATCGTGTTTGCCTATACGGTTTCGGCGCGGCGAACCTTCGTCGTGCTATCGGGCGTTTCACTCCTGCTGGCCGCGGCTTCCATCGTTCCCACGGCCGGTTATCCGCGGCTTCAATTCTATCTGATCGTGCTGTCGATGGGCATGATCAACGCGACGGTCGAACATATCGAAGGGCTGCCGATCGGCCTCACCTATGTGACCGGCGCGCTTTCCCGTTTCGGCCGGGGCATCGGCCGCTGGCTGATCGGCGACCGCAACCCGACCGGTTGGCTGATCCAGACGGTTCCCTGGACCGGAATGGCGTGCGGCGCCGTCACCGGCGCTTTTTTGACGAAATATGCTGGCAGCCATGCGCTCTGGATTGTTTCGGTTCTGGCCCTTGCGGTGGCATTGGCGACGGCGCTTCTGCCGCGCCCGCTGCACCTGCACTTCCAGCAGCCGATCGTCTCCGCCCGCCGCCGCGCCTGATCGTTCCGAAAGTTTTCGATGTTCCTGCTTTCCAAGCTCTTCTGGGTGTTTGCCCAGCCTCTCTCGATTGCCTTCCTGCTCGCAGCTCTCGCCACATTTCTGGTCTTCGTTGGCTGGCGCAGGCTCGGCGGGTTAGCCGCATTCCTAACCGCGCTGGTGCTGTTCCTGACGCTTTTTACCACGACAGGCACGGTGGCGCTGCAGGTGCTGGAAGATCGCTTTCCGAAGCCTTCCCAGGAGCCACAGGCGGTTTCCTGCATGATCGTGCTCGGCGGCGTGCTGGAAAACGAGGTGACGACCGTGCGCGGCGGCATCGAGCTCAACCAGGCGGCCGACCGGTTCTCCGAGGCTCTGCGGCTCACCCGCAATCATCCGCAAGCACCCATTCTGATTTCCGGCGGCGACGGTTCGATCAGCGGCGCCTACGAAGGTGAAGCGCAGGCTTCGGAACGGTTCTTCTCCGCCTTCGGCATTCCGGCCGATCGGCTCGTGAAGGAAAACGCGTCCCGCACGACCTATGAGAACACGTTGAACACGGCCGGGCTTCTCAAGGCTCAGGGGCTCGAGAACTGCCTGTTGATCACGTCGGCCTTCCACATGCCGCGCTCGATGGGCCTGTTCCGGGCGGCCGGGACCACGGTCACGCCGTGGCCGGTCGATTACCGCACCAGCGGCATCGTTCGCCTGTCGCTGGATTTCACCCAGCCGGCGCTGAATGCGCAGCTGACGACGACTGCCGCCCGCGAATGGATGAGCCTGACCGCCTATTACCTCACCGGACGGATCGGCGGGATCTTTCCGGGATGAGCCATCTCCCGGCCCTTCTATTTCTTCGACAGGATATTGAAATCAAGGCCGCGCACCCTGACGCGCATTTCGCAGGGCGCGGCGTCGTTTCGACCGCAGAAGCGGGGATGCATCGTCAATTCAAAGACCATGTTGCCGAAATACTGAACGAAGTCGTATTTATAAAGCTGGGCGGTGGCGACCATGACGTAGCCACCTTCCTTGATCTGGACATAAAAATTGTAGCGGCAGCCTTCACTGGCGCAACGCGGTCCCTTGACCCCGTCACAGGTGACCTCGGATTGGTTGGAAACGAGGTCGATCATGCCGTCATTGTTGATGTCGAAGCGCTTGATGAAGGCCGGTCCGAAATCGATGGTCTTGCATTCCTTGCGGAAGTAATCCCTCTCGTAGATTTCCGGATCGCTGAAACGCTGCGGCTGCTGAGCAAAAGCAAGTGTTGGCGCAAACGCCAGGACGAGCGCCTGCACGACGATGATCAAGAGCTTTTTCACAGGCCTACCTCTGCAAATTCATCTGTTCACGGCACGCGCGGAAGGGTGACGCGCGCAACGATCGGCGGTTATGCTAACGGCCTGCACTTGCGCGACGCTGGATCACAAGGTCTGACATGTCACTGCTGATGATCCTCGACTATGCCGGCATAGCGCTTTTTGCCGCGACCGGCGCGCTGGCGGCTTCGCGAAAACAACTCGACCTCGTCGGCTTCCTGTTTTTCGCGGCGGTCACCGGGCTCGGCGGCGGCACCCTCAGAGACATCATCCTCGGACGAATGCCGGTCTTCTGGGTGCTCGATCCGACCTATATCCTGATCTGCGTGATTGCCGGTGCTTTCGTCTTCTGCACGGCCCATCGGGTTGAATGGCGCTATCGCCTGCTGATCTGGTTCGATGCGGTGGGGCTTGCCGCCTATAGCGTGCTCGGCGCGGCAAAAGGGCTTGCCGCCACGGGATCACCGACGATCGCGATCGTCACCGGGGCGCTGACGGCGGCCTTCGGGGGCATCCTGCGCGATCTTCTCGCCAACGAGCCCTCGGTGCTGCTGAGGCCGGAAATCTACATCACCGCCGCACTGGCGGGCGCCTGCGGGTTTACCGCGGCAAATGCGCTCGGCCTGCCGCTCTACGCGAGTTCGGGCCTCGGCGCGGCGCTGGCCTTCGGCCTGCGCGGCGGCGCGATCCACTACGGATGGACATTGCCGCGCTACAGGCCACGGCCCGGCCGGGAGCAAGACGAGGCTATGAGGGGAAACAAAGGAAAAGAGTAGAAGCGTCAGCTTTTCTTTTCGCGCAGGCGGATGATCACATCCACATGGGCAATTTCCATGCCTTCCGGCGGTTCCGGAAGGTTGTCGATGTGAAGATTGCTGACCGGAATGTCGAGCACCTCGTTGCGGCCCTCGACGAAGAAATGATGATGGTCGGAAATGTTCGTGTCGAAATAGGTCCTGGCGCTTTCCACCGCCAGCACCCGGATAAGGCCGGCCTCGGTGAACTGGTGCAGCGTGTTGTAGACGGTCGCGAGCGAAACCGGAACGCCGGCAAAGGTGGCTTCCTCGTGCAGTTCCTCGACGGTCAGGTGGCGGTCACCCTTGGCGAACAGCAGGTCGGCAAGCGCAACGCGCTGCCTCGTCGGACGCAGGCCGCAATGGCGCAGTCTCGTCTCGATGTCCGTCATGGCTTCTGCCATATTGCCCGTCAGCTCCTGCCGTTTCACGCTCATATCAGGTATCTTGACTTTCCGATATAACTTTTACGGCGAGGACTTTCAACAGTTTCCGCAGGATACCTGCCGCGAGAGCGCCAAAAACGCGCAATTTCGCTACAAGCCTCTGGTTTGCGCCTGTAGCTTCCTATATGCGGACCAGAACAAACGCATGTTCCAGTGGCTCGGCTGCCATCCCCAGGCGGAGCGCAAGTTCATCGTTACGCTTCAATTCCGACCGATCTTGCACTAAAGCTGCTGAAACAAAAGGTCTAAGGTTCAACGGGGGGAACGGAAATTTATGGCACCCAGGCAGTCCAGCTTCTCTTACGAAGAACTTCTCTCTTGCGCCCATGGCGAGCTGTTCGGACCCGGCAATGCGCAGCTTCCGCTGCCGCCGATGCTGATGGTCCACCGCATCACCGACATTTCGGAAACAGGCGGGGCGTTCGACAAGGGTTATCTTCGCGCCGAATACGACGTTAAGCCCGACGACTGGTATTTCCCCTGCCATTTCGAAGGCAATCCCATCATGCCGGGCTGCCTTGGCCTCGACGGCATGTGGCAATTGACCGGGTTTTTCCTCGGCTGGCTCGGCGAGCCTGGACGCGGCATGGCGTTGTCGACCGGCGAAGTGAAGTTCAAGGGCATGATCCGCCCCGACACCAAGCTGCTCGAGTATGGCATCGACTTCAAGCGCGTCATGCGCGGTCGTCTGGTGCTCGGCACCGCAGATGGCTGGCTCAAGGCGGATGGCGAAACCATTTACCAGGCAACAGACCTTCGTGTAGGCCTGTCGAAGGAAAAGGCCGCCTGATCCTGCTTCGCGGCCAGAGAAGAACAAGCAGAAAAGGTTTTGATGAGATGAGACGGGTAGTTGTAACGGGTCTCGGTATCGTATCCTCGATCGGGAGCGACGCCGCCGAAGTCACAGAGTCCTTGCGTCAGGCAAAGTCCGGCATTTCCTTCTCTCCCGATTTCGCCGAGCACGGCTTCAAGTGCCAGGTCTGGGGCAGGCCGACGCTCGATCCGACGGAATTGGTGGACCGCCGCGCCATGCGCTTCCTCAGCCAGGGCGGCGCCTGGAACCATGTCGCCATGAAACAGGCGATCGCCGATTCCGGCCTTGAAGACAAGGATATCGGCGATAACGAACGCACCGGCATCATCATGGGCTCGGGTGGTCCCTCCACCCGCACGCTGATCGAAGCCGCCGAGATCACCATCAAGAACAACAGCCCGAAGCGGATCGGCCCGTTCGCCGTGCCGAAGGCGATGTCGTCCACAGCATCCGCGACGCTTGCCACCTGGTTCAAGATCCACGGCGTCAACTACTCGATCTCGTCCGCCTGCTCGACATCGGCGCATTGCATCGGCAATGCGGCGGAGATGATCCAGTGGGGCAAGCAGGACGTGATGTTCGCCGGGGGCCATGAGGACCTCGACTGGACCATGTCGAACCTGTTCGACGCCATGGGCGCGATGTCCACCAAGTACAACAACGACCCCGACAGGGCCTCGCGCGCCTATGACGTCGACCGCGACGGTTTCGTCATCGCCGGCGGTGCCGGCGTGCTGGTTCTAGAAGAACTCGAGCATGCGAAAGCTCGTGGCGCCAAGATCTATGCCGAAATCGTCGGCTATGGTGCAACCTCGGACGGCTACGACATGGTCGCCCCATCGGGCGAAGGCGCGATGCGCTGCATGCGCCAGGCGCTGGCGACGGTGAAAGGCGATGTCGACTACATCAACACCCACGGCACCTCGACGCCGGTCGGGGACAGCAAGGAGATCGGCGCGATCCGCCAGGTCTTCGGGGACAAGATCCCGCATATCCAGTCGACCAAGTCGCTGACCGGCCATTCGCTCGGCGGTGCCGGCGTGCAGGAATCGATCTACGGCCTTCTGATGATGCAGGAACGCTTCATCGGCGAGAGCGCCCATATCGAAAACCTGGACCCGGAATTCGAGGGCGTTCCGATCGTGCGCAAGCGCATCGACGACGCCAAGATCGACACGGTCCTTTCCAATTCCTTCGGGTTCGGCGGCACCAATGCCACGCTCGTCTTCCAGCGCTTTAACGGGTAATTCCATGACCGGAATCATGCAGGGTAAACGCGGCCTGATCATGGGGGTCGCCAACAATCACTCTATTGCCTGGGGGATTTCGAAAGCTGTCGCCGCGCAGGGCGCGGAACTCGCCTTCACCTACCAGGGCGACGCGCTCGGCAAGCGGGTAAAGCCGCTCGCAGCCGAGGTCAATTCGGATTTCGTCGTGCCTTGCGATGTCGAGGATATCGCCTCGGTGGACGCGACCTTCGCGGCGATCAAGGAGCGCTGGGGCAAGCTTGACTTCCTGGTGCACGCCATCGGCTTTTCCGACAAGAACGAGCTGAAAGGCCTCTACGCCGACACCACGCGCGAGAATTTCAGCCGCACCATGGTGATCTCCTGTTTCTCCTTCACGGAAATCGCCAAACGGGCGGCGGACCTGATGATCGATGGCGGCGCGATCCTGACGCTGACCTATGGCGGCTCGATGCGGGTCATCCCCAACTACAACGTCATGGGCGTTGCCAAGGCCGCGCTGGAAAGCTCGGTGCGCTATCTCGCTGCCGATTACGGTCCGCGCGATATCCGCGTCAACGCGATCTCGGCAGGCCCCGTGCGCACGCTTGCGGGTGCGGGCATTTCCGATGCGCGGGCGATCTATTCCTGGAACCAGAAGAACGCGCCGCTGCGTCGGACCGCGACCATCGAGGATATCGGCGGCTCGGCCCTCTACCTGCTTTCGGACCTCTCGCGCGGCGTCACCGGGGAAATCCACTACGTGGACGCCGGCTACAACATCACCTCGCTGCCGAGCCTCGATCGGCTGCGGAACGCCGATTCGGAATAAGCGCTATTTAGGGAAAACTTCTGAAGGCCCGCTGTTCGCATCGATGACGGTGCGTATTGCGGGCTTCAGATTGTATGGAACCGCTTCAAGCGCCTGAACGGCATCGAGATTGTAGCCACGCGCTTCGATTTCCCTGACGAAGGCGCGCGTCGTCAAAAGCGTCATCGGAACCGTTGCTGCTGCCATCAAGTTCGGAACGGCGCCGTCCTCATAAAGAACCAATGCCTCATCCGTATCCTGCGGGTCCATTGTTTCGATATATTCTCGAATGGCCCGTTCGCCACTGTTCCTCAATGCCCGCTTGAGTTTGTCCTGCGCTTCCGGCGTTGTCGCACGATCGCGCAATGCTGTGATCGCGATTCCCTCCAACGTCTCTGCGTGCTCGATCGCCCCATTCATGGACGTCATCCAAGCCTCGATCTCCGGCGCATAAGGTTTGGATAAATCGCCGCAGACCTCTTCCTCTATCCGGTCGACGATAACGATCCTACGATTGGTGAGCCGCATGGAATCCAGAAGCCCCGCCGCTGCGAGGCGGATCAACGGCCCTGCGTCAGCGATGACAATCGGATCTCGATCGAGCATTTCGGTCCTTGCGAGGCTACTTCTTCGCCCATAGAACCTTAAAGCGGGCGTTGCGGCAAGTCTCGCCGCTTTCGCGGAAGCCTTCGGCCAGGACAGGCTCATAGGTCAGGCCGCGATTGGCGACCAGCATCAGGCGGCCGCCGTTCTTGAGCGCCGCGGCGGCGGTGCGGATCATCGTCTTGCCGAGTTCCGGATCCGTCGCCTGCGTCTCGTGGAACGGCGGGTTCATGATGACGAGGTCGTATTTTTCCTTGGGCGGCTCGGCGCCGAGATCCTGCCAATAGAAACGGGCGTTGAGATCCGGGCAGTTGCGGGCGATGTTGCGCTTGGCAAATTCCAGCGCCTGGTAATCGGCTTCGAAAAGATCGATGCGGTTTACGCGCTTCGACTTTTCCGCAAGCATCACCGAGAGATAGCCCCAACCGGCGCCGAAGTCGGCGGCGTTGCCGTCGAAATCGGTCGGCAGACGGCCTGCGAGCAGTTCAGAGCCCGCATCCACGCGCTCGTGGGAGAACATGCCGGGTGCTGCCTCGAACCGAGCGTCGATCACCACGGTCGACTTCTTCAACGCCTTGATCGCAGCATCCGCATTGGCGGGCCTGGCGAACCATATCGCGACGCCGTGATATTTCGGGGTGTAGTCGAGTTCGACGCCCAGCTTCAGGAGCGTGTTGCGGAGCGGCTGGATGCCGTCTTCCTTACCGCCGGCCACGATGATGACGCCGCCCGTTCTGACGCGCTCCAGGGCCTCGGCGACGCGGTTCTCGTTCTCGCCGCGATGCTTGCCGCAAAGGACCAGCCCGACGTCATAGCTATCGCCCTCGGCCTCGGGAAAGGCGCCTTCGCTCAGGGCCCGGAACAAAGGCCGGAACGACTGTACCGCGGTGATCTCGGCAGCAAACCCCTCGGGTAGGGCGTTGCCTGCCTCGGCGCCCAGGAAGAGCACGCGCTCGCCTTCGCCGGGCATCGGAACAGCCTCGGTGTCGAAGGGATGGAACAGGGTTTTCAGGGCGTCTCGGCTCATGGCTAGTCTCGTCGGTTCGTCTCGTGACAGCAGATAAACAAAAGGCGCGGAAGAGCTTCCGCGCCTCGATGTCTCGGAAGGAAGAAGGCCTTATTCGGCGGCTTCGCCTTCAGCCTTCTTGACTTCCTGGCCGGTGGCCTGGTCGACGACCTTCATCGACAGGCGGACCTTGCCGCGCTCGTCGAAGCCCATCAGCTTGACCCAGACCTTGTCGCCTTCCTTGACGATGTCCTGGGTCTTGGCAACACGCTCGGAAGCGAGCTGCGAGATGTGCACGAGGCCATCGCGTGCGCCGAAGAAGTTCACGAAAGCACCGAAGTCGGCGGTCTTGACGACCGTGCCTTCGTAGATAGCGCCAACTTCCGGCTCGGCAACGATCGAGTGGATCCACTTGCGGGCCGCTTCGATTTCCTTGCCGGAAGACGAAGCGATCTTGACGGTGCCGTCGTCCTCGATGTTGATCTTGGCGCCGGTCTTTTCGACGATTTCGCGGATGACCTTGCCGCCCGAGCCGATGACTTCACGGATCTTGTCGACCGGGATGTTCATGACTTCGATGCGCGGTGCGAATTCGCCGAGCTGGCCGCGGCTCTCGGTGATGGCATTGGCCATTTCGCCGAGGATGTGCTTGCGGCCGCCCTGTGCCTGGTTGAGCGCGACCTTCATGATCTCTTCGGTGATACCGGCGATCTTGATGTCCATCTGCAGCGAGGTGATGCCGTCGGCAGTACCCGCGACCTTGAAGTCCATGTCGCCGAGGTGGTCTTCGTCGCCGAGAATGTCGGAGAGAACCGCGAAACGTTCACCTTCGAGGATGAGGCCCATGGCGATGCCGGCAACCGGCTTGGCCAGCGGTACGCCGGCGTCCATCAGTGCGAGCGAAGTGCCGCAGACGGTCGCCATCGAAGACGAGCCGTTGGACTCGGTGATCTCGGAGACGACGCGCAGCGTGTAGGGGAACTGCTCGACAGTCGGCAGCATCGGACGGATGGCGCGCCATGCGAGCTTGCCATGGCCGATCTCGCGGCGGCCCGGGGAGCCCATGCGGCCGGTTTCACCGACCGAGTAGGGAGGGAAGTTGTAATGGAGCAGGAAGCGCTCCTTGTACATGCCGGTCAGGCTGTCGACGTACTGCTCGTCTTCGCCAGTGCCGAGCGTGGCGACAACGATCGCCTGGGTCTCGCCGCGGGTGAAGAGGGCAGAACCGTGGGTGCGCGGCAGGATGCCCACTTCCGAGACGATCGGACGGACGGTCTCGAGATCACGGCCGTCGATGCGGCTCTTGGTGTCGAGGATGTTCCAGCGGACGATCTTGGCCTGCAGGTGCTTGAAGACGGCGCCGATGACTTCGGCGCTGTATTTCGGCTCGACGCCCTCGGGGAAGAAGTGGGCCTTCACCTTCGCCTTGACGGCGTCGACGGCCGCGTAACGGTCAGCCTTCTGGGTGATCTTGTAGCCTTCGCGAAGCTCGGCTTCGAAATGCTTGAGCATTTCGGCTTCGAGCTCGGAATGATCTTCCGGTTCGAATTCGCGGGGTTCCTTGGCGGCGACTTCAGCGAGCTTGATGATCGCGTCAATGACCGGCTGGAAACCACGATGGCCGAACATGACGGCGCCAAGCATGATGTCTTCGTTGAGTTCCTTGGCTTCCGATTCAACCATCAGAACGGCATCGCCGGTGCCGGCGACGATGAGGTCGAGGGTGGACTCGTCCATCTCGTCGAGATGCGGGTTCAGGACGTATTCGCCGTTGATGTAACCAACGCGGGCGCCGCCGACCGGGCCCATGAAGGGAACGCCGGAGAGCGTCAGCGCAGCCGAAGCCGCAACCATCGACAGAACGTCCGGATCGTTCTCAAGGTCGTGCTGCACGACGGTAACGACGACCTGGGTGTCGTTCTTGTAGCCTTCCGGGAAGAGCGGGCGGATCGGGCGGTCGATCAGGCGGGAAACCAGCGTTTCCTTTTCCGAGGGACGGCCTTCGCGCTTGAAATAGCCGCCCGGGATCTTGCCGGCGGCGTAGGTCTTTTCCTGGTAGTTGACGGTGAGCGGGAAGAAGTCCTGGCCCGGCTTCGGAGCCTTGGCGGAAACAACGGTCGCGAGAACGACGGTTTCGCCGTAGGTCGCGAGAACCGCGCCGTCAGCCTGGCGGGCGATCTTGCCCGTTTCCAGCCTCAGCGGGCGGCCTGCCCATTCGATTTCGACGGAATGAGTATTGAACATATGTCTTGTCCTTCAATGCGGGAGCACACGCATCGCCGATATCGGGCGCAGCGCACAGTCGACCGCAATCAATGTGACACATCATGGGCAAGACAACGGGAGGCTTTGCATCACCGGCATCCTGGAAAAGGAGCCGCGGCTAAAGCCCCGAGGGCTTTGGCCGAAAGCATCCGGCAATCCTGCCCCATGACAGGTCAACGGTTTGTTTGGCAGATCCGGCCCATCCGGGTCTGCGGGCAGTCACCACGCGAACTAGGGCGTAGCGCAAACATTTCATCGGACCTTGGCCCGAATAAAGAACCGGCAGGCGCCCCAGGAGCGCCCGCCGGAAATTTTTAGCGGCGAATACCCAGAGCAGCAATGATCTTGCTGTAACGGGCCTCGTCCTTCTTCTTGAGATAATCAAGAAGCGAGCGACGGGTGGAAACCATGGTCAGAAGGCCACGACGCGAGTGGTTGTCCTTCTTGTGATCCTTGAAGTGACCCGTCAGGTTGTTGATGCGTTCCGTCAGGATTGCGACCTGAATTTCCGGAGAACCGGTGTCGCCTTCGACGGTTGCATATTCCTTGATCAGCGCAGTCTTGCGCTCGGCAGTGATCGACATCTTACGATCCTTTCGTAAAGAGGAGAACGAGACGCCAGAAGCCGAGATGTCGTTCAGCTTCGGCCATGAACGCAGTAGGATGCCTATAGGCTCCTGATGCTGGCGCTGCCTATAGACCATTCACGTTGCAATTGGAAGAGGCGTCCGCCGATCAGCCGAACACCCGCTTCGGCCGGAATTCGCCTTGGCCGATCTCGCCGATGGCGATCAGCTTGCCACGTACCGTCGCATAGGCCTCAGCCTCCGCAAGCGGCGCATCGCGGCCACGCAGGATGACCGGATTGCCCATTTTCAGCCGATGCGCCTGATCCTCGGTGACCGGCAGGTGCGGCAGGCTGGACAGCGCCTCGGCAGTATCGATCAGGAACTCGTCGAGCGCCGCCAGGCGTTCATCGCGGTCCTCGATCTCCTCGAGCGCCACGAGATCGGCGAGCGGCACCATCTTTTCCTCGGCGAACGGTGCGACGAAGGTGCGGCGCAGTTCGGAAATATGGCCATAGCAGCCGAGATCGCGGCCGAAATCGCGGGCGAGAGCGCGTACATAAGTGCCCTTGCCGCATTCCACCTCGAAATGCGCGTTGTCCGCCGTGACGCCGAGCAGCGTCAGCCTGAAGATCTCCACTTCGCGGGAAGGTATATCGACCGTCTCGCCATCGCGAGCGAGGTCATAGGCCCGTTCGCCGGCGATCTTGATCGCCGAGAACTGCGGCGGAATCTGGCTGATCCTGCCGGTGTATTTCGGCAGCAGATCGCGGATGGACTGTTCGTCGGGACGCATATCCGAAGCGGCCGTGACTTCGCCTTCGAGGTCGTCGGTCGAACGCTCTTCGCCCCAGCTGACGGCGAATTCATAGATCTTGCGGCCATCCATGACGTAAGGCACGGTCTTGGTCGCATCGCCGAGCGCGATCGGCAGCATGCCGGAAGCGAGCGGATCAAGCGTGCCTGCGTGTCCGGCCTTCTGGGCGTTGAACAGCCATTTGATCTTGGAGACGGCTTCGGTGGAGCCGAAATCGACCGGCTTGTCGAGGATCAGCCAGCCGGAAACCGGGCGGCCCTTTGGTTTGCGGGGTTTGGACATGCGTTCTCTTGACTATTCTTTGTCTTCGCTGCCGCCATCGAGATCCCGCTGGACCTCCGGTGAGCGCAGCAGCTCATCGATCTTCTTGTAGTTATCGAAGCTGGTATCGTCGCGGAAGCGGACTTCCGGCATGTATTTCATCTGCCGGAGCTGGCCGCCGATACGGCCGCGAATGTATTTCGCGTTGCGGTTCAGCGCCTCGACGACTGCCGCGTGTTCCGGCACGCCGAGCGGTGTCACATAGGCCGTGGCGACCTTGAGGTCCGTCGACATGCGCACTTCGGACACGGAGATTACGGTCTTCTCGATCAGGTCGTCGCGCACTTCGCCGCGCTGGAGGACCTGGGTTATGGCGGCGCGGACCTGTTCGCCAACGCGAAGCATGCGCTGGGAGGGCGCCGAGGATGTTGGCTTGCTCATTGTGTTTCTCTTCTAGAGCACTGGCGGGGTTCGTCCCGTATTCCAAGCGCTGCGTCAGCAAAGGCGGTCACATGACCCAGGCGCGCCCAAAGGTCAAGGCGCGGCCTTCGCTTTATCTTAACAGGACAGGCTGCCGGATGCAGCCCCCAAACCCGGCTCCCGCAGGTGCCGGCCTCTCAGAACAGGGCGTCGTCGATATCGTCGTCGGACATGGTGGTAGTGACGGCAGCGGCTTCCACCGGCGCTTGGGTGCCGAGCAGTGCGGCATGCAGCTCGCGTTCGCTCACCATGGTATAAAGGCGGGCAATGCGGCCGCCGACATCGGAAAGCGCCTCTTCGAGACCCGGCGCTTCGAAGACGTCCTCACCGAGTTCCATCTCATTGGCGCAGGAACGCAGCACCTCGCCGAGTTCGGCGTTGAAGTTCAGCCGGGCGAGCGAGATATCCATCTCGCCGACCGCCGTCCTGCTCTGATCGCCGAGCGCCAACATCTGGGCATCCATCCGGTCTCCGACCGAGCGGATGTTTTCAAGCGCGTTTTCCAAACGCTGGTCGAGGCTTTGTTCGCTCTCTTCACCGTGGACGCTGGTCAGCTTGTTGGCAGCGATTTCAAGCGTCTGGAGTTCGATCAGGATCTTTTCGGCCGTCTCGTCGAGCACCGCGGCGAAGTTGCGCAGTTCGGCGGTCACGACATTGATCGCCCTGCCTTCCTCACCGATCTTGCCGCAACGGAGGTTGGTGTTGAGCGCCATATAATGAATGTCGGTGCGCACGACCTTGACGATGCCGATGCCGTCGAGAAGTTCCCGGACGGTATCGCTGGTCGACCGGCTGAGTTCACCGGCGTGGTGGGCAACTTCCTCGATTTCGCGCACGGCACCGCGAGCTGCGGCCACGCCGCTTTCGAGCTGCCGGATCGCATTGTCGTTGTCGCCGCTGTCGGCGTCGGTCATCGTCGCGCGCAGGGCCTCGATCTGCGACAGATCGGACCGGAAGCTTGCGACGATGGCAACGATCTTTGCGGTATCGCGATCAAAGTCGGAGATGGATTGATTGAGCTGCAGCGATACCAGCTTGCGGATGATCAGCGAAAGGCTTTCGCGCTGGTCGCCGGTCAGCCTGGCGGCCGCAGGCGACTCCAGATAATCGGAAAGGATGCGCAGGGCCGACTGGCAGTGTTCGATGCGCTGGCGGGTGATATCACCGACCTGCATGGCCGACAGCGTCGAGGCGAGCTTCGACTGAATGCCGCTTGCGACGGTACGCACCCTCGCGGCGCGTTCGACCAGCAGCTTGCGGTGCTTGCCAATCTCCACCGCGCCGTTGGAGAGGCCGACAACGATCTGCGGCACCGTTTGGTCGTAGCTTGCCAGGATCGCCTTTCCCTTGACCATCACCGGTCCAAGACCGTGGCCGAGGCTGCTCAGCTTGCCGGCCAGATCGTTGACCTGACGCGAGCCCTCCTGGATCCTTGCGAGAATTTCCTCTGCGAAGCCGGCGAAATCGGCAATCCCGGCACCGGTGATCTTTGCGGTCACCGCGAAGGTGCGCAGATAACGCAGCGTTTCTTGCATCTCTTCGATCTGGGGCCGGAGCTTACGCTCGGCACAGGCGATTTCCTGGAAGCCGATCTGGCGTCCGGATTCGAGTCTGGTCAGGTGCGACAGGCGCTCGACCGTGCTCTTCAGTTCGGCCATCGTGGCGTTTGCGGTTCCTTCATCCAGCGAACCGGTCAATTGGTCGAGGGAGCTGATCAGCTTGTTCAGCACGTCGAGGATCGACAGAAGTGCAGCCCCGCCGTCGAGAAAGCGTTCCTCGATACGTGACCGTGCCGTTTCCATCCGGTCGACAAAGACCAGAACGCCCGTCGAATTGTCTGCGACGTCAAAAATGGGTGCCCTGACAGCCACTTTGCCTCACCTTTCGGGTCCCGCGGGACCTCTGCCTGCTGACGATAACGACGATGAACTCGTCTGTATTGTTTTGGGACGGCCCGCGCCGGCAAGTCGCCGATACGGTTTGTCCCGTGCAGAGGTACTTTGAGCGCCCAGGGGTTAATTCTCGCAGAATCCGCAGCCTCATTTGCGACTTGTGGTTAATTTTTCCGCCCTCTGGGCAGGCCAAAATACAACCTATAAGTATTGTTTCGCGAAAAGTCGCCATAAGCGATTAACTCCCCATTAACGATGCAAGTCCAAATTCGGCCAGCTATTTCAGCTCTTTCGGAATTACGTTGAGGTAAAAATGCCTGCTTCCGATGTTAAAGAAGATTGCCTTCGCCTGCCGCAGAACCTGACGGTTCGCGCGATCACCATCGTCCAGCAGGAAATGCTGCAGTTTCTCGATAAGACCACCTCTGCAACCGTCGACCTCGACGATGACTGCCAGGTGGACATCAGCTTCATTCAGCTCATGGAAGCGGCACGCATTTATGCCGATACAGCCGGAAAGCGCATCGCGTTGGCTCGTCCCGCCAGCGGCTCGACGCTCGATGTTTTGAAGCGCAGCGGCTTCCTCGAAGGGATGTCCGCTGAAGACCTGAAATTCTGGCTTCATCAAGGGGGTATTCAATGAGCGCCAGCATCCTAACAGTCGACGATTCCGCCAGCATCCGGCTGACGACGCGCGTCGCCCTCAGCAACGCCGGATATCAGATCACCGAGGCAGTCGATGGACTGGACGGCATCGCTAAGCTCAAGGCCGGCCAGTTCGACCTGATCGTCACCGATCTCAACATGCCGAACATGGACGGCCTGACGATGATCCGGGAACTGCGAAAGATGCCGGCCCATATGGGCGTTCCGGTCATCTTCCTGACGACGGAATCCGACAGCGACATCAAGCAGGAAGCCAAGGCCGCCGGCGCCACCGGCTGGCTCACCAAGCCATTCGACCCGGAAAGCCTGGTCAAAATCGTCCGGAAGGTACTTGGCAGATGAGCTTTCCCGATCCTATCGCGGTGTTCAGGACAGAAGCGGCCGAGCTTCTGGAACTGATCGAAGCAGGGCTTCTCGACCTGAACGTAAACCTCGGCGACAAGGATCAGGTGGACGCGGTCTTCCGCGGCCTCCACACGCTGAAGGGATCGGGCGCCATGTTCGGCTTCGATGCCCTTGCCGCCTTCACGCACCACTGCGAGACGGCCTTCGACCGCGTCCGCAAGGGCGAAGTTCCGGCAACCCAGGAACTGGTCACCGCAGTTCTGGAAGCCAAGGACCACATGCGTGCCCTGGTCGACACGCCGAATGGCGACCATGAGGCAACGGGCGAAGCGCTTCTTGCCAATCTACGCGCCGCCGTCGATGGCGCCAACAGCCCGGGCGCGGCCAGCCTCGCCAAGGCTGCGCCGGGCCGCAATCATTTCAAGATCCGTTTCAGCCTGCCGCAGAACGCGATGGCAAACGGCACCAATCCGCTGCCGCTTCTCGACGAACTGCGCGAGCTCGGCGAGTGCGAGATCGTGGCAGAGCGGTCCGCGATCCCATCGCTCGAACTTCTCGCCCCGACCGATCTCTATGTCTCCTGGCAAGTCGAGCTTGTGACCACCCAACCGCGTTCGGCGATCGACGACGTGTTCATCTTCGTCATGGACGAAATGCAGCTCGACGTCGTCACGGTGGAGCCTCCGCTTGCCGCCAGGACACCGGCCAAGAGCGAAGCCCCGGTTGCGGAAGCCCTGCGTGCCGCTGCACCCCCGGCCGTTGCAGCTCCTGCACCGACCGCTCCGGCACTCGTCGATGCAAAACAGAAAAAGACCTCCGAAAACGTCCGCGTGCCCGCCGAAAGGCTCGACGAGCTGATGGATCGGGTCGGCGAGCTCGTGATCGCCCAGTCGCGCCTCAGCCAGCTTGCGGGCGGCAGCGGCGATCTGCAGCTGCGGGCCGTCTCGGAAGACGTGGAACGCCTGTCCGGCGAGCTGCGGGATACGATGATGGTGCTGCGCATGGTGCCGGTCACCCAGCTCTTCGGCCGCTTCCGCCGGCTGGTACACGATCTGGCGCATGAAACCGGCAAGACGATCGAGCTGCAGACCGAAGGCGAAACCACCGAAGTCGACAAGAGCGTAATCGAACGCCTTGCCGACCCTCTGGTGCATCTCGTGCGCAACTCCTGCGACCACGGTCTCGAGACGCCCGAGGAACGACGTGCCGCCGGCAAGCCGGAGGCCGGCCACATCCTGCTTTCCGCCCGCCAGCAGGCCGGCGAAGTCATCATCACCATCAAGGACGATGGCCGCGGCATCAACAAGGAGCGGGTGCGGGCCAAGGCGGAATCCTCCGGTCTCATCGCATCCAACGCCCACCTCACCGACCAGGAACTCTACCAGCTGATCTTCCAGCCCGGCTTCTCGACGGCCCAGACAGTCACCAACCTCTCCGGCCGCGGCGTCGGCATGGATGTGGTCAAGCGGACGGTCGACGCGCTGCGCGGCACGATCAACGTCACAAGCCAGGTTGGCAAGGGTTCCGAAATCTCGCTCGCCATCCCGCTGACGCTCGCGATCATCGACGGACTGCTCGTGCGGGTCGGCGACGGCCGCTATGTCATTCCGCTTTCGGCGGTAGAGGAATGCCTCGAGCTTCCGATCGAAGAAGACATGCGCTCGCGCGGCCGCAGCTTCATTTCGCTCCGGGACAGCCTGGTACCGTTCCTCAGGCTTCGCGACCTCTTCCGCACCGGCACCAAGCCGGATCCCTTCCAGAAGGTGGTGGTGATCTCGACGGGTTCCGAACGGGTGGGCCTGGTCGTCGACCAGATCATCGGCGACCACCAGACGGTCATCAAGGGAATGTCGAAGCTGCACCATGACGTCGCCACCTTCTCGGGGGCGACAATCCTCGGCGACGGGGGCGTGGCGCTGATCCTCGACGTCAGCCATCTCGTGGCCGAAGGACAACAACAGGAGGCGCATCTGCGCGCGGCCGGATGAACGAAGCAGTCAGAAAAATCTCCGAAAACCTCTGGGGCGGCCGCGACGAGCTGGAAGTCCTGACATTCGACATCGCCGGCGAGATGTTTGCGCTGGAAGCCGTGAGCGTACAGGAAATCCTCGATCTCCTGCCCGAGACCATGGTTCCCGGCGCAAAAGCCTTTGTCGGCAGCGTCATCAACTTCCGCGGCAAGGTCATTCCGCTTGCCGACATCCGGCTCGCATTCGGCATGGAAGCGACGAAGCCGACGATCGACAGCCGGATCATCGTCATCGCGATCAACATCGGCGGCGAACCGGTTCTTGCAGGCATCCGTACAGACAAAGTGCATGAGGTCACCACCCTGCTCCGCGCCGCCGGCGAACCGCCGCCGAGCGTGGGCATGCGCTGGCGGCCGGATTTCATCGATTGCCTCGTCAAGCGGGGGGCGGAGTTCATCATCCTCCCCAATCTCCAGGCGATCTTCTCCGCCCAGCATGACCATTCCGCGACCGGGGCTTCCCACGGTTGATCACCCTTTCGATGGATTCAAAAAATGCACGCTTCAATCAAGCTTAAGCTGGCTTCAGCATTCGGTTTCATCATCATCATGCTTCTGGCGACGGCCGCCTACGGCATCCTCAGCCTCGGCAACCTGAACGACACGCTCGAAAGTGTGCTGCAGGGGCCAGCCCTGCGCCTGAAACTGGCCCAGAACCTGAACAACGAGCAACTCCAGCAGATCCGGCAGCAGAAGAACCTGCTCCTGGCTGCAAACCCCGGAGAAATGCAGGCATATATCGCAAAGGGTGATGAGGCTCGACGCACGTTCGACGAGACGCTCAAGGCGGTTGAAGCCCGTGCCACCGAACAGGGCAAGGTACTGTGGGCGAAGCTTGGCGGCTTCACGGCCGAGTTCCGCAAGCAGGACGACCGGATCCGCAACTCCGTGCTCGGCGGGGACGTAGCCTCCGCGCTGCACATTTCCAACAATGAGGCCCGCGCTGTCACCAACGACATCGACGCACTCCTCTCGGACGTGGTCAAGCTCGAGGAGAGCCGCCTCAGCGATGCCGACAAACAAACCGATCTGGACTACGCCCAGACCCGCCTGATCATGATCTCGGTCGCCAGCGCCGCTTTCCTGATCGCCGTGCTGGCCGCCCTCTGGATCGCGCTTTCGATCAACAGGGGCCTGCGCAATGCCGTGACGGCTGTGCAGGACGTCGCCGATGGCGACCTGACCAAGTTTGCCTCGATCACCAGCAAGGACGAGATCGGCGAGCTGCTTGGCTACGTCAACACGATGATCGAGCGTCTGCGCGGTGTCGTCGGCGATGCGCTCGCCGCATCCGACAACGTCTCCTCGGGCAGCCAGCAGCTTTCTGCAAGCTCGGAGCAGCTGAGCCAGGGCGCCACCGAACAGGCGTCTTCGGCCGAAGAAGCCTCCGCCTCGATGGAGCAGATGGCGGCGAACATCAAGCAGAATGCCGACAACGCTGCCCAGACCGAGAAAATCGCCCGCCAGTCGTCGCGGGATGCCGAAGCCTCCGGCCAGGCCGTCGGCCGTGCCGTGGGCGCGATGCGCACGATCGCCGAGAAGATCTCGATCGTCCAGGAGATCGCCCGCCAGACCGACCTGCTCGCCCTGAACGCCGCGGTGGAAGCCGCCCGTGCCGGCGAACATGGCAAGGGTTTTGCGGTCGTCGCCTCGGAAGTCCGCAAGCTCGCCGAACGGTCCCAGGCTGCCGCCGCCGAAATCAGCGCCCTCTCCGGCCAAACGGTGCAGGTGGCGACCGACGCCGGCGAGATGCTGAACAAGCTGGTGCCGGACATCCAGAAGACTGCGGAACTGGTGTCGGAAATCTCCGCCGCCTGCCGCGAGCAGGATATCGGTGCCAGCCAGATCAACGAAGCGATCCAGCAGCTCGACAAGGTGACCCAGCAGAATGCCGGCGCCTCCGAAGAGATGTCGGCGACTTCGGAAGAACTCGCCTCGCAGGCCGAAGAACTGCAGGCATCGATCGCCTTCTTCCGGGTCGATCAGGCCGGCGGCAAAAAGCCGACCAAGCGAGCTCCGGCTACGGTCGCGGCCCACAAGCCGATCGGCAAGCCGGCTCCGATGCGCCGCGCTGCTGGCCAGCCATCTCACAAGGCCGACCATTCGGTGCTCAGCCAGCAAGCCCGCGCCAAGGGTTTTGCCCTCGACATGTCGATGGGCGGACCGGATGCCGACGATGCGGACTTCCGCGAAAGCGCCTGAAGGAATTGAAACGGTACCGGATCAACAGAGATCCGGGATCGCCTCTCGCATGTAAGCGGGAGAATGTCCGGACTGCCGGACCATCGCAGAAGGGTGAATGTATCGGTCTTCTCGTTCCAACCGCTTCCTCCGCCGGAGGAAGCACTGACTGATGCACTTCACCGCCTCGAGGGGATAGGGCTATGCGATTTACGATCAAGGCCAAGCTGGGACTGGCTTTTGGCTTTCTTGTCAGCCTGCTGATTGGTACGGCCGGCTATGGGATATATAGCTTGGGCGCCGCGCACGATTCCATGACCTACGTGACAGAGGTCGCGGCAAAGCGCCTCGATAGGGTCCAGCAGATGAACATCCTGTCGCTAAATCGCATCCGCGCGCAGAAGAACATGCTGCTCGCCACGTCGCCGCAGGAGATCGAAAAGTTCTACGTCGACGGCGACAAGCTGGAGCTGCAGTTCAGCGCGTTGCTGGACCAGCTGGCTTCGACCGCTTCGGCAGACCAAAAGCAGTTCTGGGATGAGACGCGAGCGCTCTCGATGACCAATCACGCTGCGAACGAAAAGGTCGATGTCGCCGTCAAGCGCGGCGACATGCAGGAAGCAGTCGCCCTCTCGGCCGGAGAAAGCCGCAAGGCGATCATGGAACTTTCCGCGCAACTGGATGAGGCCGTACAGATCAACCGCGACCGTATGCAGAAGGCGAACGACGAAGCGGAAGCCAGCTACTGGACGACGCGCAGCCTGATGATCGCGATCGCGTTGGTGGCCGTCGTCACGGCAGCGGCCACCGCGTTTTGGATCGCCCTCGGCATCGGCAGAGGCCTCACCAAGATCATGGGCGTCGCCAAGGCGGTGTCGATCGGAGATCTCGACCAGAATATCGAGATCAAGACAAACGACGAGATCAAGGATCTGGTCGACACGATCAATACGATGACGGCGAACCTGCGCAATACGGCGACGATCGCCAGCCAGATTTCCAACGGTGACCTGACCGTCTCGCCGAAACCGCTCTCCGACAAGGATACGCTCGGCCTGGCGCTCGAAAGCATGGTGGAACGCCTGCGCGGCGTGATCAGTGATGCGCTCGCCGCATCCGACAACGTCTCCTCGGGCAGCCAGCAGCTTTCCGCAAGCTCGGAGCAACTGAGCCAGGGTGCCACCGAACAGGCCTCTTCGGCCGAAGAAGCCTCCGCCTCGATGGAACAGATGGCGGCCAACATCAAGCAGAACGCCGACAACGCCGCGCAGACGGAAAAGATCGCCCGCCAGTCGTCGCGTGATGCCGAAGCCTCCGGCCAGGCCGTCGGCCGTGCCGTCGGCGCCATGCGCACGATCGCCGAGAAAATCTCGATCGTCCAGGAAATCGCCCGCCAGACCGACCTTCTCGCCCTGAACGCCGCGGTGGAAGCCGCTCGTGCCGGCGAACACGGCAAGGGGTTTGCAGTCGTCGCATCGGAAGTGCGCAAGCTCGCCGAACGCAGCCAGGCTGCCGCTGCCGAAATCAGCGCCCTCTCCGGCCAAACGGTACAGGTCGCCACGGAAGCCGGCGAGATGCTGAACAAGCTGGTGCCGGACATCCAGAAGACTGCGGAACTGGTGTCGGAAATCTCCGCCGCCTGCCGCGAGCAGGATATCGGTGCTTCGCAGATCAACGAGGCGATCCAGCAGCTCGACAAGGTGACCCAGCAGAATGCCGGAGCCTCCGAAGAGATGTCGGCGACCTCGGAAGAACTCGCCGCGCAGGCGGAAGAACTGCAGGCATCGATCGCGTTCTTCAAGGTCGAGCGGGCTACCGCAAAGGCTCGGACCCAACCCGGGACCAAAGCCCACGCACCGGCAAAACCCGGCGCGAAACAGATGTCGAAGTTCGCCGCTTCCCGGCCAGCCGAGCATTCCGTCAAGGCGCAGCAGTCCCGCGCCAAGGGATTTGCCCTCGATCTTTCGATGGGTGGTCCGGACCAGGATGACGATGATTTCAGGGAAAGCGCCTGAACGGCTTTCAGACACATGAGCGGGGCCACTGGGCCTCGTCAATGACCAGCGTAACTGCGTTAATGCGAGCCATGAAAAGTCCCGGCGGTCGGCCTACCGGCCTTTCAGCCAGACTTTTCCCGGTCGCATCTGAGGATAGGGCGGCTCTGCCGGTTTTTTTGAGAAATTCGGGGATTTAAAGATGCGGTTTACAATCAAACTGAAATTGGGATTGGCTTTCGCCCTGTTGACGCTGCTGCTGGTCGGCATTGCAGTCTACGGCAGCCTGAGCCTTGGCGGCCTCAACGACGCCAGCGTCAAGATGGTCGACGGGCCGGTTCGTCGACTGGAACTTGCGCTCACCGCCAATGTGAACGAGGTCGATGCGGTGCGCGCCCAGAAAAACGCGCTGCTTGCGACCAACCTCGCGGATGCTGCGAAATTTCACAAGGAAGCGGACGACAACACGGAACTGATGTTCAAGGCCGTTCAGGAAGGGCTTTCGATCGCCTCTCCGGAAGGCAGGCCTTACTGGGAAAAACTGCTGACGATCGGCAAGCAGTTCCAGCAGAAGTCCAACGACTTGCAGGCCGTTCAGGCACGCGGTGATCAGGCCGGCGCTCTGGCGCTCTCCATGGGCGATCTGCGCACCATGACTGCCGATATGGGCGAGGCCATCAAGGTTCTCCTCGATGTCCAGCGCAAGGGAATGGCAAATACCGAAAAAGCGAACCAGGATCTGTTCGCCTCGACGATGATGGTCCTGAGCGTCGCCTCGATTGCGGCCGTGCTGATCGCCATCGGCGCCGCCTTCTGGATCACGCTCGGCATCAACAACGGTCTCAAGAAGATAGCGTCCGTTGCCAATGCTGTGGCAATCGGCGATCTCAACCAGAAAGTCGAGGTCAAGACGAATGACGAGGTCAAGGATCTGATTGACACCGTCAACGTGATGACGGGCAACCTGCGCAATACGGCGGCAATCGCCGAGCGCATCTCGGAGGGTGACCTTGCCGTCGACGTCAAGCCGCTTTCCGACAGGGATACGCTTGGGCTCGCCATGCAGAGCATGGTCACCAACCTGCGCACCACGGCGCATGTCGCCGACCAGATCGCCAACGGCGACCTGACCGTCTCGCCGAAACCGCTTTCCGACAAGGACACGCTCGGGCTTGCGCTGCAGAGCATGGGTGAACGCCTTCGCGGCGTCGTCGCCGACGCCCTTGCCGCATCGAGCAACGTCTCCTCCGGCAGCCAGGAGCTTTCGGCAAGCTCGGAGCAGCTGAGCCAGGGTGCCACCGAACAGGCGTCTTCGGCCGAAGAAGCCTCTGCCTCGATGGAACAGATGGCGGCGAACATCAAACAGAACGCCGACAACGCCGCGCAGACGGAAAAGATCGCCCGCCAGTCGTCGCGTGACGCCGAAGCATCCGGCCAGGCCGTCGGTCGCGCCGTCGGCGCGATGCGGACAATTGCGGAAAAAATCTCGATCGTCCAGGAAATCGCTCGCCAGACCGATCTTCTCGCCTTGAACGCCGCAGTGGAAGCCGCCCGTGCCGGCGAACACGGCAAGGGTTTTGCGGTCGTCGCATCGGAAGTGCGCAAGCTCGCCGAACGCAGCCAGGCTGCCGCTGCCGAAATCAGCGCGCTTTCGGGCGAAACTGTACAGGTCGCGACCGACGCCGGCGAGATGCTGAACAAGCTTGTACCCGCGATCCACAAGACCGCGGAGCTCGTCTCGGAAATCTCCGCTGCCTGCCGCGAGCAGGATATCGGTGCTTCGCAGATCAACGAAGCGATCCAGCAGCTCGACAAGGTGACGCAGCAGAATGCCGGCGCCTCCGAACAGATGTCGGCGACCTCGGAAGAACTCGCCGCCCAAGCTGAAGAACTGCAGGCATCGATCGCGTTCTTCAAGGTCGATCGGGCTGGATCCAAGCAGCGGAGCCAGCCGATCCCGGCCGCCAAGCCCGTATCGGCCAAGTCCAGACCCCAGCCGGCGCCCAAGGCTTATTCGGCCGGTCATTCAGTCAACGCACAACAGGCCCGCGTGAAAGGTTTTGCCCTCGATCTGTCGATGGGCGGCCCGGACGCGGACGATGACGATTTCAGGGAGAGCGCGTAATGGCAGGCATATCCTCCGAATCCCAGTTCGTAACCTTCAGCCTCGGCGATGAGATTTTCGCGGTCCCCGTCGAGGTGGTCCGCGAGATCCTCGACCATGAGGAACCGTTCAAGATCCCGCACGGCCCGGAATATCTGCTCGGCCTGCGCGATGTGCGCGGACAGGGCGTGCCGGTGATCGACCTCCGTCTTCGCCTCGGCCTGACGAGGACGGTCAAGACGCCGCATACGCGCATCCTGGTGCTCGACGTGCCGGTCGCCGATCGCGTCCTGGTGCTCGGCCTCGTCGCGGACCGGGTCTTCGAAGTGGTGCCGTTCCGCAAGGAACAGATCGAGACGGCGCCGGATATCGGGGTGCGCTGGCGCTCCGATTATATCGCCGGCGTGGTGCGCCGGGAGAGCGGCTTCGTTGTCGTTGTCGACCTTGCACGGCTGTTTTCGGATTCCGGGTCGGCACTCGCCGATGTCGGGCCGCAGTCCCAGGTCGCATGATGGAATTCGCATAACCGAATAGGTTCTTGTACGGGGGCATGCGCGTGAGTGCAGCAATGAGGAGCCAGCCGCTCGACGACCGGCTGAGCAAGCGCAACTTCGATGTGCTTTCGAAGTACATCTACGACTATAGCGGCATCAAGATGCCGCACAGCAAGATGACCATGCTCGAAGGACGGCTTCGCCGGCGCCTGCGCGTCACGGCCATGCCGACTTTCGACAGTTATTGCGATTACCTCTTCAAGCACGGCGGTATCGAGGCCGAATCGATCTTCCTTATCGATGCGGTGACCACCAACAAGACGGACTTCTTCCGAGAGCCGAAGCATTTCGACTACATGACGCAGGCGGCGTTGCCGGACATCCTGAAAACCTACGCCGACCGGCGCATCCGCACCTGGAGTTCGGCCTGCTCGACGGGCGCCGAACCCTATACGATGGCCATGGTGCTTTCGGAATTTCTGAGCTCGTCGACGCCGGAACGCGACTATTTCGTGCTTGCTACCGATCTTTCGACCGACGTGCTGCAGAAGGCCCAGCGCGGCATCTACCAGAGCGATCTCCTTGCGCCCGTCCCGGCCGACATGATGAGCAAATATGTCATGCGTTCGTCCGACAGCCGGCGGCAGGAAGTGCGGATTTCACCGAAACTGCGCTCCCGCGTCGGTTTCGCCCGGCTGAACCTGATGGACGAGGCCTATCCCGTCGGCGACCTGATGCACATGATCTTCTGCCGCAACGTGCTGATCTATTTCGACAAGCCGACGCAGCAGCATGTGCTGTCCCGCCTTTGCCAGGCCCTGCTTCCCGGAGGCTATCTGTTCATCGGTCATTCGGAAACCGTGACCGGCTTCGACCTGCCGATCCGTCAGGTGGCAAATACTGTGTTCAAGCGAGTATGAACCATGAGCGGCAAAATTCGCGTTCTGATCATTGATGACTCCGCCAGCGTCCGCCAGATCCTGACAGCCGTCCTGTCGGCGGATCCGGATATCGAAGTCATAGGCGCGGCCAGCGATCCCTTCATGGCGGCACGAAAGCTGCGCGAGGAAATCCCCGACGTCATCACGCTCGATGTGGAAATGCCGCAGATGGACGGCATCACCTTTCTGCGCAAGCTGATGTCCCAGCATCCCATTCCGGTGGTGATGTGCTCGTCTTTGACCGAAAGCGGCTCGGAAACGCTGATGCAGGCGCTCGAGGCGGGCGCAGTCGATATCATCCTGAAGCCGAAGATCGGCGCGGCCGACCACCTTGCCGAATCCGCCGAAAGGATCCGCACCGCGGTCAAGGGAGCCGCGCGCGCCCGCGTCGGCCGGCTGCGCCCGTCACGCATTTCCGAAGGCGGAACGACCGCCAGGCTGACGGCCGATGCGGTGCTTCCGCCTCCCAAGGCCGGAGCCATGGCGAAGACCACCGAAATGGTCGTCTGCGTCGGCGCCTCGACTGGCGGAACCGAGGCTCTACGCGAGCTTCTCGAAGCCCTACCGGCCAATTCTCCGGGCATGGTCATCGTCCAGCACATGCCGGAAAAATTCACCGCCGCCTTCGCCAAACGGCTCAACAGCCTCTGCGAAGTCGAGGTCAAGGAGGCGGCCGACGGCGATCCCGTTCTGCGTGGCCATGTGCTGATCGCTCCCGGCGACAAGCATATGCTGCTCGAACGGCGCGGCGCGCGTTACGAGGTTTCGATCCGCTCCGGCCCGCTGGTCAGCCGCCATCGCCCTTCCGTCGACGTGCTGTTCCGGTCCGCTGCACGCTCGGCCGGCGGCAATGCGATGGGCGTGATCATGACCGGCATGGGCGACGACGGCGCCCGCGGCATGAACGAGATGCATCAGGCGGGAGCCTATACGGTTGCCCAGGACGAAGCGTCGTCCGTGGTGTTCGGCATGCCCAAGGAAGCCATCGCCCATGGCGGCGTCGACAAGGTCGTGTCGCTCGACCAGATCGCCCGGGAAATCCTCGCCGCCGATCGTCGGCGGTAAGATCTGGCAACGGATTTTTCACGGGTCGTTAACCATGTTTGGCAAGAATGGGGCAACGCATCATGAGGGTGCGGTGAGAGAGCAATCTTACGCTCGTAGCCGGACAGGGACCGAAGATGCCAGTCATTACCTTTGCCAACACCAAGGGCGGAGCGGGCAAGACCACCGCTGTACTTCTTCTTGCAACCGAACTCGTTGAGCAAGGCTACCGCGTCACGATCCTGGATGCCGATCCGCAATACTGGATCACCCGCTGGCACATGCTCTCCCCGCGCGATGACAAGCTCAACGTCATTTCCTACGTGACGCAGGCTTCGATCGACCGGCATATTTCCGAGAACCGCCACAAGACCGATTATTTCGTGCTCGACCTGCCGGGCGCCCAGAGCCCGTTGCTCGCCAAGGCGATCGGCCTTTCCGACCACGTGCTGATCCCGATCCAGGGCTGCGCCATGGATGCCCAGGGCGGTGCAAACGTTCTCGAACTGCTGCGCTATCTCGAGGAAAAGGCCAATTTGCGCGTGCCGCACTCGGTCGTTCTGACCCGCGTCAACTCGATGGTCACCACCCGTGCCCTGCTTGCGGTGAAGATGCTGCTGGCAGAACGCAAGGTCGAAGTGCTGGACACGCCGATCATCGAACGCGCCGCCTTCCGCGACATCTTCGATCTCGGCGGCACACTTTACACGATGGACGAAAACCGGATCAGCAATCTCGACAAGGCCCGGCAGAACGCCCGCCTGTTCGCGCTCGAAATGCTCCGCCGCGTGCCGCTCCACAAGCCGGCCTCGCTTTCGAAGCGCTTCGTCCGCGCTGCCTGATCACGCCTTGCCGTTCATCAGGATCTGCAGCTTGACGTCGGACGGATGTCCGGCGGCGGCCCGCTCGAAGGCCCTGATCGAATCCTTGAAATCGAAGACGCCGGTGATCAGCGGCTTCAGGTCAACCTTGCCGGATGCGATCAGTTCCAGCGCCCTGTCGAAGATGTTGGCGTAGCGGAACACGGTCTCAAAGCGAACTTCCTTGGAGATGGCGCTCGAGACGTCCAACGGCACCGGCTCGACCGGCAGGCCGACCAGCACGAAGGCGCCGCCCGGCCGTACCAGGTCCAACATGCCGGCATAGGCCCTCGGGCTGCCGCTCGCCTCGAATACGACATCCGCACCCCAGCCGCCGGTCGCTTCGGCGATGACTTCCGCGAACGGCCGTTCGGTGATGTTGACGGGGATGATGCCCGGGTACTGGCCGGCGATCTTCAGCTTGTCGGGGCTCAGATCCGAGATGAAGACGCGGGCGCAACCGCCCGCGAGTGCCGCCAACGCCACCATGATGCCGATCGGGCCGGCCCCGATCACCGCACCAACATCGCCGGGCTGGATGCGGGCGCGGCTGGCGGCCTGCATGCCGATCGCGAACGGCTCCACCATGGCGCCTTCGGCGAAGGAAACATTGTCCGGCAACTTGTAGGTGAAGGCCGCAGGATGGATGACTTCCGGCGTCAGCACCCCGTGGACCGGTGGTGTCGCCCAGAAACGGACGTCCGGATCGACGTTGTAGAGACCGAGCTTGGAGGCGCGTGACGACAGGTTCGGTACGCCCGGCTCCATGCAGACGCGATCACCGACCTTCAAGGTCTTCACCTCGCTGCCGACCTCGATGACGATGCCGGCCGCCTCGTGGCCGAGCACCATCGGCTCGCGCAGAACAAAGGGGCCGATTGCGCCGTGGGTGTAATAATGGACGTCGCTGCCGCAGACACCGACCGTATCGATGGCGATCTTCACGTCGCCCGGCCCGACCTCGGTCGGAAGATCGATCTCCCTCAGCACGAGAACGCCTTTTTTCTCGAGCACCAGTGCCTGCTGCATGCGATGTTTCCTTCCGATTATTTTCTGACGCTGGCCGAGCTTGCGGGCGAGATCAAGGCAGCCATCTGCCGCTTTCAGCCACGGCCGGCATAAGGCATGCCGTTTGCCATCACCGTCATGAACAGGACATTAGCCTCCAGCGGCAATCCATCCATGTAGAGCACCGCATCAGCCACGTGCTTTGTGTCCATGACCGGCTCCACAGCAGTCGTAAGGTCCGCCTGCAGCGCCCCTTCCTTCATCCGCACAGTCATCGGCGTGTCGGCATTGCCGATATCCACCTGGCCGCAGACGATGTTCAGCGGCCGCCCATCGAGCGCGATCTGGCGCGTCAGGCCCGTAATGGCGTGTTTGGTGGCGGTATAGGCAGCCTGGTACGGGCGCGGCACATGCGCCGAGATCGAACCGTTGTTGATGATCCGCCCGCCGCCGGGGTTTTGCCGCCGCATCATCCCGAAGGCCGCCCGGGCGCAATAGAAGGCGCCGTTGAGGTTGAGGTCGATGACAGCCCGCCAGGTTTCAAGCGGCAATTCGTCGATCGGAACGGCCGGGGTGCCGCGTCCGGCGTTGTTGAACAGAAGATCAAGGCGGCCATAGGCCTCTTGCGTCGCGGCAAACAAGGCGTCGACGGCTGCCGGATCGGTGACGTCCGTCGGCACGACGAGCGATTCTCCGCCGGCCAGTTCCGCCGTACCCCGCAACTCGCTCTCGCGCCGGCCGGCAAGCACGGTCCGATAACCTGCGTTCAGAAGCCCGATGGCGACGGCCCTGCCAACGCCCGAGCCCGCGCCGGTTACGATCGCTACTTTCGACATGTCCACTCCTCCTTGTCCGTTTCGCCGCATCTTATAGTCGGCGATCGGCATGGCCGTCGAGTGGGCAGGCCTGAGAGAGCGAACATCGCTTTCAGGATTTCTTGGTGACGGTCACCGTGCCGGCATCGGCATCGACCACGACCCAATCCCCGGTCTCGATCACATCGAGCGGATCCTGATCCAGCTCGGTGATCGCCGGAACGCGGGTGACGACGGCTCCGAGCGCGATCTTGGTGGTCATCCGGGTAAAGATCATCGCCGCCGGCTGGACGCCGTTCAGCCGGGTCATATGAAAATAGGCCGACCAGCCGGACGAGCCTTTCGCGCCGGGGAAAACGAGAATCTTGCCGGCGAAGGAGACGCCGCGCATTTCGTGCCGGCGCTCGATGACCGTGCCGGTGCGCTCGTTGATGCCGCCCCAGCCGGAGATTGTCTCGGTCGTGACAAGCGCCTCGCCCTCGGCACGGCCGGCAACCACCTTGCGGCCCTTGAGCTCGATCGTGTCGGGTTTTGCTTCAGTCGCGATATCCATCAGGCTCTCCCGTTCCACTCGCCCGTCAAGGCGGCATCGACGCAATCGCTGACCGAGCCGAACCAGCCCTGCACGCCGGTGATCGCCGGCAGGTAGTGCGCCTGCTTGGCCGAATCCGTGGCGATGACCTTGGTCCCCGCCGGCAGCCGTCGGGAAATGGCAGGACAGGTGTCGCTCATGACGACCCCGCCGGCTTCGCGAATGACGTCGATATAGCCGTTGCGCTCGGCGACCTGCTTGATTGCACGCGGCGTGTGCACCCAGAGCTGCACGTCCGAATGGATCTTCTTATTCTCCAGCATGTGGGCGATCAGGGCCATCTGGTCGATGGAATTGTGCGGACAGCCGAGCATGATGAAATCGACCTTTTTCTCGGTCGAGCTCTGCAGCTTCTCGTAGGTCTCTCGGCGTTCCTTCGCGCCGTAGCGGAATGTGCCTTTCACCTGGCGGCCGCCAAAGGCTTCCTCGATCGAATCCGCCTCCGGCGTGATGCCGGGGATATGGTACATCTCCACCCCGCCGGAGGACGCGGCGGCTGCGCCGAAATGCTTGAGCTTGATGAGATCGGGCTGGCGGCCGGTGCCCTTCAGCACCGGGATCTCCTCACCTATCACCTCACCGATATAATAACCGAGCAGGCCCCAATCCATCATGTCGTCGACCTCGATATCGAGCTCGACCAGGTGGGTGCCGCGGCGGTTTTCGGTGATGTGGAACCCCCAATAGGGAATGCGGCCGGTGAGCGCCGCAGCGCCCGTACTTTCCTTGCCCTCGACATTGGTGCGCGCGCCGAGAACCGAGTTGCAGTAGATGACGGCCGATGATTCCATCCAGGCGCAGTGTTCGCCCTTCACCGGCACGTTGCCCACCTGATAGGGCGTGCAGGTGGCGAACATGTTGACGCCGCGCCGCCCCAGATACTTCTCATTGGCGCGCTGCATGTCGACGAGCGCCTTGTCCACGCCCTGCAGTTCCCAGTTGTCGTTGTCGATGCCGGTGATCAGCTGGCAAGTATGCGCCACCATATGCGGCACCTCGACGACCTCGTCGCTATCGAGGTTGAGCTCGGAATAGACGTGCTCCATGCCCTTTTCGGCAATCGCCTGCACCGAGGGCGTCGAGGCGTTGAAGGCGCCGGCGACGTTGTTGGTTTCGACCAGCCGCTCGGCGCCGAGCGCCTCGCCGTAACGAACCAGCAGGTCCATGGCGCGCGCCTTGGCGCGGCCGTGCTCGCCGTCATACATCGCCTTTTCGTGATCCGTCAGGTTCATCGCATCCTCCTCACGATGCGGCGCGCGTTTCCGCACCCGTCCACCGATAATGCTTCTTTTCGACATTGTCGGAAACCCGTTCCCGCAGCGCATCGCGATCGATCTGGTGTACGCTGCCGGTGCCGGCAAGGTCGAGCGCGTTAGCGGCTGCCATGCCCATGGCGATGCACGGCCCCATGACGCGGATGCTCGAAAGTGCTGCCGAATCCGCATCGACGCAGCGACCGGCGGCGGCGATATTGTCGCATTCGTCCGGCGTCAGGCTGCCGAGCGGGATGTAATGGGCGTGCTCTTCGTCGAAAGTGATCCAGTGGTGGCCGTCGCCATGGTCATGCAGCTCGATCGGCCAGGCGGTGCGGGCAACCGCGTCGTCGAATTTGGTGCCGGCCTTGATCTCGTCGACCGTCAGGTGATGGCTGCCGGCGATCCAGCGGGTCTGGCGGATGCCCGGTAGGCCGAAGGAGCGGATGCGGGCATTGCCGAAGCATTCCGGAAATTCCGTTTTCAGGAATTCCACGGCGCGGGCCGCCTGGTCCTTGCCTTCCAGCGCCTTTTTCGAGGCCTCGACGGGATCAAGCGGGGTTTCCACATGCGTCATGTTCATGGCGGCGATGCCGCGGCCGGGAATGGTGAAGCCGAGGCCTTCCCGGCGCAGCAGGCCGTAGCTGGCCGCCTTTTCCTTCATCCGGTCGCCGATCTCGTAGCGGGTCGGCTGTTTGGCTTCGTCGATGTTTTCCAGCACCACCATCTGGGTGCCGAAGACGCCGCCCTTTTCCGGCTGGCGGCAGGCGAAACCGGCCTGCCAGACGAGCGCCGCATCACCGCTCGCCTCCACCCAGCCGGCAGCATCGATCGACACGCCGCCGTAACGGGTCATGAAATCGGTCTGGGCGACACGGCGGCCTTCGACATGCACGTCGAGAATCTGCGCACCGAGCACGACCTCGATGCCGGCGTCCAGAATACTCTGTTCCATCCAGCGGCCGAGGACGACCTCGTCGTAATAGACGACCGTGGTGTTCGGCCCGTGGCGGTAATAGATCGACCGGTCCTGGCTTTCGAGATGGGCGAGCAGCCTGTCGGCGATGCCATAGGTGAACTGGTAGCCGTGCGTGCCGTTCGAAAACAGGCCGCAGAACGTGGCGATGATCGAGTTGACCGCCTGCCCGCCGAGCGCTGCCTGGCCATCGACGATCACCACCTTGCGACCGAGCTTCGCGGCTTCGAGGGCGGCGGAAATGCCGGCGATGCCGGCGCCGACGACGCAGATATCCGCCTTGAGCCTGCGGAACGGCGCCGACTTCTCGCGCCGGACAACCCGCGTTTCCCTGCTCAGCGTCTCCGCCATCGAACCCTCCCGTACAGCCTGCGCCCTCCCGGCGCTTTGGCTATGATCGTAACTCAAGCCGCCTCGCCTTGAACCCGGCAAGTGATGCGATCAGCTTTCTTGTTTCGAGAAAGGTCCCGCCGGATTTCAGCGGTTTTGGCGTCAGTGAACGGCGCGCTTGAGGCAGGTCCGGATTTCTTTTCAGAACATCGGAATGACCTGATCCGGCACCCCTTCCGAAAACCGCTTCTGCACGTAGGATATGAACTCGGACACTACGAGCTTGTTCATCTTGATCCTGGGCACGGACGCCTTCACCCAGAGCGGCTCGACCGGAAATTCCGGCATCACCTCTTCGAGCGTGCCGCTATCGACATCCGATCGAGCGAGGAACCTCGGCAGGATCGCCAGTCCCAATCCCTGCCGGGCAGCGGCGAGCAGGACCCGGCTATCGTTGGCCGTGAAATTCGAGGTGATCTCCACGTTGAGCGTGCTCGTCTCCATCTGGAAGGTCCAGGTCGTGCCGATCGTGTGGAAGGTGATGCATTCGTGGCCGACGAGTTCGGTGGGCGTCTTCGGCCGTTTGCGCCCCGCCAGATAACCTCGCGATGCGCACAGCACCCGCGGATAGGGACAAAGCGGATGATCGATCACATAGGCGTAGGATTGTGGCAGGGCGCCGATGGCCACATCGAACCCCTCTTCCAGCGGATTGACCGAACGGTCGATCAGCACGATCTCCATCTTCACCCGCGGATTGGCGGCCTGGAACGCGGCGCAGATATCTCCGAAGAACATCGAGGTCAGCGTCGTCGGCGCCTTGATGCGCAGCGAACCGGTCAGGCCCAGTTCGTGGGTGTTGGGCGTCGCCAGCGTCTCCTCGATCTCGCCGACCAGGAGCTGCAGACGGGGCCGCAGCCGCTCGCCGTCGAGCGTCAGGGCCAATCGTCTTGTGGTGCGCACGAAAAGCTGGGTATTGAGGTGCTCTTCGAGCCGCTTGACCCGCTTGGTGATGACCGAGGTCGCGACGCCCAAGTCACGGCCGGCGGCGGAAAAACTGCCGGCGCGGGCGGTCGCCAGGAACGCACCGATATCGAGAAGTATGTTCACTGTCTTTCTCGTTTCGAGAAAAAATCCGAGCCGGTATCACGCGCATATTTTCCGGGGTTTCGCAACTCGCGCCGCGTTCCATAGCCGGCGTCCTATTTGCTTGATCGCCCTCGATGGATCAGCCGCAGCGTGCGCAGTGAAAATCGAACTCCGCAGCCAGTTTCCCGACCGCACCAGTTTCCGAGATGCGTAATGCCATCCATATGGACACCGCCGACCAGGCGGCCCGCATATAGCTGTCGGCGCGGTAGAGGGCGGCATCCGGATCGCTCTGAAGCGCCGTCATCCGCCCGCTCAAGCGCTCGAACCCATCCAAGACCATGAGAGCACGTTCCGATTCCGCCGGGTGTTCGGCGATGTAGGCGTCGATCTCGTCGCGCGCCTTCTCGAGGAAAAGCGCCAGCCCCCGCCCCTCGTCCCGCCAGAGGCGGCGGGTCAGGAAATCCAGCGCCTGCATGCCCGTCGTGCCCTCATAGATGGTCATGATGCGGGCATCGCGAAGATATTGTTCGAGCGGCCAATCCCGCGTATAGCCGACGCCGCCGAGCACCTGGATCGCCGCATTCGCCACCTCGAATCCGGCCGCCGCGCCAAAATTCTTGATCAGCGGCAGCATCCAGCCGGTAAAATCCTCGAGCCCGGACTCTGGCTCCAGCCGAGCGATATCCATCGTCGTCGCGAGTTCCAGAATGGCGGCGCGCAGGATTTCCGTGGAGCTGCGGATCTCATGCAGCTGGCGCTGCACATCGGGATGGCTCGATATCGGCACCGGCGGCTGGTCCGGCCGTCCGCCCTGGCGGCGCTCCCTGGCATAGTCCTCGGCAATATCGGCCGCGGCAGAGGCGATGCCCAGCCCCTGGCAACCGGTGAGCAGCCGCATCAGCTCGATCATGGTGAAAAGCTGCGGCAGGCCGCGGCCTTCGCGGCCGAGCATGATGCCCCGGGCGTTGTCGAAGCGCATGGCGCAGGTGGGAGAGCCGTGCAGGCCCATCTTCTCCTCGATCCGATCGACCGAAACGCCGTTCGGCTGGCCACCGGCGAGGTTGGGCACGAGAAAGAGGCTGATGCCGCGCGTGCCGGGCTGGTCGTTGGTACGGGCGAGCAGGCAGTGGCCGATGCGGTCCGCCATGTCGTGGTCGCCGAAGGAGATCCAGATCTTCTGGCCGGTGATCAGCCATTCGCCATCACTGAGTTCGGCCTTCGTGCGCAGCCGGCCGACGTCGGAACCCGCTTCAGGTTCGGAAATGCAGATCGTCGCCGCCCATTCACCGGTGCTAAGTTTTGGCACCCATTCGTCTGCGGTCGCCTCGTCGGCGGCTTCCGCCAGAAGATGGGCCGCCGCACGGGTCGAGCCGGCCGCCATCATCAGCGCTATGCAGCCGCGCTCGAACAGCGGCGCGCAGGCCGCATGCAAGGTCAGCGGAACGGCCTGGCCGCCGAATTTCTCGGCAACGTCCATGCCGAGCCAGCCGGCCTCGGCATATTGCCGGAACGCGCCGGCAAAACCGTCTGGTGTCTTCACCCGGCCGTCGATCACCTTCGCGCCGATCCGGTCGCCGACCGCATTCAGCGGCGCCAGCACGCCCTCGGCAAAACTCGCCGCCTCCCCGATAATCGCGGCAACCGTCTCGTCGTCGCAATCTTCACGGAGCTCCTTGAGCCGGTGCCAGCCCGGCGTCAGAGCCAGGATGTCCAGCGTTCGGTCGGCCTGATCCGCAAACGACATCGGCGGTTACCGCGGCTGCATGCGCAGTGCGCCGTCGAGCCGGATCACTTCACCGTTGACATACTGGTTCTCGATCACGAACCGCACCGCATCGGCAAACTCGCCGGGATCGCCGAGCCGGGACGGATAGGGGATCGCACTGGCAAGGCTGTCCTGCGCCTCCTGCGGCAGTTCATGAAGCAGCGGCGTCAGGAAGATGCCGGGAGCAACCGTGTTGACGCGAATGCCGAAGCGGGAGAATTCGCGCGCCGCCGGCAAAGCCAGGGAAACGATGCCGCCCTTGGAGGCCGCATAGGCCGCCTGACCGATCTGTCCCTCGAAAGCGGCGACCGACGCCGTGTTGACGATCACGCCGCGCGCCTTGTCGTCGCGCTCGGGCAGGCCAGACATGCGATCGGCCGCAAGCCGCATCATGTTGAACGTGCCGATCAGGTTGACGCGGATGACCCGCTCGAAATCGGCAAGCGGCATCGGGCCATTTTTGCCGACGATGCGCCCCGCCGTGCCGATACCGGCGCAGTTGACGAGGATACGCAAGCCGTCACCGGCCTTCGCCGCAACGTCGAGCGCCTTGGATGCATCGTCCTCGCTGGTCACGTCGCCCGAGAGCGCCACGCCGCCGATCTCGGTCGCGACCTTTTCGGCTGCGGCCTGGTTGCGGTCGAAGACATGCACCACGGCCCCGAGTTTCGCGAGCAGCCGTGCCGTCGCCTCGCCGAGCCCGGATCCGCCGCCGGTGACGACAGCGCTTGTTCCTTCGATCCTCATGCCGCCAGCTCCTTGCCGACCCGGATGACGCCCGGCGCATCCGCATACAGGTCCTCGACGAGATCGCCGCGATGGGCGAGCACGGCGCGCTGATTGATCGAGCCCTTGTCGGTCACCTCGCCCTTCTCGAAACGCAACGGCTGGGTCATCAGCATCATGCGCATGACGCGCGTCGCCGAACCGCTCGACTGGCGCTGATGTTCCTTCAGCCGCTCGATGATCGCCGCCCTCACCTTCGGATGGGCAACCACCGCCTCGTCGGAAAGGGCAGTGTCGCCGCCGATCAGTTCGCGCAGTGCCGGCATGAAGGGCACCGCCAGCGCCCCGAGCTCGGCCCGGTTCTCGCCAGTGATGACGGCATCGCGGATCAACCCGCCGAACTGATTGACAAGCTGTGCCCGCAGCACGCCGACCGCCACCCAGGTGCCGGTCTGCAGCTTGAAGTTTTCGGCCGTGCGGCCGTCGAAATAGAACCCCTGGCGCGGATCGCCCGGCACGGCAAATTTCACCGCGTCGCCGATCCGGTAGAAACCTTCCTCGTCGAAGGCTTCCCTGGTCAGCTTCTCGTTGCGCCAGTAACCGGGGGTGACGTTCGGGCCCTTGAGGCGAAGCTCGTATTTGTCGTCGATCGGCACCAGCTTCATGGTGACACCCTGGCCGGGCACGCCGATATTGCCGGGCTTTTCCTGCGGGTCGGTGCAGAAGATCGCGAATGGCGCAGTCTCCGTCGAGCCTATGCCGGTGCCGAGCGGCACCTGTTCGCCGATCGTCATCTCCGAAAGCTCGATCAGCGCGTCCCAGGTGTGCTGCGCCATGCCTGCGCCGGCATACATCAGGAGCTTCAGGTCCTTGAAGAAGGTCTTGCGAAGCCCCTCGTCCTCGCGCATCGCCTGGATCAGCATTTCATAGCCGGCAGGCACGTTGAAATACCAGGTCGGCGAGATTTCCTTCAGGTTGGCGATCGTCTGGGCCATCAGTGCCGGGCTCGGCTTGCCGCGGTCGATGTAATAGGTGCCGCCGTTATAGATGGCGATGTTGAACACCTTGTTGCCGCTGGCGGTGTGGTTCCAGGGCGCCCAGTCGACCAGAACCGGCGGTTCGTCGCGGAAATAGGAATAGCAGTCGGTCACCATCTCCTGGTTGGAGCAGAGCATGCGCTGCGTCTGGATGACCGCCTTGGGCGAACCGGTGGTGCCCGAGGTGAACAGGAATTTCGCGACCGTATCTGGCCCGACCGCGTCAAAAGCCTTGTCCACGGCCTCGGTCGGCTCGGTCTTGAGAATGTCGTCGAGAAGATAGGTGCCGGATCGGTCCTCGGGCAGGTTGCGCATCCCGGCAAAGGGTATGTTTGCCCCGAAAGCCGTATCGACGGCGTTGCGGAAAGCAGCCGCGTCGTCGGCGAAGATCAGGCCGGGGGTGATCTGTTTGGCGATGTCATGCAGCTTGGAAAAGTCGGAGGAGATGGTCGCATAGGCCGGCGCAATCGCCGCCGACGGGATGCCGACATGCTGGGCGCCAAGCGCCATCAGCGCATGTTCGATCGAGTTTTCCGAAACGATGACGAGCGGATTTTCGGCCGAGAGCTTCATGTCCAGCAGGAACTGGCCGATGCGGCGCACCTGATCCAGCGCCTCGGCAAAACTCACCCTGCGCCACTCGGCCGTCCCTTCGCGATCCGCCATCCAGGTGCGGTCGGGTGCGGTTTTTGCCCAATGGACCAGCCGCTCGTTGAGCTTGTCGGGATACGGTCCGAGCGGATCCTCACGCCAGACCACGAACTCGCCGTTCGGCCGTTCTTCCCAGCCGACCACAGGCGACCACAGCTTCACGTCACGCACAGGTTTTCCGCTCATGACTTCTCCTCCCAGACGTCAATGCTCCCTATCGGGCTCCCAAAATTTGTTTACAAAGAAACAATCTCCCTGTAAACGATCAAAAACTGATGACGGGCTGGGGAGCGTCCGTTGCTGGAGGAGAATGCATAAAATGGCCGATCAGACGGCAACCAGCTTCGTGACCTATGAGCTCAAGGGCAATGTTGCCCATATAGGTCTCAATCGTCCGGAAAAGCGCAATGCGATCAGCGACCGTTTCGTCGAAACGATCGCCGAGACCGTGGCGCGTGCCGAAAGCGAGGCGAAAGCCGTCGTGCTGTTCGGCCATGGCGATCACTTCTGCGCCGGGCTTGACCTTGCCGAACATGTGAAGAAGACGCCGATCGAAGGCGTGCGCGGTTCGCGCCGCTGGCATGCGGTGTTTGCCGGCATCGAACATGGGACGATCCCGTGGATCTCCGCCCTGCATGGCGCGGTGGTCGGCGGTGGCCTCGAACTGGCTTCCTCCACCCATATCCGCGTTGCCGACAAGTCCGCCTTTTTCGCGCTGCCGGAAGGCCAGCGCGGCATCTTCGTCGGCGGCGGCGGCTCGGTGCGGGCCGCACGGCTGATGGGCGTCGCCCGCATGACCGACATGATGCTGACCGGCCGCGTCGCTTCTGCGGAAGAGGCCGAGCGCTGGAACCTGGCGCAATACGTCGTCGAAAAGGGCATGGCCCGGCAGAAGGCGCATGAGCTTGCGGAAGCCGCCGCCAGCAACGCCGAAATCTCCAACTACGCGGTGCTCAACGCATTGCCGCGGATCCAGGACATGGCGAAGGAGGACGGGCTTTTCGTCGAATCCTTCATCGCCTCCTTCACCGCCACCAGTCCGGAGGCCGAAGAGCGTCTGCGCGCCTTCCTGGAAAAACGCGCCGCACGGCTGAAGGCGCCGGGTTCGGCATAAGGGGAAACGCCTATGGATATGCCGATCCGCACGGCGGACCAGGTCGATCTCGACCGGCTCAATTCGGCGCTCGGCTTCCTGATGCGGCTGGCGCAGCTCAAGATCTACGAGCGGTTTTTCGAAGAGGTCGGGGAGCACAATCTGAAGCCCGGGGAATTCTCCGTGCTTTGGGTCATTCTCCACAATCCCGGTATCCGCCAGAGCGTGCTCGGCCAACGGCTGATGATCAAGCGGGCTCATATGACCAAGCTGATCCGGGCGCTGGAGGACCAGAACCTCGTTTCGCGGAAGGTGCCGGATGGAGATCGCCGCGCCGTGGAGATCACGCTGACGCCGGAAGCGGTGACAAGGGTGAAGCAGGCGAGCCAATGGTTCTTCACCTACGAAGAGTCGGTCGGCGCCAACCTTACCGGTGACGAGCGCCAACAACTGACAGCCCTGCTGCGGAAATTCGTAGGCCTGGGCTGAATTTAAGGATCGGGAGGAGCGAACCTTGAACATCGACGAGCTGATCGCCATCGACGTCCACACCCATGCGGAAGAACCCTGCTGCGGCCCGCGCGACGACGGCTATGACCAATTCCAGGCCGGCATGGCCAAATATTTCAAGAACCCGGCCGGCCACAAGGGCATGCTGCCGACGGTGAACGAAACCGCCGTCTATTACCGCGAGCGCAAGATCGGCTGCGTGATCTTTCCGGTCGATGCAGAGCGCGAGACCGGCTTCCGGCGCTACAACAACGAAGAAGTGGCGATGATCGCTGCCGAAAACAGCGACATCATGATCCCGTTCGCGTCGATCGACCCCGCCAAGGGCAAGATGGGCGCCCGCGAGGCGCGCCGGCTGGTGCGGGAATTCGGCGTCAAGGGTTTCAAGTTCCACCCGACCATGCAGGCCTTCTATCCGAACGACCGGATGGCCTATCCGCTCTACGAGGCGATTGCCGAAGAGGGTGCGATCACGCTGTTCCATACGGGCCAGACCGGCGTCGGGGCCGGGATGCGCGGCGGCATGAACATGCGGCTCAAATATTCCAACCCGATCTATCTGGACGACGTGGCGGCGGACTTTCCCGACATGCCGATCATCCTCGCGCACCCCTCCTTTCCCTGGCAGGAAGAGGCGCTATCCGTCGCGACCCACAAGCCGAACGTCTATATCGACATGTCCGGCTGGTCGCCGAAATATTTTCCGGCGATCCTGGTGCAGTACGCCAACTCGATCCTGAAGCACAAAATGCTGTTCGGCTCGGACTGGCCGGCGATCACACCGGACCGCTGGATGGCGGATTTTGCCGCGATCTCGATCAAGGACGAAGTGCGGCCGCTGATCCTCAAGGAAAACGCCCGCAAGCTGCTGAAGCTTTAGGCGGGAACGAAGCTCTTTCGCACCACCAGTTCGGGGATGACCCGCTCGTAACCCGGCGAAGCGTCCGGGTTTTCGAGGCGCCGTTCCAGAAGCTCGACGGCGCGAAGCGCCATGGTGATCGGGTCCTGGCGGAAGGTGGTGAGGCCATAGCTTAGCCATGCCGCTTCCGGCACGTCGTCGAAGCCGATCACCGCCACATCCTCCGGGATGCGCAGCTTCGCCTCGATGCGGATGAAATCCATCAACCCGAAAGCGATCTGGTCGTTGGCGCAGAACACGGCGTCCGGGTGTTCCCCGCCGGCGAAAAGTTCGCGGGCGGCTGTTATGCCGCTGTCGTAGTCGGAATCCGGCCCCCTGGCGGACTGAACCTCGACGCCGGCCGCTCGCGCTGCCGACATGAACGCGTTTTCGCGCTCGACGATGCTCGGCGTCTCCGACTGCGAGCCGACGACGGCGAGGCGCCGACGGCCGGCATCGAAAAAGGCATTGGCGGCCTTGCGCGAGGCTTCGGAATTGCCGGCGCGGACATGATCGGCATCCGGTTCCGAACGGCCGATCACCACCAGCGGCTGGCCGTTGCGCTGGGCGAGTTCGAAGAAGCTTGCGGGGGGCGATCCGGAAAGGATGATCGTCGCCTCGGCACGGTGGCCGATCAGCATTTTCTGGGCCGCCAGCAATTCCTCTTCCGCCTGTCCTGTATTGATGAGGATCGGGATGCTGCCGCGCTGGATCAGCGCCTTGGCGAGTGCCGCGGTCAGATGGGCACGGAAACCGACTTCCGGCTTGGTCGCGACGATGCCGACAAGCCGGCTCTGGTTGGCAAGCACGCCGCGAGCAAGGTCGTTGACGTGGTAGCCGAGCTCTTCCGCCGCCCGCAGCACCTTTTCGCGCGTCGCCGGCGCAACGCTGGCGCCTGGCGTAAACGTGCGGGAAACGGCCGAGCGGGAGACGCCGGCAAGGCGGGCGACCTGTTCGGCGCTGACAAAGCGCATCCGTTTTTCGTCCTTCATGCTTTCCTCAATGCCCCACCCGCGAAAGGACGTCCGCCTTCAGGAATCGCTCCACGATCAACATGAACACCAGAGATGGAACGAGCAGCAAGAGGGCCGTGATCGATGCGATCTGATAATTGCCGCCGGCAGCGGTCGTATAGAGCAGCAGCGGCAGCATGTTCACATCGGGCGCGCCGACGAAATAGCTGCCCGTGAATTCGTCGAGCGACTCCAGGAAAACGAAGATGGCGCTTGCCATCAGACCCGGTGCCGCCAACGGCAGCGTCACGTCGAAGAAGGCCCGGAAGGCGCCGGCGCCGATATTGCGCGCCGCCTGCTCGAGTTCCGCGTCGATCGCCGAAAAGGCGGCCGTCGCGATCCAGACCGCGTAGACGAGGCCATGCGAGACATGCACCAGCACGACGCCGGGAATCGTGCCGTTGAGCCTGATCTCGTAGAATATCCGGGCCACGTTGACGTAGACCGTCAGGTTCGGAAAGGCCTGCGGAATGAGGAAGGCGAGCAGGATGAGGCCGCGAAACGGCAGTTTCAGCCGGGCCAGCGCATAACCGGCCGGAATCGCTAGCAAGAGCGAGACGACAACGGTCAGCAGCGCCACGATCAGCGAGTTGGTCAGCGATTCCATAGCCCCGCCGCGCGGTGCAAACACCCGCGCCCAAGAGCTGAAGCCATATTCCAGCGGCAGGCTGTGGGGGAAATACCACTTCTCAGCCACCGTCCAGAGCAGCAGGTTGAAGAGCGGCCCGAAGATGAAGAAGGCCATCAACCCGAAGATGATGCCGCGCGGCACCCACCAGAGGGCCGCGAGAGGATTGCGGGCAGCGGGATTATGGGCGGCTGTCATGCGCGCTCCTTGAGGCTGGCGCGCAGGTAGATCCACGCGACGGACGCGGCGAGCGCAAGCGAGATCAGGCCGAGCGCATTGGCGACGCCGTAATCCCCGTAGGAATTGACCCGGAAGGCGATATCGGCGGTCAGCATGGTCGGTGACTGGGCGTTGATCATCAGCGGCACCGACAGAACAGACATCATGGTGACGAAGGAGAGGATGAGGCCGACCGTCAGCGTCATCGCCACCTGCGGCACGACGATTTCCAAGAGCAGCCGCAGCCGCGATGCGCCGAGATTGCGGGCCGCCTCGATGGTGTCGCGGTTGATGGAGGCCATGGCGCCGGCGACGAGCAGCGCCACGAACGGCGTCTGCTTCCAGACGAAGGCGATGACGATGCCGCGCCAATCGAGGAAACTCACCGCATCGAGCGGCGTCAGGAGTCCAAGGTTGATGAAAGTATTGTTCATCATGCCGTTCTTGGACAGGAACGTGCGGAGAATCTGGCCGACAACGATGAAGGGAATGAACATCGGCCAACGATACAGCCAGCGCAGGATCGCTACCGCGACCGGATGTTCGCCGAGTGTCAGATAACCGCCGATCGCGATCGAGGCGATGCCGATCAGCACCGTCGACAGGCTGACGATCACGACGGTGAAGATGATGTCCTTGGTGTAGAGGTCGAAAGTCTTGGTGAAATTGCCCCAGCCGAACGCCCCCTCCACCTGGAAGGCACCGACCGCCGACATGATCAGCGGCAGGATGAAGAGGAAGGCGATCACCGCGAGTGCCGGCAGCACAAGGAGGAGACCGAGAAGGCGTTTTGGCATGGTTCGACCGCTCTAGAAGGAAAAAATACTCCCCGCGCTGAACTGCGGGGAGCAAGGTTCGTCGAGTGCGATTACTTCACGGACTTCTCATAAGCTTCGAGGATCGCGGTATTGTAGGGCGCGATCGGGAAGGGCTTGCCCTTGGCGGCAAGGTCGGCCGGCGAGATGTCGACGAACAGCTTGTTCCAGGTGGCGTCGTCCAGTTCCTTCTTGACGTTTTCGGCGTCGATGCCCGGATACCAGTTGAAGCGCTTGACGATGCCTTCGGCCTGGACTTTCGGGCTGGTGGCGAGAGCGATGAACTTCTCGGCCAACGCCTTGTGGGCAGCCTTTTCCGGCATGACGTAATGCATCGGCTGGCCCGGCATGCCCGGAGCCGGCAGGACGAGTTTCATGGTCGGCGGCAGCTGGCCGTTGGCCTGCCAGGAGTAGAACATGTCGACCCAGACCGGGCCCATGGCGATCTCGCCGCGCGACAGGAGGTCGAGCGTGCCGGCATTGCCGGGCGTCAGCGTGGCGTTAGTGGTGAAGTCGGCGAGGCTCTTGAAGGCTGCATCCCACTTCCTGGTTTCGTCGTCCTTGAACGGACCGTTCATCAGGGTGTTGGCATCGCCGCCGCCGAAGGCGTAGATCCAGCCCATGACGAACGAAACGCCCGAAGCGCCGCCCTTGATGCCGTTATAGCCGAACTGCTTCGGATGGGCCTTGGCCCAGTCTGCGAGTTCCGCATAGGACTTCGGCGGGTTCGGAACGAGCGCAGGGTTGTAGGCGATCGCGGTCTGGCTGTTGAACATCGGCATGACATAGCCGTCCACATTGGTGCCGAGCGCCATCTTGGCGTTGGCACGGGTGACGAGCTTGCCGGTTTCGATGTCGCTGCGGTACTTGTCGAGATAGTTCTTGGTCACCATCGGGCCGACGAATTTTTCATGGACGACCGCGACGTCGACGTCCCACTTGTCGGACTTCGCCGCGGCCTGGGCGTCGAAGCGCTCGAGGATCTTCTGCGAACCGGCATCGCCGGGACCGGTGCCCACGGCGCGAACCGTATTGCCGGGATAGGTCTTTTCGAACAGCGGTCCGAGATACTGGTTGACGTAGTCGACCATGTTCTGGTCTCCGGCGGTCGCAACCGTCAGCTCTTCGGCATGAACCGGAAGGGCTGCGAAAACGACGGCGAAGGCTGCGTAGGACATCTTGTTCATGAGTGCTTCTCCGTGAGTTGAAAAGGCAGAGGTATCGAAAGGTCAGGCGTGGACTTTCCCGGATGGCGCCCGGGAAATGGGGGAGGCCGAAGCAGCCTCCGGCGAACCGAACAGAAAGAGCGCCTCGGCCGGCACGAACACGGCGACGCGGGCGCCGGGCTCGAAGGCACGGTCGGCATCGGCCATGATCTCGTGATCGCTGAGTTTGACGACATGGCGCCAATGGCCGCCGGGATAGCTGACGGCGGCGACCTCGCCCCGAAAGGTGATGCCGGGGCCGATCACGGCGACATCATCCGCCGGGAAAAGGCGTGCGGCCTCCGGGCGGAAGCGAGCCTCGACCGGACCGGCGGCCAGCGGACGGTCGAAGAACGGTACGGAACCGGCCGCATTGGCCGGGCCGGCGGCAATCGCGAACTGGTTGTCCTGCGGCGCGCCGTTCAGGAAAAGCACATTTTCCGCACCCATGAAGGCGGCGACGAACGCCGAGGCGGGACGATTGTAAACATCTTCCGGCGTGCCCTGTTGGGCGATCCTGCCGGCATTGAGGATGACGATCCGGTCGGCCATGACCATGGCCTCCTCGCGGTCATGGGTGACGTGGATGGCGGTGATGCCCAGCCGCTTCTGCAGCGCCCGCAACTCGTGGCGCACCGTCAGGCGTATGCGCGCATCAAGGTTCGACAGCGGTTCGTCGAGCAGCAGGATTTCCGGATCGATGGCGAGCGCCCGACCGAGCGCGACACGCTGGCGCTGGCCGCCCGACAGCGCCTGCGGCTTGCGCGCCTCCAGCCCGTCGAGGCCGAGCAGTGACTGCATGGCGGCGACGCGGGCCGCGACCTCGGTTCGAGAAATACCCTTCAGCTTCAGGCCGTAGCCGATGTTCTGCGCGACCGTCATATGCGGCCAGAGCGCGTAGGACTGGAAAACCAGCGCCATGCCGCGCTTGTCGGGCGGCAGGTAAGTCACATCGCGATGGCGCACCTTCACTTCACCAGCCGACGGGCTGATGAAACCGGCCAGCAGGCGCAGAAGCGTGGTCTTGCCGCAGCCGGACGAACCGAGCAGCGCCACGAATTCGCCCTTGGCAATCGACAGATCGATATCGGTCAGAACCTGCGTGGCGCCATAACGGCTGGCGACACCGCGCAATTCCAGAAAACCGTCCCGTTCCATCTAACCCCCTTTTGCACAGCCGTGCAATCTTGCTGGGCGTTTCTTAGAACCGGAGTTTTACAGGGGGATGACACCTTGGATTTTTAATGTCGGATGCGCGTGAGGTGGCCGCTCAGGCTTCCACGGAGAGCGAGGTTTCGAGCCGGGCGAGCGCTTCTGCAAGCTCGTCGGCACCGGTTGCCACGAAAACGGCTCCGGCCTCCGCCAGGATTTTCGCGCGGCCGGGCCGCGGGTCTGCCGGATTGACAAAACCGATCGCCATCATGCCCGCCGCCCTTGCGCCGGTAATCCCGTGGGCGCTGTCGTCGATCACGACGCAGCGGGCCGGATCGGCGGCAAGCGTTTCGGCGCAGAGATGAAAGAGATCCGGCGCCGGTTTCGGCAGCGCCACCATGTCAGCGCTGAAGATCGACGGCGCGAAAGCGTGCCAGAGGGGCAGAAGGCCGAGGCTTTTCGACAGCCGGTCCGTCGAGCTGTTGGAGGCGACGCATTTGCGATGCGGCAGTGCGCGGACGAGGCTTTCGATGCCGGGCATGGGCTCCAGCGAGCGGGCGAATTCCGGATAGATATCGAGATGCCAGGCCTCGAAGGCCGCATCCAGATCGGTTATTCCGAGCTCTTCGGTGCAGATGCGGCGGATGGCGCTGGCCGAATTGCCGGTAAAGCGGACCAGCACCTCGTCTGCCGTGATGGCGGCGCCTGCATCCTGCAGGGCCTTGGCCAGCGTGCGGCTGGCGATCGGCTCGCTGTTGATCAGGACGCCGTCACAATCGAAAATCAAAAGATCTATCTGCATGAAAGTCCAATTTGAATGAGGCGTCAAAGCCGATTGACGCCGGCCGCACCGTCGGCGACGGCAAAGCTCTGGAAAACGGCAGCAGGGGAACTCTGCTGCTTGCGGTCGGTGATCCCGATGAAATCCACCTCGGCCGATCGCTCGCTCAAGCGCATGATCGCATAACCATGCTTGTCCGAGGCAAACTTGAGATGCGGGTTTTCGGCAAGCGCCGTCGCAAGGCTTGTGGCGGACGGGGCGTCCGAGGTGATCGAGCCGCAGACGAATTCGCTGGCGATGACCTGAGCCTTCTCCTCCGTAAAGTCGCGCTTCACGTCGGCCGCATAGAAGGCGTGCAGATCGCCGCCGATGATTAGGGGGTTCTCGACCCCCGAGGTCTGCACCGCCTCCAGCAGACGACCGCGGGCGGCGCGATAGCCGTCCCAGCCGTCGAGATTGTACGCGGTGGCCGGCCCGACCTTGGTGTCGCGCTCGGCAAGCAGCGTCTGCTGGGCGATGATGTTCCACTTCGCCCGGCTGTCACCGAGCGTCTTGCCGAGCCATTGTTCCTGTGTGGGACCGAGCATGGTTCGTTCCGGGTGGTCGTCGCCTGCAGACCCCTGGAGTTCCGGCGAACGATATTGCCGGGTGTCGAGCAGCGTCACGCCGGCCAGATTGCCGAACCGATAGTGGTCGTAGATGCGCAGCGCATCGAAGCCGGCGACGAGGCTTGGATGCACCGGCATGTGCTCGAACCAGGCCTGGTACGCGGCGCGGCGGCGGGCGAGGAATTCGTCACGGTTCGGTGCGTCGGGAGCGCGGTCAGCGGCGTAATTGTTGGTGACTTCATGGTCGTCCCAGACGGCGAGCCAGGGAAAGGCGGCATGGGCGGCCTGCAGTTGCGGGTCGGATTTGTAGAGCGCGTAACGATCCCGGAATTCGTAGAGCATCGACGGCACCCCGGTCTCGTGCTTGCGCACCAGCTGCGCGCCGTAACTGCGCTCGTAGATATAGTCGCCGAGATGGACGACGAGGTCGAGGTCACGGCCGGCCATGTCGGCATAGGCGCTGTAGAAACCCTGTTCGTATTGCTGGCAGGAGGCGAAGGCGAGGCGAAGCGTATCGATGCTGTCCGCCGGTGCGGTGCGGGTGCGGCCGACCGGGCTTTCCGCATTGCCGGCCCGGAAACGGTAGAAATACCAGCGGCCGGGCAGAAGACCCGTCACTTCCACATGCACCGAGTGGGCGAATTCCGGGACCGCGCGGAACAGGCCCGACTGGACCGGCTTTGAAAAAGCTTCGTCCTCGGCGATCATCCATTCTACGTCGATCGGATCGAGGTTCGGCTTCGGCGCCGGGGCGAAAGGATCGGCGGAGGTGGCGGCCGATGCGTCTTTGAGGATCAGCCGGGTCCAGAGGACGACACTGTCGGCCCTCGGCGCGCCGGAGGCGACACCGAGAGCGAAGGGATCGGTCTTGAAGCTCGCCGCACGCGCGGACCCGAGCGGCCGCCAAATGGCAGCCGCCGCCAGTCCGCCCACCAGCAGGCTTCGACGATCAATGAGCGGCATCGAACAGCCCTTCGCGCGCCTTGACGGCGAGGTCCGGCCGATCGGTGGTGATCTGGCGGAGCGGGCGCTTCAGCCAGAGGGTCAGGTCTTCCAGCTCGTTCGGAACCCAGACGCCGAGCTTCTCGGCCGGGACGAGCGCGGAAAGCAGTTCCCATTCCTCCAGAAGCAGCGCCTTTTCGATCGCCAGCACGTCGGAGACCCGCAGCATGGCTTCGACGGACTGGCGCAGGCCGAGAGCCTGGACGGATTTGTGATTGAGCGATGAGAGCCGGCGGATATGCGGCGCGACCTGCCCGATCGTCTTCAGGACGTCGCCGCTGAAACTGGTCAGGAAGGAATTGTCCGCAACGCCGAAACGGTCGATCATCGCCGCAGCCCTGGCTTCAAGGCCTTCATAGGGCTTGCCGTCGGCATCGGCCTTCAGTTCCACGTGCAATTCGAGGCCGGTCGGCGCGAAGATTTCGAGCACGTCCTCGAGCGTCGGGATGTGCTCATCGGTGCCCTTGAGGATCACCGAGCGGTATTCGCCGGCGGCGAGATCCGCCACCCGGCCGGAGCGCTCGGTGGTGCGGTCGAGCGTCGCGTCATGGATGACGAGGAGCTCGCCGGTGGCGCTCAGATGCAAGTCGAATTCGACCGATTCGACGGAGAGGTCGAGCAGGTTGCGAAAGCCGATCAGGCTGTTCTCCGCCCAGAGATTGCGGGCGCCGCGATGGCCGACGATGATGGGATTGGTCATTGGAAATACCTCATTTCTATTTGCTGGAATCCACAAGGCCCTTGGTGAACCAGCGTTGCATCAGAAGGATGACGAGAGCCGGCGGCGCCATCACAAAAAAGGAGGCGGCCATGGCGATATTCCAGGCCGGCTGGGCGTCGGCGACCGGGATCAGGTCCTTGAGCCCGATCATTGCGGTGCTCATAGCCTTTTCGGTGGTGAAGAGGAGCGGCCAGAGATACTGGTTCCAGCCGTAGAGGAAGAGAATGATCGACAGCGCCGCGATATTGGCGCGCGACAGCGGAAGCAGCACGTCCCAGAAGAATTTCAACGGCCCGGCGCCGTCGAGCTTGGCCGCCTCGCAGAGTTCGTCCGGCACGGTGAGGAAAAACTGCCGGAACAGGAAGGTCGCCGACGCCGAGGCGATCAGCGGCAGGATGAGCCCGCCGTAACTGTTGATCATGTTCCATTGCAGCGCCGCGTCGAGCTGATAACCGGTCCTATCGGCAATGAAGCCGGTCAGGCCGATCGCCTCGAACAACGCCCGTAGCGGGCCGGCGGCATCGGCCACCGCCTCGTAGGTCGGGATGATGCGTACTTCCACCGGCAGCATCAGCGAGATGAAGATCAGCCAGAAAGCGGTCATGCGGAAGGGAAACCGGAAATAGGTGACCGCGAAGCCGGCTATCAGCGAGACCGTCAGCTTGCCGACGACGATGCCGATGGTGACGATGAGGGAGTTGACGTAGAGACGGCTGAACTGGCCTTCGTTCCAGGCGAGGACGGTATTCTCGACGAAATGGCCGCCCGGGACCAGCGGAAACGGCACCTGCTGCACCTCGCCGACCGTCAGCGAGCCGGCGACGAAAGCGAAATAGAGCGGCATGCAGACGACTGCCGCACCGATCAGCAGGACGACGTGGCAGAAGATCGAGAGGCCCGTGTGACGTTCGACCATGGTCACACCTGATAATTGACTTTGCGCTCGACGGCGCGGAATTGCAGGAAGGTGAAGAGCACGGCGATCGCCATCAGGATCACCGACTGGGCGGCCGACGAGCCTAGATCGAGCTGGCGAAAACCGTCCTGATAGACCTTGTAGACCAGCGTGTTGGTGCTGCCGGCGGGTCCGCCGTGGGTCACCGTGTCGATGATGCCGAAGGTCTCGAACAGGCCGTAGACGAAGTTCATGACGATCAGGAAGAAAATCGTCGGCGCCGCCATGGGCAGCGTCACCGTGAAAAAGCGGCGGACCGGACGGGCGCCGTCGATCGCGGCCGCCTCCATCACCGACGCCGGCACCGCCAGAAACGCGGCGACGAGGAAGATGTAATCGTAGCAGACATGTTTCCAGACCGCCGCGACCGAGACCAGCAGCAGCGCGTCGAACGGCCGGCGGTTCGGGTCCCAGGCGAAACCGATCTCATGCAGCATCTGGGCGAGCGGGCCGACGGTCGGGTTGAACAGGAAGGCCCAGAGCACGCCCGATATCGCCGGGGCGATGGCGTAGGGCAGAAGGATGACGCCCTTGTAGATCGCCCTGCCGCGCATGACGTTTTCGGTTGCGAAAGCCAATAACCCGGCGATGACGAGCGCGGCGACGCATTGCACCACCGTGAACCACAGCGTGAGGATGGCGCTGTCGCGGTATTCGGGGCTTGAAAACAGGGTGGTGAAATTCTCAAAGCCGACGAAGATCATCGTGCCGCCGAACGGATCCACCTGCACGAAGGCAAGCGACAGCGCCTTCCAGGTGGGGATGAAAAAGAAGAAGAGCAGGATCAGCAGCTGCGGCGCGAGCAGGCCCGCCGCCAGCCAGGGCCGCCGGAAGTGCGAGGCCTTGAGCCCCGCCTCCGACGTCCCAGCCAGGGAGCTCAGGCTCCGCCGCAAGAGTAACCGAGGGCGTGTCGCCACGCCCTCGTTCCTCATCATGATGGCATCACTTGCCCGCATGGAGCTTCTCGTACTGGCGCAGGATTTCGTTGCCGCGCTTGACGGAACTATCCAGTGCTTCCTGCGGGGTCTTCTTGCCGGTCCAGACGGCCTGGATTTCCTCGATCAGGATGGCGGTCGACTGGTTGTGGTTGCCGAAACGGAAGCCGCGGGAATTATCCGTCGGCTCGCCACGTGACAGCTGCTCGATGGCGATTTCGCGGGTCGGATGATCCTTGAAATAGCCATCGGTCTTCATCTTCTCGTAGGCGGCATTGGTGACCGGAACGTAGCCGGTCGCCTTGCTCCACCATTCCTGGGTTGCCGGCTGGGCGACGAAGTTGAAGAAGGCGGCGACGCCGGCCTGAACCTCTTCCGACTTGCCCTTGACCGCCCAGAGCGATGCGCCACCGATCGTACCGTTCTTGACGTCCGCACCTTCCTCGTGCGGCATGACCGCGGCGCTCCACTTGAACTTCGCGTCCGCTTCGACGCCGGAATGGCTGGCGGTAGAGTTGATGATCGTGGCGCAGGTGCCTGACGTGAAGAGGCTGATCGGAGCGACGCCCTGGCCGGCGATCTTCAGCACGCTGTCATCGACCCACTTCTTGAGACGGGTAACCTGGCCGACGACGCCGGTCTTGTTGTAGACGAATTCGGTATCGAGGCCGGCATAACCGTTAGCCTTGGTGGCGAAGGGGTAGTTGTTGATCGCTGAATAGTTCTCGATCAGGCTCCACTGGAAATCGCCCGGCAGCGCCATCGGGCAATCGGTGATCTTCTTTTCATTCAGCGCATAAAGCTGCTTTTCGAGACCTTGCCAGGTGTCGGAGGGCGCATCGAAGCCGGCGGCCTTGAAGGCATCGGCATTGTACCAGAGAATCGGCGTCGACGAGTTGAAGGGAAGCGCCGCCGGCTTGCCGTTGACGATATAGAAGCCGGCGACCGGCTTGACGAAATCGTTCCAGTCGATCTTGTAGCCTTGCTTCGCCATCAGCTGGTCGACAGGGATGACCGCACCGGAGTTCAGCATGGTCATGAAGCCGCGCTCGGCAGACTGAAGGATAGCCGGCTGCTGATTGACGCGGTATGCGGCGACCATGGCCGCCATGGTCTCTTCGTAATTGCCCTTGAACGTGCCGACGACCTCGTACTTGTCCTGGGACTTGTTGAAGTCGGAGATCAGCTGCTGGACGGTATCGCCGAGCTTGCCGGAGATCGCATACCACCATTCGATCTTGACCCGGTCGGCAGCAGTTGCTCCGGTCGCGCCCATCAAAAGTGCGCTTGCGGCAAGAAGGCCGGTGATCGATTTCATATATGTCGAAGCCATGTTTCGATCCCTGATAATCCGGTCTTTCGCACGACCCGCCCTGTTTCGGTTCTGGCCATCTCCATCAGTCTGGGTTAGCCATGACATGGATGGGTAAGTTACATGTGTTACGCGCATGTGACATATGATACTTCAAAGGGCAGGGACAATGGAATATCGTGAGCTGATGGTGCGGGCCGCGTGGCTCTATCACGTGGAAAGCCTTACCCAGCAGCAGATCGCCGAGCGGATGAATATCACCCGCCGGCGCGTCAACGAGATCCTCTCGGAGGCGCTGGAAGCAGGCGTCGTCAGGATCAGCTTCGATTCCGTGCTGGCGGAAAGCGTCGAGCTGGAGGCGAAATTGCGCAAGCGATTCGGCCTGCAGGATGCGGTCGTGGTGCCGACACCGACGGATCCGGCGCTTCTGCATTCGGTGCTCGGACGCGGGGCCGCCGGCTTTCTCGGCCGGCTGATCCAGACGCAGAAACCCGCATCGATCGGCGTCGGCTGGGGCTCGACGCTGCGCGAGACGATCCAGCACATCCCCTCGCTCAACGAGCCGCAGATCAAGGTGCGGTCGATGATGGGGGGGCTGACGCAGGGCTCCGAGATCAATACGTTCGAGATCGTCCGCGGCTTCGCGCAGGTGCTGAACGCCCAGTCCCGCTATTTCGTGGCGCCGATCTATGCCGAGAGCCCGGAATCGCGCGATGCGATCATCTCCCAGGCGGTGTTCCAGAGGACGTTCAAGCAGATCTGCGAGGTGGACGTTGCTTACCTCAGCGTCGGCGACGTGTCGCAGCAGTCGCTGCAGGTGCGCTACGGCCTGCCGGAAGGCATGACCGAGCAGATCCTCAGAAAAGCCGGGGCGGTGGGCGACCTGATGGGCCGTTATCTCGACGCCTCCGGCAAGGAAATCGATCATCCGTTGAACCGCCAGGTGCTGGCCCCCGAAATGGAAGATTTTCGCCGCATCGGCTGCCGCATCGTTGCATCAGGCGGACCGCACAAGCACAAGATCCTGCAGGCTGTGGCGCAGAACGGGCTGATCAACGTGCTGATCACAGATGCCGACAGCGCCAAGGCGATGCTGGCGGCGAAATAACCGTCAGATATTGCGGCGCTTGCCCTCCAGGAGGTCGATGATCGAGTTTGCGGCATCGAGGACGTTGGTGCCGGGGCCGAAGACGGCGGCGACGCCGTGGTCCATCAGGTAGTCGTAATCCTGCCGAGGCACGACGCCGCCGACCACGACGATGACGTTTTCGGCGCCTTTTGCCTTCAACGCTTCGACGAGCTGGGGCGCAAGCGTCCGGTGACCGGCGGCGAGCGACGACATGCCAACCACCTGGACGTTTTGCCTGACCGCGAGGTCGGCCGCCTCCTCCGGCGTCTGGAACAGCGGGCCGGCGAGAACCTCGAAACCAATGTCGCCAAAGGCCGAGGCGATCACCTTGGCACCGCGGTCATGGCCGTCCTGGCCGAGCTTGGCGACCATGATCTTCGGCCTGCTGCCAAGCGTTTGAGCATAGCTGCCAAGCCGCGAGACGATCGTCTTGTATTCCGGGTCGTCCTCGTAGGCGGGCCCGTAGATATCGCTGACCACTTCCGGCACGGCGGTGTGGTCGCCGAAGGCTTGGCGCATCGCGTCAGAGATTTCACCGACGGTGGCGCGGGCGCGGGCCGCCTCGATCGCCACTTCCAGCAGGTTTCCCTCGCCGCTTTCCGCGGCCTCCTCCAGGACCGCGAGCGCCGCCGCCACGCGCTTCGGATCGCGCTGCCGGCGCACTTCCTCCAGGCGCTTGATCTGGCCTTTGCGGACCGCGGTATTGTCGATCGCCAGGATGTCGATCTCGTCCTCGTTTTCCAGCCGGTATTTATTGACGCCGACGATGATTTCTTCGCCGCGGTCGACGGCGGCCTGGCGGCGGGTGGCGGCTTCCTCGATCAGCCTCTTCGGCAGGCCGTCGGCGACCGCCTTGGTCATCCCACCCATCGCCTCGACCTCCTCGATCAGCGCCCAGGCCTTTTCCGCCAGCTCGTTGGTGAGGCTCTCGACATAATAGGAGCCGGCCAGCGGATCGACGACCTTCGTCACGCCGGTTTCGTGGCTGAGGATCAGCTGGGTGTTGCGGGCGATGCGGGCGGAAAAATCGGTCGGCAGGGCCATCGCTTCGTCGAGAGCGTTGGTGTGCAGCGACTGGGTGCCGCCAAGCACCGCCGACAGCGCTTCATAGGCGGTGCGGATGACGTTATTGTAGGGATCCTGTTCCTGAAGCGACACTCCTGACGTCTGGCAGTGGGTGCGCAGCATCAGCGACGACGCCTTCTGCGGCTTGAACTCCTCCATGATCCGCGACCACAGAAGCCGGGCGGCGCGCAGCTTGGCCGCCTCCATGAAGAAGTTCATGCCGATCGCGAAGAAGAAGGAAAGACGGCCGGCGAACTCGTCGACGCTGAGGCCCTTGGCAAGTGCTGCGCGGACATATTCGCGCCCGTCAGCCAGCGTGAAGGCGAGCTCCTGGACGAGCGTCGCGCCCGCTTCCTGCATATGGTAGCCGGATATCGAAATCGAATTGAACTTCGGCATTTCCTTTGCCGTATATTCGATGATGTCGGCGACGATCCGCATCGAGGGCTCGGGCGGATAGATATAGGTGTTGCGGACCATGAACTCCTTCAAAATGTCGTTCTGGATCGTCCCGGAAAGTTCGGCCCGCGAACAGCCCTGCTCCTCGCCGGCGACGATGAAGGAGGCGAGGATCGGGATGACCGCGCCGTTCATGGTCATGGAAACGGACATATCCTTCAAGGGAATGCCGTCGAACAGAATCTTCATGTCCTCGACGCTGTCGATCGCCACGCCCGCCTTGCCGACATCGCTCTCGACCCGCGGGTGGTCGCTGTCGTAGCCGCGGTGGGTGGCGAGGTCGAAGGCGACGGACAGGCCTTTCTGCCCGCCGGCGAGATTGCGGCGGTAGAAGGCGTTCGATGCTTCGGCGGTCGAAAAACCGGCATATTGGCGGATCGTCCAGGGCCGGCCGGCATACATGGTGGCGCGCGGGCCGCGTACGAACGGCTTCATGCCCGGCAGCGAATCGAGATGCTCGATGCCGGCCAGGTCGTCGGCCGTATAGAGCGGCTTGATGTCTATTCCTTCGGGCGTATGCCAGACAAGGGTTTCCGGCGAAGCCTTCAGCTCCTTTTCGGCCAGAGATTCCCAATCCTTGACGGTCTTTGCGGCTTTCACGGTCTTCTCGGCCATCACTCGAACTCCATGATCAACTCGTCGACCGCCAGGCTTTGGCCCTGGCTCGCGGCAACGTGCTTGACGATGCCCCTGCGCTCGGCTTTCAGCACGTTTTCCATCTTCATCGCCTCGACGGTCGCGAGCGTCTGGCCGGCTTCGACTGCGTCGCCGGCTTTCACCGACACGGAGGTGATGACGCCGGGCATGGGGCAGAGCAGCATCTTCGAGGTGTCCGGCGGCAGTTTTTTCGGCATCAGGCGGGCAAGTTCGGCGACGCGGGGCGAACGGACGCGGGCGGTGACGTCCATGCCGCGCCAGCGCAACCGCACTGCGGAGCCGATGAGGTTGACCTTGACCCCCATCGTCTCGCCGCCGACATGGAAGCGGGCATGGCTCTGGCCCGGCAGCCAGCCGCTGGCGACGGAAAGCTGCGTTCCATCGGCAAAGCGGACGCTGGCGCCGTCAGGCCCGGTCTCGAGCGTCACGGCCTCTTCGAAGCCGGCCAGCGTCACCACCCAGTCCTTGCCGATCACCCGACGATGATTGCCGATCGTGCCGGAAATCTGGACCGCCCGCTCCTGCAGGACCTGATGAACCAGGACGGCGATGGCGGCGAGCTTCCTCGCGGCCGCCTCGTCGGGATGCACGCCTGAAAAACCTTCCGGGAACTCCTCGGCGATGAAGGCCGTGGTGATCTTTCCGGAGCGAAAACGGTCGTGATCCATAACGGCCGAGAGGAAGGGCAGATTGTGGCCGATGCCGTCAACCTCGAAATCGTCGAGCGCCTTGCCCATCGCGTCGATCGCCGTCAGACGATCAGGCGCCCAGGTGCAGAGTTTTGCGATCATCGGGTCGTAATACATGGAGATCTCGCCGCCCTCGAAGACGCCGGTGTCGTTGCGGACCACGGTGCCGTCGCCCTGCCGGCCTTCCGCCGGCGGACGGTAGCGGCTCAGCCGACCGATCGACGGCAGGAAGTTGCGGTAGGGATCCTCGGCATAAAGCCGGCTTTCGATCGCCCAGCCATTCAGCTCGACGTCGTCCTGACCGAACGACAGCTTTTCGCCTGACGCAACGCGGATCATCTGTTCGACAAGATCGATGCCGGTGACGAGCTCGGTGACCGGGTGCTCCACCTGCAAGCGGGTGTTCATCTCGAGGAAATAGAAATTTCTGGCGCCGTCGACGATGAACTCCACCGTACCGGCCGAGAAATAACCGACCGCTTTCGCGAGGGCGACCGCCTGCTCGCCCATGGCCCGCCGGGTTTCGGCGTCGAGGAAGGGCGACGGGGCCTCCTCGATGACCTTCTGGTTGCGGCGTTGGATCGAGCATTCGCGCTCGCCGAGATAGAGCGTGGTGCCGTTTTGATCGCCGAGCACCTGGATTTCGATGTGGCGCGGCTGGTCGACGAACTTTTCGATGAAGATGCGGTCGTCGCCGAAGGAATTCTTCGCCTCGTTGCGGGAGGACTGGAAACCTTCGCGCGCCTCGGCATCATTCCAGGCAATCCGCATGCCCTTGCCGCCGCCGCCGGCGGACGCCTTGATCATTACCGGGTAACCGATCGAGGCGGAAATCCTCACCGCCTCCTCGGCATCCTCGATCAGGCCCATATGGCCGGGAACGGTGGAGACGCCGGCTTCTGCCGCGATCTTCTTGGAGGTAATCTTGTCGCCCATCGCCTGGATGGCTTTCACCGGCGGACCGATGAAAACGACGCCCGCCTTTTCCAGCGCCTGCGCGAAAGCGGCATTTTCCGAAAGGAAGCCATAACCCGGATGCACCGCATCCGCGCCGGTCGCCCGGATCGCCTCCAGGATCTTGTCGATGACGATATAGGACTGGGAAGACGGTGCCGGGCCGATATGAACACCCTCGTCCGCCATCCGTACATGCAGCGCTTCGGCATCCGCGTCCGAATAGACCGCCACCGTCTTTATGCCCATCTTGCGGGCCGTCCTGATGACCCGGCAGGCGATCTCGCCGCGATTGGCGACGAGGATTTTCTTGAGCGCCGGCATCAGACCTCCATGACGTCGTCGAAGGATTCGGGGAACGTTCTGCGGGCGACCTTTTCGTCGATCCTGAGAAGCGCGTCGTAGGAGGTCGGGTCGAAGTCGCTCTCGGCCGGAACGACCTCGCGGCCGAACAGAAGGTTGAGCCGGCCGGCATCGAGATTGCCCCGCTCGAACGGCTCAGAACCGAAATGGTGCCACAGCGCATGCAGGAAGGCGGCATCCACCTTGTGTTCGATCGTGCCCGGACGGGCGAGGCGCTGCAGCTGCTTCAGCGGCGTCGCCCCCTTTTCGTTTGACCGCCGGATCGTGAAATGATGCCCGTGGCCCGGCATGCCGGAAGGGAAACCCCTGTGTTTCGTCATGTCGGGCGGTCTGGGCATGCTGCTCTCCTTGCGGTCGTTCTTCAAGCCTTGGCGAGCTTGTCCTGCGTCTTCGTCTCGAAATCGGAAGCGTCGTGGCGTTCGTGAAGCTGTTCGGACGGATCGCCGTTCACCCGGTTCACCATGCGGCCACGCTTGACGGCCGGCCGTTCGGCGATCTCGGCTGTCCAGCGCTGGACGTTCTTGTAGCTCTGGACGTCAAGGAAGGTGCCGGCCTCACCATAGGCCTTGCCTTGCGCCAGGTTGCCGTACCAGGGCCAGATGGCGATATCGGCGATCGAATATTCGGAGCCTGCCATATACCGGTTCTCGGCAAGATGCCGGTCCAGAACATCGAGCTGGCGCTTCACCTCCATCGAGAATCGGTCGATGGCATATTTGATATAGACCGGCGCATAGGCATAGAAATGGCCGAAGCCGCCGCCGAGATAGGGCGCCGAGGCCATCTGCCAGAACAGCCAGTTCATCGTTTCGGTGCGTGCCTTGTGGTCCTTGGGCAGGAAGGCGTCGTCAAACTTGTTTGCGAGATAGAGAAGGATCGCGCCGCTTTCGAAAACGCGGGTCGGCTCGGGAGTGGAACGGTCCAGCAGGGCCGGGATCTTCGAATTCGGATTGACGTCGACGAAACCGGAACCGAACTGGTCGCCGTCGCCGATCTTGATGAGCCAGGCATCGTATTCGGCGCCCTTGTGGCCGGCGGCCAGCAATTCTTCCAGCATGATGCCGATCTTCACGCCGTTCGGCGTCGCCAGCGAATAGAGCTGCAGGGGATGCTTGCCTACCGGCAGCTCCCTCTCATGTGTCGGACCGGCGATCGGCCGGTTGATATTGGCGAACTGGCCGCCGTTTCCCTGTTCCCAGGTCCAGATCTTCGGGAGCTCGTAGCCCGCTGGAAAATTCTCGGCGGGGGATTTGTCGGTCATGAAATCTTCCTTCCATTCAGGTGGCGCGCCCAAGGGTTTTAGCGGGGCGACACCTATATAGAGAGCGGCCAGCCGAATTTCCGCTGGTCACAGCGGGATCGTGTCGTGTTTCTTCCAATGCGTCGTCACCTGCTTGTGGCGCAGAGAGGCGAAGGCGCGAGCGATGCGGCGGCGCGACGAATGCGGCATGATCACCTCGTCGATGAAACCGCGCTCGGCCGCCACGAACGGATTGGCGAAACGCTCTTCGTATTCCTTCGTCCGCGCCGCGATCTTCTCCGGGTCGCCGAGTTCCGAGCGGTAGAGGATCTCGGTCGCTCCCTTGGCGCCCATCACGGCGATTTCGGCCGTCGGCCAGGCATAGTTGAAGTCGGCGCCGATATGTTTCGAGGCCATGACGTCATAGGCGCCGCCATAGGCCTTTCGCGTGATCAGCGTGACCATGGGGACGGTCGCTTCAGAATAGGCGAACAGCAGTTTTGCACCGTGCTTGATGACGCCGCCATATTCCTGGGCCACGCCCGGAAGGAAACCCGGCACGTCCACCAGGGTCAGGATCGGGATCGAGAAAGCGTCGCAGAAACGCACGAAACGGGCGGCCTTGCGGGAACTGTCGATATCGAGGCAGCCGGCCAGCACCATCGGCTGGTTGGCGACGACGCCGACCGTCTGGCCTTCGAGACGGATGAAGCCGGTGATGATGTTTCTCGCATAGGCTTCCTGGATCTCGAAGAAATCGCCCTCGTCGGCGATCGCATAGATCAGCTCCTTCATGTCGTAGGGTTTTGCGGCGCTGTCCGGAATCAGGCTGTCGAGGCGGTTCTCGACGCGGGCCGGATCGTCATGGAAGGGGCGGACGGGCGGCTTTTCGCGGTTGTTGAGCGGCAGGAAATCAAAGAGCTGGCGGACGGCTTCGAGCGCCTCGATGTCATTCTCGAAGGCGGCATCGGCGACCGAGGATTTTTTCGTGTGGGTGCCGGCGCCGCCGAGTTCCTCGGCCGTGACGATCTCGTTGGTCACGGTCTTGACCACGTCGGGACCGGTGACGAACATGTAGGAACTGTCGCGCACCATGAAGATGAAGTCGGTCATGGCCGGCGAATAGACCGCACCGCCGGCGCAGGGCCCCATGATGACGGAGATCTGCGGTACGACGCCGGAGGCCTCCGCATTGCGGCGAAAAACCTCCGCGTAGCCGGCGAGCGAGGCGACGCCTTCCTGGATGCGGGCGCCGCCGGAATCGTTCAGGCCGATCACCGGGGCACCGACGCGCACGGCCATATCCATGATCTTGCAGATTTTTTGCGCATGCGTTTCCGACAGCGAGCCGCCGAGAACCGTAAAGTCCTGGGAGAAGACATAGACCTGCCGGCCGTTGATCGTGCCCCAGCCGGTGACGACGCCGTCGCCCGCGACCTTCTGCTCGGCCATGCCGAAATCCACCGCGCGGTGGGTGACGTACATGTCGAACTCCTCGAAGGAGCCCTCGTCCAGCAGCACCTCGATGCGCTCGCGGGCCGTCAGCTTGCCCTTGGCATGCTGTGCCTCGATACGCTTCTTGCCACCGCCGAGCCTTGCCTCCGCCCGGCGTTTCTCGACCTCACCCAGAACTGCTCGCATGTTTGCTCCCGGTATTCCCTTGGGCATTACTTAGCGTCTCGCGGGCCTACGGGAAACCGTGGAACGCGCATCTATACGAATTGATAAGAGCGCCGGCCGGAAAATGCAAAACGGCCTGAAACCACATGACCGCGCCTAGAGCGTGGTTTCTCCCGAATCCGCCTTGATGATGTTGATGAATGCCTCGGCCGTCCAGGACAGCGGCGCGCCGGGCATCGAGATTATCCCGTATTCGGAGACCTTGTCGGGCAGGAAAGGCCGCATGGCGATCGCATCGCTGCGGAAGAACTCGGCTATCAGCGAGGGCACGATGGCGATGCCGAGCCCTTGGGCTGCGCAAGCGCAGGCGGTCTCGACCGAATGGACTTCCAGGCTGCAGCGGTAGCTCGGCACCATGCGGCGCAGTTCGTGCTCCAGTTCGTTGCGGTTGACGCGCTGCCGGCCGAGCAGGATCAGGTCGTTGCGGGCAAGATCGTTGACGTCGATGGCCTGCTTGGCGGCCAGCGGGTGGCCGACCGGCATGACGCAGGTGGTGCCGCTGGTGAAAAGCGGGCGGGTGTCGAAGGAATGTTCCTCCGGCGGCAGGCGGACGAAACCGAGATCGGCGACGCGGCCGCGCACCATGCGTTCGATCGCATCATAGGGACCGCTCAGGATCTCCACCGTCACCCGCGGATGATCGGCCTTGAAGCGGGCGAGGATCGGCGGCAGCATCGTGGTCGCGAGGCTGTGCGGGAAGGCGACGCGGATCAGCGCCTCACCGAAGGCACCCGAACGGACGTCGCTGACCTTGACGCGCAGCCGGGCGACGCTCTGGGCGACGTCATCCACCTCGTCGACCAGGAGATGCGCTTCCGGCCGCGGGATGAGGCGCCCCTTGTCGCGCAGGAAAAGCTCGCGGCCGATCTCTTCCTCCAGCGATGCGAGCTGACGGCTGATCGCCGACTGCGACAGGCCGAGCTGGGCCGCCGCCGCTATGGTGGAGCCGGTATCCATGATCGTCTTGAAGATTTCGAGCTGCTTGAAATTCATGCCGCGATCCTACGGAAGGCGGCGGCGAACACAAGCAAAGACATCGAACAGGGTTCCGCGCACAAAACGCATAGGACCATGCATTCCGCGCATAATATTGCGCATCCCGCGCCGCCCGCTATCGTCGACCCCAACAACGAGAAAAAAGGGAACGTCTTCATGAGAATTCTCTGTCCCTTCGGGACGAAGGGTAAGCAGGAGCGCACGCTATGACGGTTTTCGTCATCCGCCGCTTCCTGCAAAGCATCGCCGTCCTCTGCGTCACCGCGGTTATCGTCTTCATCGGTATCTATGCGATCGGCGATCCGGCTGAAATGCTGATCTCGCCGGATGCAAGCCCGGCGGAACGCGCTCAGGTCGTCGCCTCGCTCGGGCTCGACAAGCCACTCTGGGAACAGTTCTTCACTTTCGCGTGGAACGCGCTGCACGGCGACCTCGGCCGCTCCTTCGTCTTCAACCGTCCGTCCATCAGCCTGATCTTCGAACGCCTGCCGGCGACGCTGGAGCTGACGCTGACCGGCCTCGTCTTCGCGCTCCTGCTCGGCATCCCGCTCGGCCTCCTGTCCGGCTTGAAGCCGAACACCGCCACCGACGAAGTGATCATGACCGGCTCGATCTTCGGCTTCTCGCTGCCGAGCTTCTGGCAGGGCATGATGCTGATCATGATCTTTTCCGTCTGGCTCGGCTGGCTGCCGTCCACCGGGCGCGGCCAGATGGGCGAATTTCTGGGGCTCCGTTCCAGCCTGTTCACGCTCGACGGCCTCACTCACCTGATCCTGCCGGCGATCAACCTGTCGCTGTTCAAGCTTTCGCTGGTGATCCGCCTCACCCGCACCGGCGTGCGCGAGACGATGCCGCTCGATTTCGTGAAATTCGCGCGCGCCAAGGGCATTTCCGAGCGTCGCATCGTCTTCGTGCACGTGTTCAAGAACATCCTGATCCCGCTGATCACCGTGATCGGCCTGGAGCTCGGCAGCATGCTCGCCTTCGCGGTGGTGACGGAGACGATCTTCGCCTGGCCAGGGATTGGCAAGCTGCTGATCGACAGCATCATGCGGCTCGACCGGCCTGTCGTGGTCGCCTACCTGCTGGTCATTGTCAGCCTGTTCATCTTCATCAATTTCGTCGTCGACGTGCTCTATTCGCTGGTCGATCCCCGCGTCCGGCTCGGAGGCGCCCAATGACCGCCCGCGCTCTTTTCGCCGAAGACATGCTGCTCGGCCGCCTGGTCACCGGCATCGGCCGCAGCCCCAAGGCGGTCGTTGCCGCCGTCGTCTGCATCATCCTGCTGTTTGCCGCGGTCATCGGCCCCTATCTGACACCCCAGAACCCGTTCGATCTCGCGGTGCTGGACATCCTCGATTCCAAGCTGCCGCCCGGCTCGCAGAGCATGGACGGCATGAACTACTGGCTCGGCACCGACGGCCAGGGCCGCGACATGTTTTCGGCGATGATCTACGGCCTGCGCACCAGCCTCGGCGTCGGCGTATTCTCCGGCATCGTCGCGCTTCTGGTCGGCACGGTGCTCGGCCTGATCGCCGCCTATTTCGGCGGGCGTATCGACACGCTGATCATGCGCGTCGTCGACCTGATGCTCGGCTTTCCGACCATCCTCGTGGCGCTGATGCTGCTGGCGCTGCTGGGCCAGGGGCTCTGGAAGGTGATCTTCGCGCTGATCCTGGTGCAATGGGCCACATTTGCCCGCGCCGTCAGAAGTGCTGCGCTTGTCGAGAAGAACAAGGACTATGTCGAGGCCGCGGTGACGCTCGGCATCGGCACGCCGCGTATCCTGATCGGCCATATCCTGCCGAACTGTCTGCCGCCGCTGATCGTCATCGGCATGCTGCAGGTGGCTAACGCCATTTCGGCGGAGGCGACGCTCTCCTTCCTCGGCATCGGCCTGCCGATCACCGAACCGTCGCTCGGGCTGCTGATCGCCAATGGCTACCAGCTGCTGATGTCCGGCGAATACTGGATCAGCGTCTATCCGGGCGTGCTGCTGCTCGTGCTGGTGTTTTCGATCAACATCGTCGGAGACCGGCTGCGCGAAGTCCTCAATCCCCGACTTGGTGAAAGGTGAGCGCGATGACACCGGTCCTCGAAGTCAAAAACCTTTCCACCCATTTCATGACTCGCCGCGGGATCTTGAAGGCCGTCGACGACGTGAGCTTCACGGTCGGTGAGCGCGAGATCGTCGGGCTGGTCGGCGAATCCGGCTCCGGCAAGTCGATCACCGGGTTTTCGATTCTCGGCCTCGTCGATCCGCCTGGGCGGGTGGTCAGCGGCCAGATCCTGTTCAACGGCGATGACCTCCTGAAGATGTCGCCGGGCGCCATGCGGACGATCCGGGGCAAGCGCATCGCGATGATCTTCCAGGACCCGATGATGACGCTGAACCCGGTTCTCTCGGTCGCTACCCAGATGATCGAAACGGTGCAGGCGCATGACAGGGTTTCCCGCACGGAAGCCCGCGCCCGGGCTCGCGATGCACTCGGCCTCGTCGGCATTCCTTCGCCGGAGGAGCGGCTGGATTCCTATCCGCACCAGTTTTCCGGCGGCATGCGCCAGCGCGTAGCGATCGCGATCGCACTCCTGCACCGGCCGGATCTGATCATCGCCGACGAACCAACGACGGCGCTCGACGTGACGATCCAGTCGCAGATCCTGTTCGAGATCAAGCGGCTGGCCGCCGAATTCGGCATGGCGCTGATCTGGATCAGCCACGATCTCGGCGTCGTGGCAGCGCTCGCGGACCGGATCATGGTCATGTATGCGGGCCGCATCGTCGAGGCAGGGCAGGTCGATGGGGTGCTCACCGCGCCGCGCCATCCCTATACGTCCGGCCTGCTCAGCGCCGTGCCTGCGGCGGTGCCGCGCGGCGAACCGCTTCGGCCGATCCCCGGTTTCGCGCCCTCGCCGCTGTCGCGCCCTTCCGGCTGCGCCTTCCGCGACCGCTGCGCCCGGGCCACCGATATCTGCGCCACTGAGCCAATACAGTCGATCGCCGCCGACCGCGAGTTCCGCTGTTTCCACCCTCACCTCTGGAGCGCCGCATGACGAACCCGCTCATGGAAGCCGTGCCCCTCGTGGAAGCCGTGGATGTCAGCCGGCGGTTTTCCCGCAAGCTCGACTATGCGGAAAAGATCGCCAATCTCTTCGGAGCCGGCCTCGAGGAGAAAACCGTACATGCGGTCGACGAGGTCAATCTCGCGGTCTATCCGGGCGAGGTGGTCGGCCTCGTCGGCGAATCGGGCTGCGGGAAGTCGACGCTCGGCCGGGTGATGGCCGGCATCATGCCCGCGAGCGGCGGCGAGGTACGCTGGAAGGGGCGGCCGCTGACTTCGCTGCAGGGCGATGAAAAGCGCGCCATGCGGCTTTCGGCCCAGATGATCTTCCAGGACCCGATGTCGACGCTCAATCCGCGCAAGCGAGTACTCGATATCATCGGCGAGGCACCCAAGGTGCACGGCATCGTCAAGGGCCGCGAGATGCGGGACTATGTTGCCGCGCTCGCCGAACGCGTCGGCCTCGATGCCTCTTATCTCGACCGATACCCGCACCAGTTCTCCGGCGGTCAGAGGCAGCGCATCGGCATTGCCCGCGCCTTGGCTGTGAAGCCGAAACTGCTGGTCTGCGACGAATCCGTCGCTGCCCTCGACGTGTCGATCCAGGCGCAGATCCTCAACCTGTTCATGGACCTGAGACAGGAATTCGGGCTGACCTATCTGTTCATCAGCCACGATCTCGGCGTTGTGAAGCATATCTGCGATCGGGTGGTGGTCATGTATCTCGGCCGCGTGGTGGAAAGCGCCACGCCGGACGAGCTCTTCGACAATCCGAAACATCCCTATACCCAGGCGCTGATCCGCGAACTGCCGTCCGTCACCGATCGCCGCCGGGTGTTCACGCCGATCAAGGGCGAGATCCCCTCGCCGCTCCATCCACCGGCGGGATGCCATTTCCATCCCCGCTGTCCCAAGGCTTTCGACCGCTGCCGCGTGGAACGGCCGGTCTTGAAGGAAAACGCGGCCAAGGTCGCTGGTCGTCATGTCAGCGCCTGCCACCTCAACGATCTTGCCGCCCATCAGGCAACAAATGCGACGGCCGAACCGGCCATCTAAAAAGGAAGGGAACAGACATAATGAAACCGATGAAATTTCTCCTGGCCGGGGTTGCGGCCTCGGTCATCGCGATGAGCTCGGCTCAGGCCGCCGACCTGATACTCGGCAGCGCCACCGAACCGTCGGCAATCGATCCGCAGTTTTCGCGCACCGGCAACAACCAGAACATCGCCATGCAGGTCTTCGACCGCCTGGTGCAGACCGACCCGGCAATCAATGTCGAGCCGGCGCTTGCCGTCTCCTGGACAAATGTCGACCCGCTGACCTGGCAGATCAAACTGCGCGACGGCGTCAAGTTCCACGACGGCAACCCGCTGACATCTGAGGACGTGATCTTCTCGCTCGCCCGCGCCAAGGACATCCCCAACAGCCCGGCGCCGTTCTCCGGCAATGTCGGGGCGATCGACAGCATGAAGGCGATCGACAAGCTGACCGTCGAAATCAAGACCAAGAAGCCGACGCCCGATTTCATCGAACAGGTCGGCTTCGTCTACATCGTCGAAAAGAAGGTCGCGGAAGGCGCTTCGATCGAGGACTTCAACAGCGGCAAGGCGGCGATCGGCACCGGCGCCTACAAGTTTAAGTCCTGGACGCCGGGCGACAACCTGCAGCTCACCCGCAACGATGCCTTCTGGGGCAAGAAACAGGATTTCGACAACGTCACCATCAAGTTCATCTCGAACGACGCCTCGCGCGTCGCGGCCCTCCGCTCCGGCTCGGTCGATCTGATCGACGCCGTGCCGCCAGGCGACGTGAAGACGCTCCAGGGGATCTCCGGCCTCAAGGTCTTTTCGATCGCCTCCGCCCGCATGATCTACCTCGCGCTCGACAGTGCCCGCGACAAGTCTCCCTTCGTCACCGACAAGGAAGGCAAGCCGCTCGACAAGAACCCGCTGAAGGACGTCAAGGTTCGCCAGGCGCTCTCCGAGCTGGTCAACCGACAGCTGATCATCGACCGGATTCTCGACGGTTCGGCGGAAGCGGCCGGCCAGTTGGTGCCGAACGGCGTTGCCGGCAATGATCCGTCGATCGCGGCACCCGCCATGAACGCCGAGAACGCCAAGAAGCTGCTGGCGGAAGCCGGCTACAAGGACGGTTTCGGCATCACCATCCACACCTCCAACGACCGCTTCCCGGGCGATGCGGAAGTGGCGCAGGCGCTCGGCCAGATGTTCGCGCGCGGCGGCCTGAAAGTGAACGGCGTCGTCGCCCAGCCCTATAACGTCTACACCAAGGGCGCCGGGGCCGGCGAGTTCTCAGCCTTCATCTTCTCGCTCGGCAACTCTACGCCGACCTCCGCCACGGGTCTTCGCAACCTGCTGATGACAGCCAACAAGGATGCGGGCACCGGCTCGTTCAACCGGACGAAATATTCGAACCCGGCCTTCGACGACGCGATGCGTGCCGCCACCGCCGAATTCGACGTCAAGAAGCGCGTGGAACTGTTGCAGAAGGCGACCAAGCTGGTCTTTTCCGACATTCCAGTCATCCCGCTCTACTGGCAGAAGGTTCACTGGGCCGGCAAGGCGAACCTCTCCTATGTCGCCAACATGACGGAAGACACCGCCGCGACGCTTGCCGGCATCGCCAAGTAAGTCTTTCCGCTCTCAACATTTTGCTGCGGCCCTCTCTCCTGGAGCCGCGGCATATCCCGGGCCGGCCTGACGTGTGGTGGGGCTGGCCCGGAATTGATTTGCAAATTCGAGGATATGGACATGGATACTCTGACGCCATCGCGCTTCGAGGTGATTGCCGACGACGTGGTCGTCGAACGGGATGTGATGGTGACGATGCGCGACGGCGTGAGGCTGGCGACCGACGTCTACCGGCCGGCCAAGGACGGCAAGGCGATCGAAGGCCGGCTTCCGGCGATCATGGAACGCACGCCCTACGGCAAGGCGGAGCGCTCACGTTCCGAGATCGAAGTGGGCATGGCGGAGCCGATGAAGCGCCATGAGGTGGCCAGTTATTTCGTCCGGGCGGGATATGCCGTGATCTACCAGGATTGCCGCGGCCGCCACAATTCCGAGGGCGAATTCAGCAAATACATTTCGGAAGCCGCCGACGGTTACGATACCGCCCACTGGCTGGTGGAACAGGCCTGGTCGAACGGCCAGTTCGGGACGATGGGCCTTTCCTATGCGGCCCATACTCAAGCGGCGCTCGCCTGCCTCAACCCGCCGGGGCTGGCCTGCATGGTGATGGATTCGGGCGGGTTCTCGAACGCCTATCAGTGCGGCATCCGCCAGGGCGGCGCATTCGAGCTGAAGCAGGCGACCTGGGCCTACAACCAGGCGATCGGCGAGGGCAACGAGTTTGCCCGTGCGGCGATCGAAGCGGAGGACCTTCACGCATGGTTCAACGTCATGCCCTGGAGCGAAGGCAATTCTCCGGTGCGCTGGATGCCGGAATATGAAAGCTACCTGCTCGACCAGTGGCGCAGCGGCACGTTCGACGAAAGCTGGCGCCGGGTCGGGCTTTACATGGAGGGTTTCTACGAGACTTTTCCGGAAGTGCCTGTCGTGCTGATGTCGAGCTGGTACGACGCCTATGTGAAATCGACGCTCGACAATTATCGCGGACTTTCTGGCAAGGACAGCCGGCCGCTGCAGCTGATCATGGGGCCTTGGCTGCACGGCAACCGCAATGCGACGCTTGCCGGCGACACCTCTTTCGGACCGGCCGCGCCGCTTGGCGGCAATGTGATGGAAAGCTGGCTATCCTTCCGCCGCAACTGGTTCGACCACTGGCTGAAGGGCAAGGACAACACGGTTGCGCAGGAGCCGGTGGTTCGGGCCTTCGTGATGGGTGGCGGGTCGGGCACGCGCAACGCGGACGGCCGGCTGGATCACGGCGGGCACTGGATCGAGGCGGCCGACTGGCCGCTGCCGGGAACGGAATTCCGAAATTACTATATCCATGAAAACGGCGCGCTTTCGACCGACAGGCCGACGGCCGAGGCTTCCCCCTTCACCTACGATTTCGACCCGAAGAACCCGGTGCCGACCATCGGCGGATCGCTGACGAGCGGCCAGCCGATCTTCGAAGGCGGCGGCTTCGACCAACGCGAGGGCGACAAATTCTACGGCTCGAAACATCCGGGCCTGCCGCTTTCGGCGCGTGCCGACGTGCTCTCCTTCGAGACCGAACCGCTCGCCGAAGATGTCGCCGTGGTCGGGCCGATCACGGTCGAACTTTATGTCTCGTCGGATGCGCCGGACACGGACTTCACCGCGAAACTCGTCGATGTCTATCCGCCGAGCAAGGATTACCCCACCGGCTACGCGCTCAACATCACCGACGGGATCATCCGCTGCCGCTATCGCAACTCGTTCGAAAAGCCGGAGCCGATCGTCAAGGGCGAGGTGTTCAAGGTGACGATCGAGCCGTTCGCGACCGCCAACCTGTTCGCCAAGGGCCATCGCATCCGGGTTGATATCTCATCATCCAATTTCCCGAAGTACGATATAAATCCAAATAGCTATGCGCCGGAGGGCCGGGGACGCACAAGCCAAGTGGCCCGCAACACGGTTTTCTGCGATGGTATGCGTGCATCTGCCATCCGCCTGCCGATCGTCGGTAGAGTGGCAATGGCGGCGCTGAAGCCCATCGCGAAATGAACGAGGCCATGCTCACCGTCGCCGTTACCGGCCAAATCCTGATCCACGGCCCCCTCGACCTCCATGGCGAGGGGCAGGCCGAGGTCCAGGATTTCCTCGAGGCGGATGTGGTCTTCGGCAATCTCGAGGCGACGGTGGAGACGGCAGGGGCATGGCCCACCAAGACGAAGACGCTGCATCTGGCTTCCCCGGATGCGCTGGTTTCCATTCGGGAACTCGGTTTTCACGCGGTAACGCATGCCAACAACCATGCCTTCGATCTCGGCCCGCCGGGCATCGCCTCGACGCGCGCCGCGGTGGAAATGGCCGGGCTGAAGCTCGCAGGCAGCGGCTTGGATATCGAGCAGGCCGCCGCGCCGGTCATCGTGCCTGGACCTGAGCAATCACTGGCCATCTTCTCCGTCGATCTCGGGCCGCAGCCGGACATCAACTATGCCTCGACCGAGCGCGGCGGCATTGCGCCGTTGCGGGTGAAGCGGACGGTGAGCGTGCCGGCCGAAGAATTCGAGACGCTGAAGAGGATCGTCGAGACCCTCGGCGACGACAAACGCGGCGCGGCACGTGCCGCCGTGGGTTATGATGTGGGCGAACGCCCAGAACTGGAAGTCTTCGGCACGCCCGTCGCTGCCGGCGACGCCATTGGTGCACGCTGGACGGCGAACGAGGTGGACATGCAGCGGCTCGTCGACGGCATCGATGCCGCAAAGGCGATAGGGGATCTGGTGGCGGTGGCGCTCCACGGCCATCACTGGGATTCGAACTGGAAAACGACGCCCGACTGGCTGCTCGATCTCTGTCGCGGCCTGATCGACTGCGGCGCGGACCTGGTGCTTGGTACCGGCGCGCCGGTCATGCAGCCGCTCATCCTTTATCGCGGGCGGGTGATCATCGCCGGTCTCGGCAATTTCGTCTTCCACACCGGGCGGCCGGCGACCTATGACGAAAAGCATGTCGATGTCTGGCGCAGTGCCGCGATCCGCTTGACGCTTGCCGATGATGGTAGGTGCAAAAGGCTTGAATTGCTGCCGATTTCGGTTGGCAGGCCCGTGGACCACGACCTGCCTTTGGGGCCGGTTCCGCTGCAGGGCTCCGATGCGGACGATATCAGGGAAAGAGCTTTCGCCGGGCTTTCCGCGGCGGACAGGCAGGTCGTTTTTTGATCAGCCGAGCTTGCCGGTGAAAATGTAACCGACGCCGCGAACAGCCTTGATGAGCTGGGGATGTTTGGCATCCGCCTCAATCTTGCGGCGCAGCCGGACAATCTGGGCATCGATCGTGCGGTCGAAGGCGTCAAGCTGCCGTCCCCTCGTCGCATCCATCAGGAAATCGCGTGTCAGTACCCGCCCCGCATGCTGCACGAAGGCCGCCAGCATGTCGAATTCGCCTGTCGTCAGTTCGACTTCGCCATCTTCGACAGACAGCAGCTGGCGCCTGGAAAGGTTGAGCGTCCATCCTTCGAAACGGACGATCTTTTCCTCGTTCACCTCCTGTTTCGGCTGAGCCGGCTGGCGCCGCCGGAGGATCGATTTCAGCCGCGCATGCACTTCACGCAGGTGAAACGGCTTGGCGATGTAATCATCCGCGCCGATCTCGATGCCGATAATCCGGTCGACCACGTCGTCGCGGCCGGTCAGCATCATGATCGGAATGTCCGATTGCATCCGGATTTCACGCGCAAGATCAAAACCGTCCTGGCCGCCGGGCAACGACAGGTCGAGAAGGATGATGTCGATCTCCTGCCGCTTCAGCTGAGCGCGCATCTCCTGCCCGTCGGATACCGCGCTGACGGCATATCCTTCGCCCTCAAAATACCGTGTCAGCATCTGGCGGATTCGAGGGTCGTCGTCGACGACGAGGATGTTGGCGGAGCTGGCGGGGGATGACATCAACAGGAAACCGGCGTGTTACAGATTGTTACCAATTAAAACCGTCTTTCACACGGCTAGCATTCGCGCGTTACCGGGATTCGGTCAACTGCCTCAACCAAACGGATAGGGGCAGTTTCATGTTTCTCACGGATTATGCGAAGACCTTCAACGCGGCAGCAGCAAGACCGCTCGACGAACCGGATTGTCTCCATTCGCTGTTCGCCAAGCAGCCTGTGGAATATCTGTCGGCCGGCCAGGCCCTGTTTTTCGAGGGCGACGAGGCCAGGCATATCTTCGAGGTGATGGAGGGGACGCTGCGCGTTTTCCGGATCATTTCGGACGGACGTCGGGTCATCACCGGGTTTCTGCATGCCGGCGATATGATCGGCGTGTCGTTCCGGGACAATTATATCTACACCGCGGAGGCCATCACGACGGCAAAGGTCCGCCGGCTGGCGCGCCGGCAATTCGAGACTGCCGTCATCAACTCCGAGAGCCTGAGGCCGAAGGTTTTTGCCCGCGTCTGCGACGAAATGGCCGCAGCCCAGGACCAGATGGTGCTCCTGTCGAGCAAAAGCGCGGAAGAGCGGCTCTGCACCTTCCTTCTGAGATACCTGAAACGCGCGATGGCCGAACGCAATCCGCAGCCGGTCGTCGAACTCTCCATGAGCCGCCAGGACATGGCCGACTATCTCGGGCTGACGATCGAGACCGTTTCGCGTACTATCACCAGGCTTATCGGCAAAGGCGTGCTGAATGTTCTGGACCCGGGCGCCCGTCATTCCATAAGAATCGAACGACCGGGGATGCTTGCGCAGCTCGCCGGAGACGACGATGACTGTGGGGACATGCGGCGCGACCTGATCGCTCTCGGCGAGCGACGGCGCCATTAGACGGATTGGACATGATCGGCAAGACAGGACCCGGGGCCACGACGGAAAGCCAACTCGATGCCGTCACTCTTCTTCTCGACGATGCCAACCTCATTGTCCACGGCGTGGACGGCATCATCAGCCGCTGGACCAGCGGCTGCGAGCAGCTTTACGGCTGGCGTCGGGAGGAGGCTCTCGGAAGGGTCGTCCACGAGCTGCTGGCGACGCAGTTTCCCGAGCCGCTCGATGAGATTCGCCGTCACGTCCAGACCTATCATACCTGGCAGGGAGAGGTCGTCCATCGCCACAGGCACGGTCACCCCGTCGTCGTGGCGAGCCGCTGGGTGGCCGTCAATCCGTCGAGCGACGGACCTTCGATCATCATCCAAACGAACAACGATATTACCGAGATGAAAAGGGTGCAGAACGATCTTGCCGAACGCGAAGCGCATCTGCGCTCCATTCTGGATACGGTTCCGGAATCGATGATCGTCATCGACGAAGTCGGCTGCATTTCCTCCTTCAGCACCGCGGCCGAACAGCTGTTCGGCTACTCGTCCGACGAAGTCTGCGGGCAGAATGTGAAGATGCTGATGCCATCGCCCGACCGCGAAGCCCATGACGGATATATCTCGCGCTACCTCACCACCGGCGAACGCCGGATCATCGGCTACGGCCGCGTCGTGACCGGGCAGCGCAAGGACAAGAGCACGTTTCCGATGGAGCTTTCGGTCGGCGAGGCCGTCACCAACGGAAAACGCATTTTTACCGGCTTCGTCCGCGACCTCACCAGCCGTCACAAGATCGAAGAAGAACTTCGCCAGGCCCAGAAGATGGAGGCGATCGGCCAGCTGACCGGCGGCCTGGCGCACGATTTCAACAATCTTCTCACCGTCATCAGCGGCAATCTGGAGATGATCGAGAACAAGGTCGCGGATGCAGGCCTGCTGGAACTGCTGCATGAAGCCCAGGGCGCCGCGGAAGACGGCGCCAAACTGACAGGCCAGCTTTTGGCCTTCGGACGGCGCCAGCCGCTCAACCCGAAGCTCGCGGATGTCGGCAATCTTGTCTCCGGCTTCTCGGAGCTTCTGCGGCGAACCCTCGGCGAAACGATTGAGCTTCGCACCACCGTGACCGGCGTTTCCAACGAAGCACTGGTCGATGCATCGCAGCTCCAGAACGCGCTTCTCAACCTGACGCTCAATGCCCGGGACGCGATGCCGCGTGGCGGCAAGCTGACGATCGAGATCTCCCGCGTCAGGCTGGATGTCGACTATGCGCAGATGTATCCCGATGTCCGCACCGGCGAATTCGTGCTGATCTCCGTCACCGACACGGGCATCGGCATGTCTCCCGACGTCAAGGACAAGGCCTTCGAGCCCTTCTTCACCACCAAGGGCCTGGGTGCCGGAACAGGCCTCGGCCTCAGCATGGTCTACGGTTTCGCCAAGCAGTCCGGGGGGCATATCCAGCTATACAGCGAACCGGGACAGGGCACGAGCGTGCGGATTTTCCTGCCGGTGGCGCACAAGACGCAGGCTACGGGTCCGCTTGCCGTCGAGGCCGGCCCGAAACAGGCCTCCATTCCCGGCGGCACCGAAAAGATCCTCGTCGTCGAGGACGACCCGCGGGTCCGGCGCATTGCCGTGTCCCGGCTGACGCAACTCGGCTACGGCGTCATCGAGGCCTCGAACGGCCAGGAGGCGCTGGACCAGCTCGGCCAGCACGATGGCATCCACCTTCTTTTCACCGATATCGTGATGCCAGGCGGAATGACGGGCGACGAACTGGCGGCCGAAGTGCGCGCCAGACGGCCCGGCATGAAGGTATTGTTCACCTCCGGCTATGCGGAACCTGCCATTGCCGGGCGCGAGCTCGCCCAATCCGGTAGCTGGCTAAAGAAGCCGTATACCGCAAGGGAGCTCGCGGTGCGGCTCCGGGAGCTGCTGGACTGAGCAGGGTTTCAAAAGGGCTGCATCTGCGGCCCTTTTTTTGACAATCGTCCGAGAAATGCCTGAGTGGCTGGCGGCACCCGCATCGGGGCCTGCGCTTGTCCAAGATTCCTGGTTCATTCCGGCGGATCGTCCCGAAGCACGCGCCAGGAGGCGCCTTCGAGGTCGTCGTACTGGCCGCTCTTCAGCGACCACAGAAAGGCGAAGAGGCCGAGACCGCCGAGGAACAGCGCAATCGGGATGAGATAGATCAGCATGTTCATGCGACGCGGGCCTCACCGGGAGGGATTTTTGCTTGGCCGTGGCTCTCCGCCGCCCCGGCCTCGACGGCGCTTCGCGATCCGCTGAGCCGGAGCGCGTTGGCGACGACGATGATCGACGACGTGGACATGGCAACGGCGGCAATCAGCGGCGTCGCATAACCAGCAAGCGCGATCGGCACGGCGATGACATTGTAGCCGATGGCGAGCGCGAAATTCTCGCGGATCAACCGGCCGGCGCGGCGCGAAATATCGATCGCCAGCGGCACCGCTTCGAGGCTGTCGCGCATGAACACGAAGTCGGCGGCCTGACGGCCGACGTCCGCCGCTGTCGCCGGCGCGATCGAGACATGGGCTGCGGCGAGCGCCGGCGCGTCGTTGATGCCGTCACCGACCATCAGCACCTTGCGGCCGCTTGCCTCGAGCGAGGTGCAGAACTCCGCCTTCTGTTTCGGCGAAAGCTCCGCCTGCCAATGTTCGAGATTGAGGCGGATGGCGAGATCGGCAACCACCCGGCGCCGGTCGCCCGACAGGATACCCGTCTCGAAACCGCTTGCCGCGAGGGATGCCGTAGCGGTCAGGGCGCCGGGGCGGAGCGAATCATCGAACCGGAAGGTGGCGATTTCCTTGGCGTCGAGCGAGAGAACCGTCTCGGTCACGCTATTGCCCGGGCTTCCGTCGTCCGGCACTGACAGAGCGAAGCGGCGGTTGCCGAGACGGTAGACGCCTGCCGGCGTCGCCGCTTCGAGGCCCCGGCCCGGGATTTCGGTGACCGTCTCGAAGACCGCAACCGGGCCGGATACCGCCATCGCGAGCGCCTGGGAGAGAGGGTGACGTGAATGGGCGGCGAGGCCGGCGGCCAAAGCGAGCTGCTTCCTGTCGAACCGCTCGACATCCAGCAGCCGGGGACGGCCCAGGGTCAGCGTGCCGGTCTTGTCAAAGAGCACCGTGTCGATTTCGGCGAGCCGCTCCATGGCCGAACCGTCCTTGACCATGATGCCGTTCCGGAACAGCCGGCCGGCCGCGACCACCTGCACCACCGGAACGGCCAGGCCGAGCGCACAGGGGCAGGTGATGATCAGCACGGCGATTGCCACCAGCATCGCATGTTTCCAGTCACCGCCGATGAAACCCCAGGCGAGAAAGGCGGCGAGCGCCAGAAAATGGACGGCCGGAGAATAATATTGCGCCGCGCGGTCGGCGATCCGGCGATAGCGCGCCCGTCCACCCTCTGCCGCCTCCATCAGCGAAATGACTTCGGACAGGAAGGAATCCTTCGCCGCAGCGGTTGCCTTCAGTACCAGCGAACCGGTGAGGTTGAGCGTTCCTGCCTGTATCATGTCTCCGGCACGGACCGACCTCGGCGCGCTTTCGCCGTTGACGATCGAGACATCAATATCGCTTGCGCCGCTCTCGACGAGCCCATCGACCGGCACCCGCTCACCGGCCGCAATCGCCACCCGGTCGCTCGGCCGTATTTCGTCCACCGGGCGATAGTCGCGCGACCCGTCCGCACCGATAATTGTGGCGCCGCGGGGCGATAGGCGGGCAAGACCGCTGATCGCGGCCCGCGCCCGGTCGCGCATGACATGGTCGAGCGTCCGGCCGATCAGCAGGAAGAACAACAGCGACACCGTCGCGTCGAACCAGGCATGTTCGCCATGATGCATGGTTTCCCAGAGCGACACCGCATAGGAAAGCGTGATGGCGAGCGCGATCGGCACGTCCATGTTGGTGCGGCGGCGGCTGAGCGCGTTCCAGGCCGACTGATAGAAGAAACGGCCGCCATAGATCAGCGCCGGCGCGGCGATCAGCGCCGATATCCAATGGAACATGTCGCGTGTCGAGGCATCGGCGCCTGACCAGACCGAGACCGAGAGCAGCATGATGTTTGCCGCCGCGAAGCCGCAGAGCGCGACGGCGCGGATGAGGTCGCGCTGCAGCTTCTCGCCGACCTCCTCGGCATTCGAGAAAAGATGCGCATCGTAGCCGGTGGCGGCGACGATCGCCCTGACTAGATCGACCGGGTCCGTGTCGACATCTCCGGCCTTTTCCCGCCAGACGATCGAAACGCGTTTGGTGGAGAGATTGACCCGTGCCCGCTCTACCGACGGCAGCGCGTTGAGTGCCTTTTCGATCGTCGCGATGCAGGTGCCGCAATGGACCTGCGGAACGCTGAGATCGGTCTGACGCAGCCCCGGCGAAATTGTCCGGCTGGACAGCGTCAGCTCCTCGGAGGACGGCAGCGAATGGTCCGAATAGCCTCCGGCTCCGGGCGCGCAGCAGCTCATTCCGCCCTCCTCGAAACCGAGATGCGTTCGGCCTGATGCAGGATGCGCTTGCCGTTCCGGATGGCGCTCGCATCGACGATCCAGTGGCCGGGCAGGATTTCATGGGTGGCTACGAATGTCCCCTGGCCAACGGGAACGAGGTCGAGTTCGAAATCCTGATGTTCGCCGACCGGCCGCTTGAATTTCAGGGTCAGCGCATCAACCGCCACCGGTCCGTTCTTCGGGTGAAAGACCTCATAGCGGACATCAGAGCCGTTGACGGTGATGCGGCCGGTGACGCCGGTCGCCGTCAGCGTCCGCGCCTCTGCCGCCTTGCCATTGAACTGCTGGCTGGCGACATAGGTGTTTTCCGCCACCAGTCCGCTCCAGCTGGTGACCGCGTTATAGGCCATGTAGAAATTGACCGAGATGATGGTGCCGAAAAAGAGCACCAGTACGCCGACCATGTGCCAGCCGGTGAAGACGAAGGATTTTGCAGGGATCGCGTTCATTTTCGTCGGGCTCATTTTCTGGCTCCCGGGGTGTTGAAGACGGCTGAATAGCTGTCCTTTTCGTGGCTCGACCGGTCCTCGGCGATGAAGTGGAAATCGACGGCCTCGGAGGAAACGGCATCCTTGGGAAGGGTCACGAAGACCTTCAAGGCAAGCGTCTTGTCGGGCTCCACCTGCACCGCGAAGAGGCGGCCCGGTACGTCCGTGACGCCGGATATCTTCATCGTCGCTTCTGGCAGACCTTCCATCGAGACCATGATCGTGCGCGGCTCCGGGATCATGTTGAGCAGCCGGATCGTGTAGCCGTTGCGGATGGAACCGTCCGATTCCAGCACAAATTGCGGATTGCGATCATGGAGCACGTTGACCTCCAGCCGGTCGCGCGACAGGAGCGCGAAGACGAGGCCGAAACCGACGGCCGACCAGACGCCGAAATAGATCAGCGTGCGGAGCCTGAAGATCACCCTCCAGTCGAAGTGGCGGACCTTGTCGATGAAGGAGCTGTCCGGATTGCGCACCCGTGCCGGTTCGATCGCCGTAGTGCCGCCGTTTGTCGCGAGCGCCATGTTCGTCTCGTATTCGTCGAGCGTCGCGTAGGCGATAAGGCCGCGCGGCTTGCCGATCTTGTCCATCACGCCGTCGCAGGCATCGATACAGAGCGCGCAGGTGATGCAGGCCATCTGCTGGCCTTCGCGGATGTCGATGCCCATGGGACAGACCGCCACGCAGGCATTGCAATCGACGCAATCGCCGATGGGCTGTCCGGCCGCCGCCGCCTTCTTGGCATGGCGGCTGCGCGGTTCGCCGCGCCAGTCGTTGTAGGTGACGACCAGCGAACTCTCGTCCAGCATGGCGGCCTGGATGCGCGGCCAGGGGCACATGTAGATGCAGACCTGCTCGCGCAGCAGTCCGCCGAGGACATAGGTGGTGGCCGTCAGGGTGGCGACGGTGGAATAGGCGACCAGCGCCGCCTGGCCGGTGACGAAATCGAAGGCGAGCGAGGGCGCGTCGGCGAAATAGAAGATCCAGGCGCCGCCGGTCGCCACCGCGATGGCCAGCCAGGTGGCGTGTTTGGCGACGCGCTTCCAGAGCTTGTCGAGGCTCCAGGGCGCAGCATCGAGCTTGATGCGGGCATTGCGGTCGCCCTCGAAGAAGCGCTCGACGACAAGGAAGAGATCGACCCACACCGTCTGCGGACAGGCATAACCGCACCAGGCGCGACCGACGGCCGAAGTCACGAGGAAAAGACCGAAACCCGCCATGACCAGAAGCCCGGCGACGTAGAAGAATTCCTGCGGCCAGATCTCGATGAAGAAGAAATAGAAACGGCGGCTGGCAAGATCGACGAGCACCGCCTGATCGGGAGCAAAGGGGCCACGGTCCCAGCGGATCCAGGGGGTGAGGTAATAGATGCCGAGGGTTATCAGCATCACCAGCCATTTGAAGCGACGGAAGCGCCCTTCGGCCCTTTTGGGGAATATCTTCTTGCGCTTCTCGTAAAGCGGCCTGCCCGGCGAATGCACGGGCTGGACATCGATGCGCTCAACGGAAGCGTCGCTGGGGCCAAGCGCGGGAGACGTGTAGAGATTCATGGGACCAGTTCCTTTGGTCCATGTTTTCTCATCCCGGCGACGGTCACTCCTTGACACAAGTCAATCGAACCGGTGTGACAAAACGGCCGCCTGCTGATGACGCACAGGCGGCCGCTCGTCAGATCGAGTGGATTGCGGTTTTTCTCACTCCCCGCCGCCGAGCGAGTGAATGTAGACGGCGAGCTGCTTGACGGCGACGTCTCCGAGGCGGGCTTCCCAGGCCGGCATGACGCCGTGTTTCGGGGCCTGGATCTGCCTGGCAATCTCCGCCTCGCCCCGAGCTTTCAGCCAGATCGCGTCGGCAAGGCTCGGCCCACCAAGGTCGCGGTTGCCCTCGGCCTTCTCGCCATGACACGAGACACAATTGTCGGTGAAAAGCTGCTTTCCGGGCTCGACCATCGCTGGATCGCGCGGGGTTCCAGTGAGGCTCACCACGTAGGCGGCGACCTGGCGCACCTCGTCCGGCTTCAGCACATCCCTAAAGGCCGGCATTTCCGAAATGCGGGTCTCGCCGTCGGCGGGATCGCGGATGCCATGGGCGATCGTCTGATAAAGGGCGTTGACATCGCCGCCCCACAGCCAATCGTTGTCGTTGAGATTGGGGTAACCCTGCCCGCCGGCGGCACCCGTGCCGTGGCACGGGGTGCAGTTGACGCGGAAGGCGGCCGCGCCCCCTGCGATTGCGAACTGGCTAAGATGGGGGTCGGCGACAATCTCTTCCATCGACGAACTGGAGATTTTCTCCAGGATCCCGCCTTGGGCGATCTTGGCACCATCGAGATCTGCCGCAAGCTCGGCACGGCTCGAATATCCGAGCAGGCCTTTCGTCGCGTCGGTCAGGAGCGGAATGGAAGGGTAGGCGATCGCATAACCGACCGACCACAGGATGCAGGCATAGAAGGTCCAGAGCCACCAGCGCGGCAGCGGATTGTTGAGCTCGCGAATGCCGTCCCACTCGTGGCCGGTGGTCTCAACGCCGCTCAATTGGTCGATATGTTTTTCCGCCATATGTTTTTCTGGCATGTTCAATCCTCCTTCAGAGGGATCCGCGCGGCCTCGTCTGCAGAGGCTTTCGCGCCGGGGCGCAAGGTGAAGACGAGAACGCCGAGGAAGAACAGGGTCATGGCAAGCAGACCCCAGCTATCGGCGAAGTGGCGCATGGCCGTGTAGAATTCCATGAGCTTGTTCCTTCAGCGGTAGCCGGCAGCGTCGTCATAAGTGGAGAAATCGACCAGCGTGCCGAGCATCTGCAGATAGGCGACCAGCGCATCCATCTCCGTGAGGCTCTGGGCATTGCCGTCGAAATCGCCGACCTTGGCCTTGGGATAGCGGGCGAGCAGGCCGGACGTGTCGGCGTTCGGATCGGCCTGGGCCGAAAGGTCCGCCTTGGCGCTCGCTATCATTTCGTCCGAATAGGGGACGCCGACCGTGCGGTTCGCCTTCAGCTCCATGGAAACGTCGGTGATCTTGAGCGGCGTCTCCTTGAGGAAGGCGTAGCTCGGCATCACCGATTCCGGCACGACGTCGCGTGGTTCGATCAGGTGCTGGACGTGCCATTCGTTCGAGTAGCGGTCGCCGACGCGGGCGAGATCGGGGCCCGTGCGCTTCGATCCCCACTGGAACGGATGGTCGTACATGGATTCGGCCGCCAAGCTGTAGTGACCGTAGCGCTCCACCTCGTCGCGGAAGGGGCGGATCATCTGGCTATGGCAGACATAACAGCCTTCGCGGATGTAGATGTCGCGCCCGGCAAGCTCGAGCGGGGAATAGGGCCGCATGCCTTCCACCTTCTCGATGGTGTTTTCGAGATAGAAGAGCGGCGCGATTTCGACGATGCCGCCGATCGAGACGACGAGCAGCGAGCCGACCAGGAGCAGGGTCGCGTTGCGTTCGATGTAGTGATGTTTGTCGAGAATGGACATGGATATCCCTCCTTATTCGGCCGGCTGGAGAGCGGCGGGGGAAGCACCGCCCCGAACCCGCTCCTGCCGCTGGTAACCGAGGATGGTCATGGTGACGTTGAAGGCCATGATGAGCCCGCCGACGAGGTACATGGCACCGCCCACCGCACGCAGCAGGTAGTAGGGGAACATGGCCGCGACCGTTTCGGCGAAGGAATAGACCAGGAAGCCCTGGTTGTCGTATTCGCGCCACATCAGGCCCTGCTGCACGCCGGCGACCCACATGACGGCGGCGTAGACGACGATGCCGAGAGTGGCGAGCCAGAAGTGCCAGTTGACGAGGTCGAGACTGTAGAGGCGCTCGCGGTTCCAGAGCTTGGGCGTCATGTAATAGACCGCGCCGAAGGTGATCATGCCGACCCAGCCGAGCGCGCCGGAATGCACGTGGCCGATCGTCCAGTCGGTATAGTGGCTGAGCGAGTTGACCGCCTTGATCGACATCATCGGGCCTTCGAAAGTCGACATGCCGTAGAAGGCGATGGCGATGATCATCATGCGGACGATCGGATCGGTGCGGATCTTGTCCCAGGCGCCCGAGAGCGTCATCAGACCGTTGATCATGCCACCCCAGGAGGGCATCCAGAGCATGATGGAGAAGACCATGCCGAGCGTCTGGGCCCAGTCAGGCAGCGCCGTATAGTGCAGGTGATGCGGGCCGGCCCAGATATAGAGGAAGATCAGCGCCCAGAAGTGGATGATCGACAGCCGGTAGGAATAGACCGGGCGATTGACCTGCTTCGGCACGAAATAATACATCATGCCGAGGAAGCCTGCGGTCAGGAAGAAACCGACGGCGTTATGCCCGTACCACCACTGGGTCAGCGCATCCTGGACGCCCGAGAAGGCCGAGTAGCTCTTCACGCCGAGGAAGGAGACCGGAACCGCCAGGTTGTTCACCACGTGCAGCATGGCGATGGTCACGATGAAGGCGAGATAGAACCAGTTCGCCACATAGATATGCGGCTCCTTGCGCTTCAGGATCGTACCGAGGAAAACGGCGAGATAGGCGACCCAGACGACGGTCAGGAAAAGGTCCACATACCATTCCGGCTCGGCATATTCGCGCGACTGCGTGATGCCGAGCAGATAGCCGGTCGCCGCCATGACGATGAAAAGCTGATAACCCCAGAACACGAACCAGGCGAGGTTGCCGCCGAAAAGGCGGGCACGACAGGTGCGCTGGACCACATACAAGGATGTGGCGATCAACGCATTGCCGCCGAAGGCGAAGACGACGCCCGACGTGTGCAGCGGCCGCAGGCGGCCGAAATTGAACCAGGGCTCGATGTTCAGGTCCGGAAAGGCAAGCTGGAGGGCGATGACGACGCCGACGAGGAAGCCGACGACGCCCCAGAAGACCGTGGCGACGGTGCCGTATTTGACGACCTCGTCGAAATATTCGGATTTTAACGGCAGGCTTATCGCGGACGACTGCGGCGCGAAGGAAATCCTGCCCATCAAGACGACCGTGCTGATCAGCAGCACGAAGAACAAGATCCACATGTGGGCTGCGAACAGGCTGTCATGGGCGTAAGCGGCCGCGAGCAACGCCAGGAAGGTGCCGATCGCGAGCCAGAGTGTTTCTGAGACGTAATTCATGGTCTTTGGCCTCACAGCGCAAATACGCTGCCGGTTGAAGGATTGTGACCATGATGTGCTGACATACGGGCCGCTTCGGGGGTTTGACCTGCGTCAACGCCCCCGGCAAACGGCCGGTTTGTATTCTATTTCGGGTTCAGTTTTCCGGAGCGAGGATGCAGCACTGCTCCGGCAGCGGCGTGAGCACCGCCCGGGCGCCGGCATCCAACGGGTCGGAAAGCGGGCCGTTGGCGGTGATTTCGCCCGCGGCCGTTTCGCATTTGTATTGGTAGGCTCGACCGAGATAGGTACGCGTCCCGAGGACTGCCGGGATGCCTTCGCCCTCGCGGCGGACCGCAAGCCCGTCAGCGCGGCAAGCCAGGACGAAATCGTCCTTGATCGGCCCGAACAGATCCTGGGAAAGGTGAAGCCGCGTGCCGCCGGTCGCCTCGGCGGTGATGATTGCCGACTGGCGCTCGACGACCTTCATGCGGATCAGGTTCTCGAAGCCCACGAAGCGGGCAACGAAGGCGTTGGCCGGCTTCTGATAGAGCACCTCAGGCGTATCGAGCTGCAGGATGCGGCCGGCATTCATGATCGCGACGCGGTCGGAAATCGAAAACGCTTCTTCCTGATCGTGGGTGACGTAGAGTGATGTGGTGCCGTTGGCGCGCTGCAACTGGCGGATCTCGACGCGCATGTCGATCCTGAGCTTGGCATCGAGGTTGGAGAGCGGCTCGTCGAACATCAGGAGCGGCGGCTCGATGACGAGAGCGCGGGCGAGCGCGACGCGTTGTTTCTGGCCGCCGGACAGCGCTGCCGGCAGGCGGTCGGCGAGCGGCGCAAGGCCGACACGTTCCAGCATCGCCATCGCCCGCTTCGTGCGGTCCGGCTTGGCGAGGCCACGCTGTCTCAGGCCGAACGCGACATTGTCGAGCACGCTCAGGTGCGGGAAAAGCGCATAACTCTGAAAGACGAGACCGATATTGCGGGCATGGGCGGGCAGCGTCGTCAGATCGCGGTCGCCGAGGCGAATCCGGCCGCTGGTCGGCTGCAGGAAGCCCGCCACCAGGCGCAGCGTCGTCGTCTTGCCGCAGCCGCTGGAGCCGAGCAGCGAGACGAGTTCGCCTGCTGCGACGGAGATCGACAGGTCTTTCAGAACCTGGGTGGTTCCGTAGTGAGCCGAGAGGTTTTCGATGGTGAGGGATACGGTCACGGGAACCTACTTGGTGAGGAATGTGAGGCCGAGCGTCGCTTCGACGATCGCCATAACGCCGACGGTTACCAGCATCAGAAGTACGGAGACGGAAGCGATCGTCGGGTCGAAGAACTGCTCCATATGCGCAAGAATCTGGATCGGCAGCGTCGAAATGCCGGGCCCGGTCAGGAAGACCGAGACCGAGACGTCGTTGATGGAGGTAATGAAGGCGAGGATGAAGGCGGCGATGACCCCGGCACGGATGTTCGGCAGCACCACGGTCATGAAGGTCTTGAGCGGCGGGCAGCCGAGGCTCCGCGCTGCTTCCTCGATAGAGAAATCGAAAGAGGCGAGGCTGGCGCCGACGACGCGCACCGAATACGGCAGGATCAGCAGCGCATGCCCGACGACGAGGCTGATGAAGACCGGCAGGCCGAGGCCTATCGTGATCGACTTCAGAAGCGCGAAGCCGAAGACGATTTCCGGCACCAGAATCGGCAGCACGAACAGCGTCGAGAGCCAGCGGGGCAGCTCGACCCGATAGCGATTGAGCGCGTAAGCGGCCGGAATGCCGATCAACAGAGACAGGCCGGTGCCGAGAAGCGCCACCTGCAGGCTGGTGATCGCCGTGCGGCGGAAGGCCTCCATCTGGAAGATGTTGGCGAACCAGCGCAGCGTCAACCCCTGCGGCGGGAAGGTGAGGAATGTCGTGTCGCTGAGGGCCGAGCCGACGATGATCACCAGCGGCGCGAGCAGGAAGAAGAAGACGAGAATGGCGAAAGCGCCGAGAAGGGGGTGAATACGCGTCGCCATCAGACCGCCATCGGGTTGAGCCGGCGTGCCATGCGGCTCATGATCAGCACGACGCCGATAGTTATGACCACCATGATGGCGGCGATCGTCGAGGCGCCGACCCAGTCGAAGGTCACCATGGCGCGCTGGTAGAGGAAGGTGCCCATCATCATCTGCTTTTCGCCGCCGAGGAGCTGGGGTGTTGCATAGGAGGTGAAACTGCCGGTAAAGACCAGCACCGCGCCGACGATGAGGCCGGGGGCTGCAAGCGGCAGGATGACCTGCAGGAAGGTCGGGATCGGCCTTGCGCCGAGCGAGGCGGCCGCCTCGATCAGGTCACGCGGGATTCCCTCGAGCACCCCGACCAGCGTCAGGATCATCAGCGGCACAAAGAGATAAACCATCGCGACGATGACGGAACCTTGGGTGTAGAGCATCGACAGGGGCTCACCGATCAACCCGACCGACATCAGGGCATTGTTGATGATGCCGTTCTTGCCGAGGATGATCAGCCAGGCGAAGGAGCGGACGACGACGCCGGTCAGCAACGGAAAGACCGCAGCGACGATCATGATGCTCTTCAGGCGTCCCGGCATCTGGGCGATGACATATGCGGTGATGAAGCCGACCACGAGCGCGATGCCCGTGGTGATCAGGGCGACCTGAAGGGTTCGATAGAGGACGGCCATGCGGAAGCCGCTCTTGAAGAAGGCCGTATAGGTGGAAAACGGACCGGCCGCCTCGCCGAACGTGGTGGCGATCGTCAGCACGACGGGGATGACCAGAAGCAGGACGACGGTGATTGTCGCGGGCATCGTCAAACCCCATCTGGCAAGCTTGTTCATCGACAGTCTTTCTCAAAGGCAGGAGCGCCGCGTTGATGGCGGCGCTCCGTTCTCAATGCAAACATATCGCCACCCAGGCGACGTCCGGGACTACTTGCCGAAAACCTCGTTCCAGCGGTCGATCCAGTCGGTCTTGACCGCGTTCATCTTGGCGTAGTCGATGCGGGTCAGGCTGGAAACCTGATCGGCGCCATAGGTCCAGATCTTCGCCTGGTCCGGGGTGAGCTGGACCTTGGTGGAAATCGGCGCATCGACGCCCTGCTCGGCTTCCTTCTGCTGCACGTCCTTCGACAGGATGAAGTTGATGAACTGGTGGGCCAGTTCGGCGTTTGTCGAACCCTTCGGGATGTTGACCGTGTTCAGCGTGGCGATATCGCCGTCCTTGAGCTTCGCCCAGGTCATGGTCTTCACCGCGGCCTGCATCGAGGCGAGCGTGAAGTCCTGGCCGATTGCGACGCGCACTTCGCCGGTCGAGATCAGGTTCACCAGTTCGGAACCGGTATTGTAGTTCTTGACGACGTTCGGCTTCAGGGCTTCGACGGCTTCGAACGCCTTGTCGGTGCCGGTATAGGGATCGACGCCGGCATGTTTGCCGGCCTGCACCACGACCATCGGGCCGGCCGTGGTGGTGATGCCCGGCAGCGAAACCGAGCCCTTCAGGTCCGGACGCCACAGATCGCTCCAGGAGGTGATCGGAGGGGTGACCTTGGCCGAGTCGTAAACGAGGCCGATGCGGCCGATCGTATAGGCCGGGCCGTATTTGCCCTGCGGCGCGCGGCCGAGTTCGTAGATCTCGGAGAGGTTCGGGATCTTCGCCGGATCGACCGGCTGGAACAGGCCCTGCTCGATGCCGAGCTGCGAGAAGCTGTCGGTCAGGTAGATGACATCGACGCCCTTGCCGTCACGCAGCTTCAGCTTGTTGAGGCGGTCGGCATTGTTGCCGGTTTCGAAAACGATGTCGCAGCCGCAGATCTTCTTGAACGGATCGATGATGTTTGCGGTCATCTTCTCGCCGTTGTAACCCCACCAGGAGATGGTGAGCGTCTTCGACTGGGCGCTTGCCGTTGCCGTGCCGCCGAGCGTCGCCAGGAGAGCAAGGGTTGCCAATTGGGTGAAACGAATGGCCTTCATGAGGCGTGTCCTTTGCGAAAGCGGCGTTGATGCTCCCCTGGGGCACCCCCGGGAATTGGGGGTGATACTATTTTTTGAACGGTCCCGCCGCAAGCCCAATTATTAGGCATAGACCGCTAGGAGCCAAATTTCTTTAGGCTTGAACCATCCTATACCGGAGGTTGATTTCCAGCCTCAGGCGATAGCCGATGCACGGTTTGCGATGGTTTACACGTCCGGGCATCGTCTTTAGGGTCCGGCGATCAGAACCGACAGGCATTCCTCCGATGACAGTTTCCGCGCGCCTCCCCGACGACCTGCTGATCAACGCGGCCGACGAAGTCCGCATCCGCCAGGACCTGGTGCTGACCGCGCTCGGCAAACGGCCCGCGGACCGGCTGCTGAGGGTTGGCAGACTGCTCGACGTCCACAGCAGGACATGGCTTGAGGACCAGGAGATCGTCATCAAGGGCCGGCGGATTGCCTATGTGGGACCGGCCGGCAGTTTTGCGGGCGAGGTGGCGGAACGTAGCCACGAGCCCGATCTCTCGGCTGTTCCGGGTTTCGGCGAGGCGCACAAGCATATCGAGAGCTCGCACCTGACGCCGGAATGGGAAGCAGCCCTCGTCATGCCGCACGGGGTCACCTGGACCTGCGAAGCGAGCCACGAATTCTCGAATGTCAACGGCGCCCGCAACCTGGAATTCTGGCTGGAGGCCCGCCGCCGCGGGTCGCCGATGAAGATCTTTCCGCTGCCGGGCTCGGCCGTGCCGCCGACGGCCTATGAATGGGGCGGCGGCTATTTCGGTTATGACGAGCAGAAGCAGTTCATGAGCGAAAGCCTGATGGTCGCCGGCCTCGACGAGGTCATGGACTGGCCATCGATCTCCGATCCCTCAAACCCCTCCTACGACCGGCTCTGGGGCATGATCGGCGCGACCTTCGAGCAGCGGGGCGTGGTCGAGGGCCACGGCGCGGGCCTGCGCGATCTGCCGTCGATCAACGCGTTTGCCGCCGCGGGCCTTGCCTCCGATCACGAGGGGTGGTTCCTGGAGGAAATCTGGCAGAAGCTGCAGCACGGGCTGTTCATCGAGCTTCGGCCGCATTCGCTGCCGGAGGTCATCCGGGGGCTCATCGAGAAGAAGCTCGCCGACTGGTCGCAGGTGGCTTTCGTCACCGACGACCGCAGCGCCTCCGACACGCTGAAGATGGGCGCGACGGACTACAATGTCCGCCTTGCGATCGAGAACGGCCTTTCGCCGGAAATCGCCATCCAGTGCGTGACGCTCAACCCGGCGCGGCACATGCGGCTGACGCCTTGGGTCGGGTCGATCGCGCCTGGCCGTTTCGCGGATATCGTGCTGCTGGACGACGTCGAAAAGCTGTCGATCGCCAAGGTCTGGGCGGATGGCGGGCCGGTGTCGGAAGGCAAGACGTTTACCGGCGCGCGGCCAGAGATCGATTGGCCGGAATGGGCGACGAGAACGGTGAAGATCGACCGCCAGGTGACCGCCGCCGATTTCCGCATCGAGGCGCCGGCGGATCGCGCCACGGCGAATGCCGCCCTGCTGCGGCCCTTCCACTGGTCGGACGAATTCATCACCATGGAACTGCCGGTCAGGGATGGCGCGGTGCAACGCGACCACGACCGCAACATCACGAAATTCTCGATCGTCGACCGGTTCTCCGGCGAGGCCAAGGTCTCAAAAATGTTCTGGCTCGGCACCGGGCCGCGCACGCCGGATACCGCGCTCGGCTCGACGCTCGGGCATGACAAGCACAATATCTGGGTGGTCGGCTCCTCGGACGAGGCGATGGCGATGGTCGCCAATGCGCTCGCCGAACAGCAGGGCGGCTGGGTTCTGGTCTCCGGCGGCAAGGTGATCGCCCGCGTCCACTACGAGGTCGGCGGGCTGATGACTGCGCGCTCGGCGGAAGAACTGGATGCAGAAATGCAGGCGCTCTACAAAGCCGGCGAAACGATCGACTGGATGTACGAGCCGACCTTCTCGCCGCGCTGGTGGCCGGGTTTCCCGGAGCGGCTGTCGTTTGCAACGCTGACCTGTTCGCCCTGGCGCTGGGTGCTGGTGGCGCCATCGGAGCGGGCGCAGCAAGGGTTCGTCAACGTGCTGACCGGCGAAACGCACCCGGTCGTCTGGTAGTAGGCCGCTCTCGTCAGCGTGACTTGATGAGGCCCGGTTGATTTGCCAAAAACGCTGGGATCGATTTCAGGCGCCACCTATCCTCCCGCCTCGGCGCCATCGATCGCGCAAAGGAACTTACTCATGGCCCAGCCTGCTCTCTTTTCTCCGATCCGCGTCCGCAATCTCGAACTCTCGAACCGCATCGTCATCGCGCCCATGTGCCAATATTCGGCCGAGGACGGCTGCATGACCGACTGGCACCTCATCCATCTCGGCCAGCTCGCGCTTTCCGGCGCAGCGCTTCTGACGATCGAGGCGACCGGGGTCACGCCGGAAGGGCGCATCACCTATGCGGATGTCGGGCTCTATGACGACGCGACCGAGAAGGCGATGGGCCGCACGATCGACAGCATCCGCAAATGGTCGGACATGCCGATCTCCGTGCAGCTCGCGCACGCCGGCCGCAAGGCCTCGACCGACAAGCCCTGGTTCGGCGGCAGCCAGATCGCGCCGGATCAGCCGAACGGCTGGCAGACCGAGTCTGCCTCGGCGATCCCGTTCAATCCGAAATACGTGGCCCCCGTCGCGCTCGACAAAGATGGAATGAAAAAGGTGCGCGACGCCTTTGCGGCTTCCGCGGTCCGGGCAGCAAGGATCGGCCTCGATGCGATCCAGATCCATGCCGCGCATGGCTATCTGCTGCACCAGTTCCTGTCGCCGCTTTCCAACCAGCGGACCGACGAATATGGCGGGTCGCAGGAAAACCGCATGCGTTTTCCGCTCGAAGTCCTCGATGCCGTGCGCCAGGCCTTCCCCTCCGACAAGGCGGTGACGGTGCGCGTTTCGGCGACCGACTGGGTCGACGGCGGACTCGACATCGACCAGACCATCGCGTTTGCCCAGATGCTGGACGAAAAGGGGTGCGACGCCATCCATGTGTCGAGCGGCGGGCTGCATATCGAACAGAAAATCCCGCTCGGCCCGAACTATCAGGTGGCCTTGGCGCGCGCCGTCAAGGCTGCGGTGAAGATGCCGGTCGTGGCCGTCGGGCTGATCACCGAACCGACCCAGGCCGAAGCGATCGTTTCGACCGGCGACGCGGATATCGTCGCGATCGCCCGCGCCGCCCTCTATGACCCGCGCTGGCCGTGGCATGCGGCAGCGGAACTCGGTGCCCAGGTGAAACCGGCACCGCAATATCTCCGCTGCCAGCCGTCGCAGTTCAGGAACCTGTTTACCGCCTGAGGAGGCTCATGCCTCTTCGTAAACGGCTTCGGCCGGCGCCAGGAGCAGCCGGTCGGCCATCTCCTGCTTCAGCCAAACCAGGCGTTCCTCTTCGGCCGGCGTCCGGTCCGGTTTGCGGCTGACGATGATGAATTCCTCGCGGACATGGCCTTCCTTGAGCTGCAGCGTCACCGTTTTGCCGCGATAGCTGAGTTCGAAGACGTAGCGTTCGAGAATATTGCCGCGCTCGGGCTTTTCGAGCCCGTGATCGACCGTATAGCGGCCTTCGGTCAGGCCGCGCGTCACCATTTCGAAGGCGTCGCGGCCGCCCGGACCGCGGAACGCGGTGCGGATGACGATCTCGCGGCGCTCCGGCGGGCCGTCGGGGCTCAAGAGCGGCATGGCCCGCTGCATCACCTTGAAGGCATGGGCGACACCGCCCGGATAGCCGAAGCCGTGGAAATGCATCGTGTCCGCATAGGTGTAGGAAAGCGGCTTGCCGTCTTCGAGAACGTCGATTTTGTCGGTCATTTTGTCCTTGCTCCGTCCAGCTCTTGGCGCATCCAGGGCAGGAAACCGTCCAGGAAACGCGTCGTCGCCGGCATGAAATGAGACCCGTGATGGAAACACGGGTCGAGGCTGGTGATGATCATGCGGCCGGGCGTCGTCACCTCGTCCACATAGAGTATGGGCTTTCCCTCGCCATTAACGGCGAGCACGTCGACACCATCAGGCGGATCGAACCAGCCATGCAGGTGCCACGTGAGATCGTCTTGTCCAAGTCTGTTGAACAGCGCCTGGCCGGGCGCGGCAATGCGCACGCCGAGATCGGCACCGGGCGTCAGCCACCACCACCAGTTCGTGGGTTGCGGTGTAAAGGCGATGCCGGGCAGGAAGACGTCCCAGTTCGTCTCGCCGGTCGAGACGATCGTGCCGCCCTGGTCGAGATAGGCGCGAAGCTGCGCGGCATGCGGCGCCAGGCGATCGGCCGGCGTGCGGCAGGGAATGAAGACGACAGCGTGTTCGGCAAGATCCACGGAGGCCAGGTCTTCCGGCCGCACGAGCAAGTCGAAATGGTGGGCGTAACGTGGCGCTTCGAGCGTCTCGATATGGTAATAGGCGCCGGGATGGATCGCGAGAATGCTCATCGGTTCAGCTCTCCGGCAAGCCAGGCGACGGCGCGGCTCGCCAACTGCTTCTTGATTTCGGGATCGTCGCCGCACCCCCAGAATTCGTTGCCGGCATGTGAGAGGATTTCCCCACCCTGCGGCCTCGCCCATACCCAATCGACCGGGGTTTTTGCCGGACCGAGCGCATTGATGACAACGGCTCCTTCGGGCGGAGGGTTGTGGCCGCGGCCGTAGAAGCCGGCGACGCCATGGTTGGTTTCCAGCATCTTCTGGTCGATGCCGGCGAAGATCGGGTGCTCGTAAAGCCGGGACTGGACGAAATCCACGCGCCTGGGATTGGGGATTGGCTGGTAGGTGCCGAGTTCGGCCAGGATCGGGCGGAGGATATGCCCGTGATAGATCCAGCGGCCGCCGCGGTCGAGGAACGCGGCGACATCGGTTGAGAACCGCTGGAAGCCGATCTGGTCGAGATGGGTGGTGGTGATCAGCCCGCGCGCCGTGGCGAAATCCTCGCCGGTCAGTTCCATCTCGCGCACGACCTTCATGAGGCCGGAGGCGATGGCATCGCCGAACAGCGGCGCGGTCATCGAGAACGGCTCCTGGTAATGCGGCTGGATCATCAGGATGGTCATGCGGCACGAATTCCTGCAAAGGCGGGCAGAACTGCCCGATGGGTTTCGCCGGAGGGGCCGGCCAGCTCGACGACGCGCATCGGCACGCCATAGAGGTTTTCCAGGTGCTCCGGCGTGATCGTCTCGGCGACCGGGCCGAACAGCGGCGGCTGGCCGCCCGGCATCATCAGCAGCGCATCATCGGCGGACGAAAGCGCGTGGTTCGGGTCGTGGGTGGTGAAGACGATCGCCTTGTCGCGCGGCTGACGCAGCGTGTTGAGCAGCGCCAGCAGCCGTTCCTGGTTATGCAGATCGAGGGCTGCCGCCGGTTCGTCCAGAACCAGCACCTGCGACCCCGTGGCGATCGCACGGGCAAGCAGCACGAGCTGACGCTCGCCGCCGGAAAGGCGGTCGAAATAGTGATCGGTGAAACGCGCGGCGCCGGCCCGGTCCAGCGCCGAACGGGCGACCCTGAAATCCTCCGGCCCCGGCTGGCCGAAGATGCCAAGATGCGCGGCGCGGCCCATGACCACGACGTCAAGCGCGCGGTAACGCTGGTTGCTGGTACCGGTCTGCGGCACATAACCGACGATATCGGGCGCGACCCTGCGGCCGGCATCGAGCTGCTGGAAACCGAGCATCGCCTTCAGTGTCGTGGTCTTGCCGCGTCCGTTCGGGCCGAGGACGGCGAGCGTGCGGCCGACTGGAACCGAGAAGCTGAAGGCTTCGATGATGGTGCGCGAACCAAAGCGGACGGTGGCGTCTTCGAGGCCGATCATGAGCCGTTCCTTTCGCGGTAGTGATTGCGCAGGAGCATCGCGAAAATCGGCGCGCCGACCAGGGCGGTGATGACGCCTAGCGGGATTTCGGCGGCGGTCGCGGTGCGGGCCAGCGTATCGATAATCACCATGAAGCCGGCGCCGAGCACGACCGAGGCTGGCAACAGCGCGCGATGGTCGTGGCCGACCAGCAGTCGGGAGGCATGCGGAATGACGATGCCGATCCAGCCGATGATGCCGGAGACAGCCACCTGGCTGCCGACGATGACGGCGATCAGCCCGAAGACCAGCCAGCGCTCGCGGTTCGTCCTGGCGCCAAGGCTTTGGGCTTCCGCTTCGTCCAGCGACAGGATGTTGAGCCGGAAACGCAGCATCCAGAGGAGCACGCCGCCGATGATGAGGCCGGGTGCTGCGATCAGCGTGCGCTCCCAGGTGGCGGTCGCGAAGGATCCCATCAGCCAGTAGACGATCGCCGGAAGCGAGGTATTGGGGTCGGCGACGAATTGCAGCAGCGAGACGACGGCGGAAAACATCGAGCTGACCACGAGGCCGGAAAGGATCACGGTGATCGTTTCGCTGCGGCCGTTGATGCGCGCAATCAGGCCGACAAGGATGACGGCCACCATGCCGGAGATGAAGACCATGGCGATCAGCGGGAAACCCCAGATGCCGAGCATGATGCCGAGGGCGCCGCCGAAGGCCGCTCCCTGCGAGATGCCGAGGATATCCGGCGAGACCAGCGGGTTGCGGAAAACGCCCTGCAGGGCCGCACCCGACAGGGCGAGCCCGGCGCCGGCGAGTGCGGCCAGCACGACGCGCGGCGCCCGGACCAGAAGAACGATGCGCTCCTCGATCGTGGTCAGTTCCCGCCATGGATCGGTCGCGCCAAGCCAGATCAGCTCCAGCGCCCGACTTGCCGGAACCGAGAAACGGCCGACGCAGAGACTGACGACGAAGGCGACCGCAAACAGCGCCAGCAACGCTGCGAAAACCAGCGTCTGCCGGGCCAGATGCGAGCGAACTATCGGAGCCGCCTCGTCTTCAGTCAGCGCCGCCATGACCTACTTCGCCTTGAACTGAGCGTAGTTGGCCGAGCCGCTCTGTTCCTTGATCCACAGGATGCCGTCGATATCGGCATCGGTGATCTCGTAGTTGTAGAGCGTCTTGTAGGCGGTCTTCATCTCGGCACGCAGATCGTATTTGAAGACGTCCGGCTGGGTCAGGTTGGCAGTCCACATCCACGCCAGCGGCGATTCCTGGTTCGGCGGATCCCAGCGATAGCCGCCGAGCGGCATCTTGTAGACGCGCTTGTTCCTGGCCGCCTTGGTCAGCGACAGGATCGGGTCGTTATAGACCCAATCGACGTTGAGCCTGGCTTCGAAGGCGTTGAGGAAGATGACTTCCGGATCCCATTGGGCAATCTGCTCCTTGTTGATGGTCACCGTGCCATTGAGTTCGGCGGAGGCGTTCCTGCCGCCGACGAGCTCCATGTACCAGGCGTTGTAGCTGCCCTTGGTTCCGGTCGTTGCAATCTCCGTCAGAGCGCGGGCGATATAAAGCGTGGTCGGCTTCTTGTCCTCCGGGATCGCCTTGGCCTTGGCTTCGATGTCCTTCTGGACCCGGTCGCGCCACTCGACCAGTTCCTTGATGCGCTCCGGCTTGCCGATCGCCCGGGAGGTCATGGTCATGTAGTCGCGGGTCAACTGCTCGGTGCCGTAGAGGATCAGCATGGCGTTGAGGCCGGCATTGGTGATCGGCGCGACGATATCGTTGCCGCGGCCGCCCCACTGGATGACGAGATCGGGATTGGTCGCCGTCAGCGCCTCGATATTCGGCACGAAATTCGGAGCGGTCACGTCGGACGGAATGTCCTTGGTTTCCGGAAAGATCTTGCTCAGGATGCCTTCGAGCACGGCACTCTTGGCGGTCGGGTTCATGCCGACGAGCCTCTTCGTCCCGCCGTCGAGTGCGATCACCGTGGAAGCCATCGGGATGACGATCGAAACGATGCGCTCGGCCGCCTTGGCGAGCTTTATCTCCCGGTTTTCCTGGTCTTTGAAGACGACCTCCTGCGCCGCGGCGCCATGCGCCAGCAGGCCGGAAAATGCGGCGGCCAGAAGGCCGCGCGAAGCGAAACGAGTGAGCGAAACCATGATCTATCCCCTGCCGGTAACGTCGTCGGGGAGCATTCCTAATGCGCGTGATTATACTTGTCTACAAATCTCCACTTTTAAAACGCGCTTTCGCCCAACCTGGCGCAAAGAGATGAACTGAACAGCTTCTCGGCGGCTCAAGCCGGTCGGCCGGCGCATTCATGCTCGCAATGCACTGGACAGGACGCTATGGAACAATGGTGCTGACCGATTCATCAAAGGATTTTCATGCCGACCATCTATCTCGCCGGCCCCGAAGTATTTTTGCCCGACGCCCAGATCGTGATGGGCGAGAAACGCCGGCTCGCCCGCAGCTTCGGCTTCGAGCCGACAGGTCCCGGCAGCGACGAGAACCAGGCGCCCGTAGGCCAGCTGACGGCAGCCGCGATCTACCAGCGCAACGACGGCGCGATGCGGCGGGCGGATGTCTGCCTCGCCAATATCACGCCGTTTCGCGGCATCAGTGCCGATCCCGGCACCGTCTACGAAATCGGCTTCATGATCGCGCTCGGCAAACGGGTGTGGGCCTATACCAACCATCCCGACGACTATGGCACGCGGGTGCGGTCGATCTGGTATTCCGGGCTCGAAATCGATGAGAGCAGCGGGAGACCTCGCGGCCCGGACGGCTTGTCGATCGAGAACCACGGCAAGGCCGACAATCTGATGATCGACCTCGGCATCGAGGAAGGTGGCGGCCGGGTCATTCGCCCCGCCGCACTGCCGGCCGACCCGGAACGGGACCTGGCCGCCTATACCGAGGCCTTGCGGCACTTGCGGGGTTAGGCGAGCGACAGGGCGTCCTTGAGACCCGAGCCCTGCTTCAACTGAAGATCGAGATCCGCTTCGATATGGTCGATGTGGTGGATCATAAGCTTGGCGGCGCGCTCGCCGTCGCCCTTTTCCAGGGCATCGAGAACGGCGGTATGTTCCGAATGCCCGCAGCTCGATACGCCGGAACGGCCATAGAGCGCGATCACCAGCGATGAACGCGCAACCAGCTCGTCCATGAAGCGCTGCAGGATGACATTGCCGGCAACGGAGGCCAGCATGAGGTGGAAATCGCCGGACGCCTTGATCTCGGCGCGGCGGGCGGCGGGGCCGCGCTCGTTCAGGTAACGCTGCTCCTCGTCGAGCTGGCGACGGAACCTCGCAATGTCCTCGGGCGTGATGCGCTCGACCGCGGCCGCGACGATGCCGGGCTCGATCAGCCGGCGGGACGCAAAAATCTGCCGGGCCTCTTCCGGCGACGGATTGGAGACGAAGGCGCCACGGTTACGCTCGGTCTTCACCAAGCCTTCGAAGGCGAGCATCTGCAAGGCGGCGCGGGCAACCGTGCGGCTGACGTCGAACAGGGAGCCGACTTCGCTTTCGGAAAGCTTGGTACCTGGCGCCAAGCGTCGGTCGATGATCGCATTCCGCAGGGATTCCCGAATCGCCATGGAGCGGTCTTCTTGGGAGCGATCCTCTGGCGCGGTATCCGTGAAATTGATTTTTTCGCTGATATTCATTGCTGCGGTCCAATGTACGGCCTTTGTAACCCGAGTGTCTACAGGATGCCAAGCAACTTGTTTTTGATCCAATGCCAAGATTGCATACAATTTGCCCAATGAATCGAAAACGATCGCCTGATTTTTGCGCACCGGCAAAACCCGGCCACTGACTCTTTCAGGTAAATTCAAGTCTTTCTGGACGTTTAATCGAGTTGGCATGGCTGATGCATAGGCATATCAGACGCAAGGGAGCGCCTGATGAGCAAAGCCGCCGAAATCGACATCGCTTCAGTCTCAAAGATCTACGGAACAACCACGGCCGTTCATGCGATCAGCCTGAAGATTCCGGCCGGAACCTATTGCTGCCTGCTCGGTCCGTCCGGCTGCGGCAAGACCTCGACGCTCAGGATGATCGCCGGGCACGAGAGCATTTCCTCGGGCGACGTCCGCCTCGGCAATACCGTCGTCACCGACCTGCCGCCGGCAAAACGCGGCACGGCGATGATGTTCCAGTCCTACGCCCTGTTCCCGCATCTCGACCTCGTCGACAACATCGCCTTCAGCCTGAAGATGAAGGGCGTCGACAAGGACGAGCGGCGCGCCAAGGCGATGGACATGCTGCGGCTGATGCAGCTCGAAGCCTATGCGACCCGCCGCCCGGCCCAGCTTTCCGGCGGCCAGCAGCAGCGCGTGGCGCTTGCCCGCGCGCTGATCACCGATCCGGAAGCGCTGCTTCTCGACGAACCGCTTTCGGCGCTTGATCCCTTCCTGAAGATCCGCATGCGCGCGGAATTGAAGAAGCTGCAGACGTCGCTCGGCATCACCTTCGTGCATGTGACGCACAGCCAGGAAGAGGCGATGGCGCTCGCCGACCTGATCGTCGTGATGAACGACGGCCGCATCGAACAGGCCGCCCATCCGCGCGTGGTATTCGAAAAACCGGCGACCGCCTTCGTCGCCAAGTTCATGGGTGATCACAACGTCATCTCCGGCCGGGTGACGCAGAGTTCCAGCGACAAGCTGATGTTGTCGGTGCTTGCGGGCGGAGATTTCCTCGCCACCGACGACGGCGCTGCCGGGCTGACCGACACGGCCGACATCGCCATCCGCACCGACCATGTCCGCATCGGCCAGCCTTCGGAAAAAGGCCTCGGCTTCACCGGCTCGGTCTCGAACGTCGAATATCGCGGTTCGTCGGTGAAGCTCTCGGTCAACGGCGCAGGCATCGACGATTTCACCGCGATCCTGACCGACGCCGAATTTTTCGCCAATCCGGTCAAGGTCGGAGAAGCGATCCCCCTTTCCTGGGGCCGCGAGGACGCCATCGTCCTCGGCCGCCTCAAGAACTGATGCCAAACACAAAAACTCAACAGAGGAGAACAAGGCAATGACTGAGACCAAGAAACCAACCAAGGGCATTTCGCGCCGCACGCTTCTGAAGACGGCGTCCGCGGCCGCCGGTCTTGCCGCCGGCTCCGGCGCCATCACCGGCTTCCCGACCATCTGGGCGCAGAACCCGATCACGCTGCGCCAGTTCGGCACTGGCGTTTCGAACCTCAATGCAATCGCCGAGAAGTGCAAGGCCGACCTCGGCATCACGCTCGAAATGACCGCGACTGACTCTGACGCGGCCGCCCAGCGCGCCGTCACCCAGCCGAACTCCTACGACATCGCCGATATCGAGTACTGGATCTTGAAGAAGGTCTACCCGGCCGGCGTCATCCAGCCGATGGATACGACCAAGCTCAAATATTACGACAAGATCGTGCCGCTGTTCAAAAACGGCAAGCTGAAGCCGGACAGCGTGATCGCCCAAGGCACTGCGCCGCACACGGTCGGTTATGTCGCAAAGCCTGGCGACAAGACCTTCGCCAAGGAAGAAACCAAGTGGTTCACGATGGTTCCGACCATCTACAACGCCGACACGCTCGGCATCCGCCCGGACCTGGTCGGCCGCGAGATCTCGACCTGGGCCGATATCATGGACCCGAAGTTCAAGGGCAAGGCCTCGATCCTCAACATCCCGTCGATCGGCATCATGGACGCCGCGATGATCATGGAAGCCATGGGCAACATCAAGTATGCTGACAAGGGCAACATGACCAAGGCGGAAATCGACAAGACGATCGACTTCCTGATCAAGGCCAAGCAGGCCGGCCAGTTCCGCGCCTTCTGGAAGTCGTTCGACGAGAGTGTCAACCTGATGGCCTCAGGCGAGGTCGTCATCCAGTCCATGTGGTCGCCGGCCGTCGCCGCCGTCCGCTCCAAGGGCATCGCCTGCAAATACCAGCCGCTCAAGGAAGGTTACCGCTCGTGGGGCGGCGGTCTGGGACTTGCTGCGCACCTCTCCGGCGCCAAGCTCGACGCTGCCTATGAGTATATCAACTGGTACACGTCCGGCTGGGTCGGCGCCTATCTCAATCGCCAGGGCTACTATTCGGCCGCCATGGAAACCGCCAAGGCACACATGTCCGCCGACGAATGGGGCTACTGGATCGAAGGCAAGGCTGCCAAGGGCGATATCGTCGCTCCGGACGGCAAGGTCATGGAAAAGGCCGGCGCAATCCGTGACGGCGGCTCCTTCGAGGAACGCATGGGCCACGTGGCCTGCTGGAACTCGGTGATGGACGAGGACCGCTACATGGTCCGCCGCTGGAACGAGTTCATCGCGGCATAAGGCGTTCTCCGACCTGTCCCCTCCCCCTTGTGGGGAGGGTTGGGGAGGCCGGCCACCCTCCCCACAAGGGGGAGGGGAACCCGCTGCACCGCTGAAGCCTCCAACAACAGGGAGACAAGACATGGCGACGATTGCATCATCCGAGCCGGAAACGGCCGAAGAGAACACGAAGCCCAGGAGTTTTCGCCTGTCGCCGGCGCTGGTTTCCTATCTTCAAGCGACGCCGCTGGCGCTGATCCTCGGCGCTTTCCTGCTGCTGCCGATCCTGATGATTACAGTCGTCAGCTTCTGGGACTACGACTTCGCCCAGATGTATCCGGATTTCCTGTCGATGAACTATGCCGAGACGCTCGGCTCGTGGGTGACCTGGAAGACCTATCTGAACACGCTGAAATTTGCCTTCCTGGTCTGGGCGATCACGCTGTTCGTCGGTTTCTGGGTCGCCTATTTTCTGGCCTTTCACATCCGCACTACCGCCATGCAGATGGTACTCTTCCTCGTCTGCACCGTGCCGTTCCTGACGTCGAACATCATCCGCATGATCTCGTGGATCCCGGTGCTCGGGCGCAACGGTCTCGTCAACACGACGCTGATCAATGCGGGTATCGTCCCAGAACCGATCGAATGGCTGCTCTATTCGGACTTCGCGGTGGTGCTGGCGATGGTGCATCTCTACACACTGTTCATGGTGACGCCGATCTTCAACACGCTGATGCGCATCGACAAGTCTCTGGTCGAAGCCGCGCGCGATGCCGGTGCCACGAGCACCCAGATCCTCACCAATGTCATCATTCCGCTTGCCAAGCCCGGCATGGCGATCGGCACCATCTTCGTCGTGACGCTGGTCATGGCCGACTTTTCGACGGTTCAGGTGATGTCAGGCGGCCAGAGCGCTTCGGTGGCGCTGATGATGAAGAACCAGATGTCGCTGCTTCAATACCCGGCAGCCGCCGCCAACGCGGTCGTGCTGCTGGTCCTCGTTCTCCTGATGGTCGCGGGCATCCTCCGCATCGTCGACATACGCAAAGAACTTTAGGGAAAAGGGGAGCTCTGAGATGCACAGCGACAAGCGCGGCCGCGAATTCTACCTTCTCGCCATCTTCTTCATCGTCTTCGTGCTGTTCCTTTACGGCCCGCTTTCGGCGATCCTGATCCTCTCCTTCCAGGGGCCGAACGGCGGCCTCACCTTCCCGCTGAACGGCGTGTCGCTGCGCTGGTTCGCCAACCTGTTCGAGACCCAGGCGGTCGGCGATTTCGGCGGTTCGTTCCGGCGCTCCGCCATGCTCGGCATCATGGTGATGCTCGTCACCGTTGTCGTTTCGCTGCTCGCGGGCCTGGCCTTCCGCCGCCGCTTCATCGGCTCCACCGCGCTGTTCTATCTCGCCGTCGCGAGCCTCGTCGTGCCGTCGATCATCATCTCGCTCGGCATCGGCGTCGTCTTCCAGCAGCTCGGTTTCCAGCCGTCCTGGTATACGTCCGCCTTCGGTGCGCACCTCACCTGGACGCTGCCCTTCGGCGTCCTGATCATGTTCGCCGTCTTCAACCGCTTTTCGCCCGCCTACGAGGAAGCCGCGCGCGATCTCGGCGCTTCTTCCTGGCAGACCTTCCGCCATGTCGTGCTGCCGATGATCGCGCCGAGCCTCATCGGCGTCGGCCTGTTCGGCTTCACGCTGTCCTATGACGAATTCGCCCGTACGCTGATGACGGCAGGTTCGTTCAACACGTTGCCGCTCGAAATCTACGGCATGACGACCAATGTCACGACGCCGGTGCTCTACGCGCTCGGTACCGTGACGACGGTGTTCTCCTTCCTCGTCATCGCCGGCACGCTCGGCCTGATCGTCCACCTCAATCGCCGCCGCCTGCGGTCGTGAACAGAATGCGCATTCTTGTCGTAAACCCGAATACCACCGCCAGCATGACGGCGACGATCGCCGACTCCGCCATGCGCGTCGCCAATGCCGGCACCGAAATCCTTGCTGTCACCTCCTCCATGGGGCCGGTCTCGATCGAGGGCTATTATGACGAGGTCTTCGCGGTACCCGGCCTGCTGATCGAGATCGCCAAGGGTGAGAAGGCCGGCGCCGATGCGGCGATCGTCGCCTGTTTCGACGACACGGGGCTCGACGCCGCACGGGCACTGGCCAACATTCCTGTGGTCGGCATCTGCGAAGCGGCACTCGCCACCACCGCCTTCATCGCTCAGCGCTTCACCATCGTCACCACCATGGAACGTTCGCGCCTGCCGCTCGAACACCTGGTTCATCGCTACGGCATGGCCGGACGATGCAAGGTGCGGGCCGCCGATATTCCGGTCCTGTCACTGGAAGATCCGGCCTCCAACGCCCGTGACCGGCTGCGCAAAGAAATCTCGGCCGCACTCAGCGAGGATAGGGCGGAGGCGATCGTGCTCGGCTGCGCCGGCATGGCCGATCTCACGGCCGAACTGCGCCGCGAATTCGGCGTGCCTGTGGTCGACGGCGTCGCGGCGGCGGTGAAACAGGCCGAAGCGCTGGTGACATTGGGCTTGTCGACGGCCAAACGAGGAGCCTATGCTTCTCCGGTCCGCAAACCCTATAAAGGTCTGCTCGAGGATTTCGGGCCCGGGAAACTCGCCGCCAAATGAAAACGCACTCGACCATTCGCGCGCTCACCTCCTCCGAGGTCGAACAGCTTGTCGACTGGGCGCGGATCGAGGGTTGGAATCCTGGCCTTGCCGATGCACCGGCTCTTCATGCCGCCGATCCTCAAGGTTTCATCGGTTGTTTTGTGAATGGCGAACTGGCGGCCGGCATATCCGCGGTCCGCTACGGTTCCGGTTTCGGTTTTATCGGCCTGTACATCACCCAACCAGATTTTCGCGGCAAAGGTTTTGGCAGAAAGGTCTGGGATGCCGGCATGGCGCATCTCGGCGGCCGGACGATCGGCCTCGACGGCGTGCCGGAACAGCAGGCGAACTATCGCAGCATGGGCTTCGAGCCGGCCTACGAGACGTTTCGCTGGAGCGGCAGCCTTGCCGGGAGCCGCGGTGGCAATGTAGCCGCGATTAGCGACGATCTCGTGCCCGCCATTCTTGGCTATGACCAGGCTTTCTTCCCTGCGGAGCGCGACGCTTTCCTGACCGCCTGGCTGAAGCCGCCGCGGGCTGCCAAGGTCATCATCCGTGACGGCAATGTCTGCGGCTATGCGGTCTGCCGCAAATGCCATGACGGCTACAAGATCGGCCCGTTGTTTGCGCAGACCGCCGACGACGCGCAAAAGCTGCTGAACGCCTGCGCCGCGGAGATCGGCAACGAAACCATGCATGTCGACGTCCCGGCCCTGCAGACGGAGTTTTCAGCCTATCTCGAGGCCCATCGTTTCGTGAAAGGCTTCACGACCGCGCGGATGTATCGCGGGCCAGTGCCGGCGGTGCGGATGCCGGGCGTGTTCGGGATTACCACCCTCGAACTCGGCTGATGGCGGCGTCCCGATGAGGACGCCGCTCGCGCTCGTCAAGCAGCGACTACCACAGTTCGGTGTGGCGGTTGACGTCCTTGTAGAGCAGGTAACGGAAGCGGCCGGGGCCGCCGGCATAACAGGCTTGCGGGCAAAAGGCGCGCAGCCACATGTAGTCGCCCGCTTCGACCTCGACCCAATCCTGATTGAGCCGGTAGACCGCCTTGCCTTCAAGAACGTAGAGGCCATGCTCCATCACATGCGTCTCCATGAAGGGGATGGTCGCGCCCGGCTCCAGGGTGACGATATTGAGATGCATGTCGTAGCGGACGTCGGAAGTGTCGACGAAACGGGTTGTCCCCCAACGGTCGCCGGTGTCCGGCATCCATGAAATCGGATGTTCGTCTTCATGGGTAAAGACCGCCGGCGGAGCCTCCAGCCCCTCGACCGCCTGAAAGGCCTTGCGAACCCAGTGGAACTTGACCGGCGCCGTGCCACGATTGCGCAGCTTCCACGGCGATCCGGCCGGGATATATGCAAAGGAGCCGGCCCTCAGCGCATGATCGTTTCCGGCGAACTCGATCGACATCTCACCCTCGACGACGAAGATCGCCGCCTCGGCGCGCGCGTTGGGTTCCGGCCGGTCGCTTCCGCCGCCAGGCTGAACTTCCACGATGTATTGCGAGAACGTCTCCGAAAACCCCGTCATCGGACGGGAGATGATCCATGCCCGGGTTCCCTGCCAATGGGGAAGCAGGCTGGCCACGATGTCCGACATGACGGTTCGAGGAATGACCGCATAGGATGTCGTGAAAACAGCCTTACTGGAAAGAAGATCGGTCTGCGGAGGCAACCCCCCGAGGTTCGAATAATAATCTCTGTTGGTCATGGGTCTGTTTTGCAGTCCAATTTCGCGGCGTCTGATACGCATATGCTTTAAGCGCCGCGCGCCTCTAAGCAACCAATAAATTCGTGCCAATAGACCGTGGCTCCAAGATTTCCGCCACACATCGGCCCGCTGCGGCTACCGGCGCGGCATTTTTCGGCAGACGCCTTGCATTCTCGCCATAGAATTCGGCACGAGCCGTCCGTGTCTCGAAATAGAGCTCATCTATCTGCGCTAATCCTTTTGGAGACGAGTGAAATCCTGGTTTCACAGAAAATGGCATGAAATCTGCTTCTCCCTTGATGACTGGCTCAAAGTCCAGCGACTTCAATAAAAAGGGAACAGCATGACCAACACATCATCGAGTAGCCGGCACGGCCTCGGCGTTTTCCGGAACCTGCGGATGACGACGGTATTTGGCGCGACCGCGGCAGCACTCCTTGCAGCCGCCGCGACCCCCGCACTGGCGGCTGGAACGCTACGCATCGGCATGACCGCTTCCGATATCCCACTCACCACCGGCCAGACCGACCAGGGCGGCGAAGGCCAGCGCTTCATGGGTTATACTGTCTACAATTCTCTGATCGAATGGGACCTTTCGAAAGCCGACAAGCCATCCGCCCTCATTCCAAGCCTTGCGACATCCTGGCAAGTCGATCCGGCCGACAAGACCAAATGGGCCTTCAAGCTTCGCGACGGCGTCAAATTCCATGACGGCAGCGCCTTCGACGCGAATGCAGTCGTCTGGAACCTTGACAAGCTTCTGAAGGCGGATGCGCCGCAGTTCGACAAGCGCCAGGCGGCCCAGGGCAAGTCGCGCATTCCGGCGGTCGTTTCCTACAAGGTCGTGGATCCCCTGACCGTCGAAATCACCACCAACACGCCGGATGCGACGCTTCCCTACCAGCTGAGCTGGATCCTGATTTCCTCGCCGGCGAACTGGGAAAAGCAGGGCAAGAACTGGGATACGGTTGCCCAGAAGCCTTCCGGCACCGGCCCATGGAAGATGGAAGGCGGCTTTACGCCGCGCGAACGGGCCGAACTGACGCCCAACAAGGACTACTGGGACAAGGCGCGCGTTCCCAAGCTCGACAAGCTCGTCCTGATCCCGCTGCCGGAACCCAATACCCGTGTCGCGGCGCTTCGCTCCGGCCAGGTCGACTGGATCGAGGCTCCCGCACCGGATTCGGTGAAATCACTGAAGGAAGCCGGTCTCAAGATCATCACCAATTCCTATCCGCATAACTGGACCTGGCACCTGTCGCGCATCGACGGTTCCCCGTGGAACGATATCCGCGTCCGGAAGGCCGCAAACCTTGCCGTTGATCGCGATGGCCTCAACGAGCTTCTCGGCGGCCTTTCCGTTCCCGCGCAAGGCTACATGCCGCCCGGCCACCAGTGGTTCGGCAAGCCGACCTTCAAGGTGGAATACAATGTCGAGGAAGCCAAGAAGCTGATGAAGGAAGCCGGTTACGGCCCCGACAAGCCGCTCAAGACCAAGGTGATCATTTCCTCGTCCGGCTCTGGCCAGATGCTGCCGTTGCAGATGAACGAATATATCCAGCAGACGCTTGCCGAAGTCGGCATCAATATCGAATACGAGGTCGCCGACTGGAACACCGTCATCAACATCTGGCGGGCGGGTGCCAAGGATCCGAGCGCCAAAGGCGCCACCGCGGTCAACTACAGCTATTTCATCCAGGATCCCTTCACCGCGATGATCCGCCAGTCGCAGTGCAAGCTCGCCCCGCCGACCGGCACCAACTGGGGTTATTATTGCGACAAGGATATGGACGCGCTGTTCGACAAGGTGCGCAACACCTTCGATCCCGTGGAGCAGGACAAGGTGATGCAGCAGGTGCACGAGAAATACGTGAACGATGCGCTGTTCCTGATGGTGACGCACGACGTCAACCCCCGCGCCATGACCGCCAAGGTCAAGGGCTTCGTCCAGGCACAGAACTGGTTCCAGGATTTTTCGACGATTACCATGGAGTAATCCGAGCAGGCGGCGCGCCGAGCAATCGGCGCGCCGCCTTTCATGATGCCCGATCAACCTCCCCGGTGAGGACACCATGCTGCTCTATGCCCTGAAACGGCTTCTGCACGTCATTCCCGTCACGATCGGCGTGAGCATCGTATGCTTCATGCTGATCCATATCGCGCCGGGCGATCCGCTCGCAGCGATCCTGCCTTCGGATGCCTCCGCCGAGCTGCAGACACAGATGCGCAGCTTCTACGGCCTCGACCGGCCGCTTCCCGTCCAATATGCCCTTTGGGCATGGCATGCGCTGCAGGGCGATCTCGGTACCTCGATCGCCAGCGGCCGGCCGGTGCTGAACGAGATCCTGGATGCATCCGTCAATTCCATCATCCTTGCCCTGGCGGCCGCCGTTATCGGCTTCGTGGCAGGTTCTTCACTGGGTTTCCTTGCCGGCGTCTTCCGCGGAGGCTGGGTGGATCGCCTGGCATCGGCGGTTTCGATGCTCGGCGTCAGCGTGCCTCATTATTGGCTCGGCATGGTGCTGGTCATCGCCTTTTCCGTCACCCTCGGCTGGCTGCCGGCCATGGGCGGCGGACCGGAGGGATCGTCGGGCCGAAACCTAAGCTGGGCTTATCTGCAGTTCCTCATCCTGCCTGCGGTCACCATGTCGGTCATCCCGATGGGCATCATCGCCCGCACCATCCGATCGCTGGTCGCCGATATCCTCTCCCAGGATTTTACCCAGGCACTTGCCGCCAAGGGGCTAATGACACCGCAGATCCTGCGCCACGTGGTGCGCAACGCCGCCCCGACCGCGCTCTCGGTCATGGGACTGCAGCTCGGTTACCTGCTCGGCGGCTCGATCCTGATCGAGACCGTTTTCTCCTGGCCCGGAACGGGCTTCCTGCTGAACGGCGCGATCTTCACCCGCGACCTGCCCATCCTGCAGGGTACGATCCTGGTGCTCGCCATGTTCTTCGTTTTCCTCAACCTCGTTGTCGACGTGCTGCAGAGCGCGATCGATCCCCGCATCCAGAGGAGCTGACACATGGCTGTCGTCACCGCAGACATCGCGGCCCCTTCCCCTGCCGCTATTGCCAAATCCCCGGGCTTCTGGAGCGGCGTGCTGCGCCGCATCTGCCGCGACCCGGTCGCCATGACGGCCCTCGCTATTCTTCTGATCCTGGTGCTGATCGCGATTTTCGCGCCCTATATCGCGCCTTACGATCCCTCCAAGGGCAGCGTCATCCGTCGCCTCAAGCCGATCGGCACGCCAGGCTATATCTTCGGCACCGACGAACTCGGCCGCGACATGCTCTCCCGGCTGATCTATGGCGCGCGGCTTTCGCTGATCATGGGCGTCATCCCGGTACCGATCGCCTTCATCATCGGCTCGACGATCGGGATCGTCGCCGGTTATGCGGGCGGCATCGTCAACACGCTGATCATGCGCACGGTCGACGTCTTCTACGCCTTTCCGTCGGTCCTTCTGGCCGTGGCGCTGTCGGGCGCGCTCGGCTCGGGGCTCACCAACGCGCTCGTTTCGCTGACAGTCGTCTTCATCCCGCAGATCGCCCGCGTCGCCGAAAGCGTCACCACCCAGGTCCGCAAGCTGGACTACGTGGACGCGGCGCGGGCCTCCGGCGCCCCGCCGATGACGATCATCCGCGTCCATATCCTCGGCAATGTGCTCGGCCCGATCTTCGTCTTTGCCACGAGCCTGATATCCGTCTCGATGATCCTCGCCTCGGGCCTCTCCTTCCTCGGCCTCGGCGTGCGGCCGCCGGATGCCGAATGGGGACTCATGCTGAACACGCTTCGCACGGCGATCTACAACAACCCGTTCGTGGCGGCCCTGCCCGGCCTGATGATCTTCATCACCTCGATTTGCTTCAATCTTTTCTCAGACGGGCTGCGCACAGCCATGGATGTGAAGTCATGATCAGCGTCGTCCAAGAACCCGCCTACGATCTTCCCGTCGGCGAAAGGGGCGGACCCGCTCAGCCGCTGATCTCCGCGCGCGACCTCATCAAGCATTTCCCGGTCAAGGGTAGCGGTTTCATGAAGCCGAAAAAGGTCGTCCGCGCCGTCGACGGCGTGGATTTCGATATCTTCAAGGGCGAGACGCTCGGGGTCGTCGGAGAAAGCGGCTGCGGCAAGTCCACCACCGCGCGGCTGCTGATGCAGCTCATCTTGCCCGACCGAGGCGAGGTCCTGTTCGACGGTGAGACGGTTGGCGGCGCGCTGCCGCTTTCCGACTACCGCCGCCAGGTCCAGATGGTCTTCCAGGACAGCTACGCCTCCCTCAACCCCAGGCTGACGATTGAAGAATCCATCGCCTTTGCGCCGCGCGTGCATGGCATTGCCGCGGGCAGGGCGATCGCCAGGGCCCACGACCTGCTGCATCGGGTCGGGCTGGAGCCCTCGCGCTTTGCCGGCCGTTACCCGCACGAACTGTCGGGCGGACAGCGGCAGCGCGTCAACATCGCCCGCGCGCTCGCGCTCGAACCGCGGCTCATCATCCTCGACGAAGCTGTGTCGGCACTCGACAAGTCGGTAGAGGCCCAGGTCCTGAACCTGCTCCTCGACCTGAAGCGGGATTTCGGTCTGACTTACCTGTTCATCTCCCACGACCTCAACGTCGTGCGCTTCATGTGCGACCGGGTGATGGTCATGTATCTCGGCAAGGTGGCCGAGATCGGCAGCCGCGATGCGATCTTCGAGAACACCCGCCATCCCTATTCGGCGGCGCTGCTGGCCTCGATGCCAAAGATGGACCCTTCCGAAAGAACCTCCGAGCCGCCGCTCTCGGGCGACCCGCCGAACCCGATCGATCCGCCGCCAGGCTGTCGGTTCCATACCCGCTGTTCGTTCGCCGAGAGCATCTGCAGCGAGAATTTGCCGCCGCTCGCCAGCGTTTCCGAGAGCCAGTCCGCAGCCTGCCTGATGTCCGTACCGGGCTCACGCCACAGCCGTGCGCCGGCATTGATGGAGGCATGACCATGCAAACCGACGCGATGATCGATATTCGCAATCTTTCGGTGACGTTCAACCGCGGCCGAAAGCCCGTCAAAGCCGTCAACGGCGTCAGCCTTTCGGTACAGCCGGGCGAGGTTGTCGCGCTGCTCGGCGAATCCGGGTCCGGCAAGAGCGTCACCATGCGCTCACTGCTGCGCCTGCACCCAAAAGGCACGACGATCGAAGGCTCCATGACCGTCGCCGGCCGCGATGTGACGGGATTGTCGGCCAAGGATCTCGGTGCCTTTCGCGGCGCCGTCGCCTCGATGGTCTTCCAGGAGCCGCGGCTGGCACTCGACCCGGTCTACACGCTTGGCCGCCAGATAGAAGAAACCATCATGCGTCATGAGGGCATCCCGCGCTCGCAAGCGGCGGCGCGCGCGCTTGCTCTGTTCCAGAAGGTCAAGATCCCCTCCCCGGAGCGCCGGCTGCAAAACTATCCGCATGAAATGTCCGGCGGCATGCTGCAGCGATCAATGATTGCCATGGCGCTCGCCTGCAATCCGAAGGTCCTGCTCGCCGACGAACCGACCACGGCTCTCGACGCAACGGTACAGATCCAGATCCTCCTGCTGATCCGCGATTTGCAAAAGGAATACGGGCTCTCGGTCATCTTCGTCACGCATGATATCGGCGTTGCGGCGGAAGTCGCGGACCGGATCGCGGTGATGTATGCCGGGCGGATCGTCGAGGAAGGTAATGTAGCGGATATCATCCACTCACCGAGGCATCCTTATACCAAGGGGCTGCTCGGCGCCCGCGTCGAACTGGCCCACGGACGCGACCGCCTGATCACCATTCCCGGGGCACCGCCGGACCAGGCCGCCATGCCGCCCGGTTGCGCCTTCGCGCCGCGTTGCGCCCAGGTTTCCGATCTCTGCCGCGCGGAAGTACCGGCCTTGATGCCGGTCGGCGGGGCCGGCAGCGTCGCCTGCGTGCAATGTGCCTGAACACCAGAGATGATGAGGGACGATGACAAGGCGGGGAGGGCGTCCGTGCAATCGCGCGCGGAACGAGGCATGACGCGTATCACATTGATCAATCCGAACACCTCCCGGGCGACGACGGTCATGATGACCGAGATCGCCCGGAAATACCTGCCGGAAAATGTCTCCGTGGAGGGCGTCACGGCCACGCGCGGCGTGCCGATGATCCTGAATGGCGAGGAGCTTGCCGCAGCGGCCGGCGGCGTCGTCGAAATGGGATTGGCCGCGGAAGAATTTAGCGATGGGCTGATCGTCAGTGCATTCGGCGATCCGGGCCTCGATCGCCTGAAAGCCCTGTCCAGCCTGCCGGTCGTCGGCATTTGCGAAGCGAGCATGTACGAAGCCTCCGCCGGAGGCCGGCGGTTCGGCATCGCGACTGTCACCCCAGACCTCGTGGCGAGCTTCGCCGCCAAGGCTGAAACGCTTGGCCTTGCCCACCTCTTTACCGGGACACGGCTGACCAGCGGCGATCCGCTGGTGCTTGCCTCCGACCCCGCGCGTCTGCACGCGGCCCTTGAAATCGCGGTTCGCGAATGTCTCGAACGGGATGGCGCTGAAGCCGTCATCATCGGTGGCGGCCCGCTGGGCCAGGCGGCGGACGATCTTCAGCGGGCTCTCTCGTCGCCGGTGATTGCGCCTATCCGCTCTGCTGTCGAACTCTTGCTTTCCCGGATCGCCCGTCCTCCTGAAGCCGGACCGAGGGCGAACTGATGGGGACATCTCCCAGGCAATGCCATGGAGGGATCGTTTTTTCTGTTGCAAGTCGCGGCATCCCACCGGAAAGTCCGCGCGCTGATGTCTTGGCGGAGCTTCCCGTGCCGAAGGATAAATCGTTCCTGTATCGCGTAAGGCAGGCAATTCCCCACCTGCACCCTGCCGAGAAGCGTCTGGGGGAATTCGTCTGCGACTTTCCCGGCGAACTCGCCAGCTATTCGGCGCAGGAGCTTGCCGCGCTTGCGCATGTCTCCAAGGCCACGGTGACCCGCTTTATCCAGCGCCTCGGCTACGAAAACTACGAGGAAGCCCGTCGCCATGCCCGGGCCGAAAAGCAGACCGGCTCCCGGCTCTTCCTGACGGCGGCTGCCGACGCCGCGGCCGCTCAATCGATGCAGGCACATGTCGCCCAGGGGGTCGCCAATCTTGAAGCAACGTTCCTTTCCATTTCCGAGGGCCAGATCGAGGCCGTGACGGAAGCGATGATTGCGGCCCGGAAGGTCTGGGTGCTCGGTTTCCGGAGCAGCCATCCCTTTGCCTCCTACCTGCAATGGCAGTTGACCCAGGTCATCGAGGATATCGTCGCAATCCCCGGCGCGGGGCAGACGCTTGGAGAACATCTTGTCAGCCTGCGGGAAGACGACGTGGTGGTATTCTTCGCCATGCGCCGGAGGATCGCTCAGGTGGACGCCATCCTTGCCCAGCTCCGGAAGTCAAAAGCGAAGCTCCTCTACATCACCGACGAGGGTGCCGCGTTCGAGGCGTCGGCAACCTGGCATTTCCAATGCCAGACCCTGGCGCCCGGCCCCCTCTTCAACCACACGGCGGTCATGGCCCTCTGCCATCTGCTGATCACCCGATGCCTGGAGAAGGCAGGCGTCGAGGGGAGAAAGCGGCTACGCCACATCGAGACGCTGAATGAAGGCCTCGACGAACTGTGATGCGGTCGGCGCCGATGGCGAGAGACCCCGGCACTCAATCCGGCTGCTCGTCAATGCTGACCGATATCGCCACGGGCTTCAAACGGATCGGAATGAAATCCGACGTCCACGATCACAGCAGCGAGATAGCAACCTCGCACAGCGAGCAGGAAAAAGAAGGCCACTGACGTACACAGCACGATATAGTGCCTGAGTTGCGACCTCCTTGGCAGTCTTGACGCAAACTGGATCGCGGCATGCCGCACAAGCCGGCCCACTGCCACGATCAAAAACAGAGCTACTATGATGTACCCGCTCAACGAGGCGGCGCTTATCAACCAGTGAACCAAAAGACATATCCCGAAAAAAGCCTGCTCCTGCCGTGGAACTGCAATCCGCCAGAGCTCCATCGCCCAAGGCTCCTGTCCGGCTGCGGTTATTCTTTTTCTGTTGGTGCTTCCATCTATCGCCGGACTGAAGCCGGGCGCGACCGCTGTAAGCCTCTCAGGATCGAACATCCTTCAATCCTTCTCGCCGACGCAGCAAACCAAAGACGGACTTCAACGCCACCCGCCATCGGGGCGCCCTCGGTTCTCCCATCCCTTCATTCTTTGTCTGCTCGATGCCAGCGTGTTCAACTCTCGTTGCCAGAGGCTGAACAAGGAACTCGATCCGTTTCATGAATGCGCTGCTGTCGAACCGTTTCGACGTTATCAACGGGCCATCGCCGGAAGGCTCCGTGTGGAAGAAAACCTCGAGATTGACCACCGGGATGGAGCGGATATTGCGCACGAGATCGATCTCGGGTCGGGTCGTTATGGCGAAGGAATAATTGTCCGAACGGAGTGCAGTAAAAGCCTCCGGAAACGTCGACACCGCAACGGACTCCTATCCATGGGCGGCCAGCATCGCGACGATCGCATTGGCCGCCGCCACGGGCAGAAACACAAGAATTCTCTTGGGGTGAGTGGTTTCGATAGACATGGCGAGTTCCTCATACGGAGATGAGAAAATCTAGCTTTTGCCGGTGCAAGAGTGTGTTTGGTTTTGTTTGATTTTGTTGCAGCCGCCGTCTGCGGGTCAGCGGTATCGACCGGGACAACATTTCTTAACATCACAAAACCCAAGTTAACGGCGTCGTCTGGGACAGTGCGCTCCGCAAGAGGCCGGCGCGTCGGGCTTACACCTGCACGCCGAAAATTCTCTACCGGATCCCAGGAGCCAATTCGAATGTCATTGACCAAGTCCTTCTTAAGCCATCCGCGGCGTGTCGCCATCGCTGCGGGGCTCGCGGTTGTCGCTTGCCCCCTTACCCAGGCACGCGCTGCCGACCCTTACGAAGGTGAAGAGGCTGCTATCCCCGCGACAGCGAATTTCGACAAGGGGCGGTTTGGCGGGATACGCCAGAAGCTTTCCGACTGGAACGTTATGGTCGGCGCCGGAGCCATGTATGCACCCAAATTCGAAGGATCGGACGAGTTCGAGCTGGTCCCCATTCCCATGATTTCCGCCACCTTCGGTGATCGCGTCACGATCGATCCGGGCGGGCTGGAAATCGATGTGCTGAAGTCCAACGGCGTCAAGCTCACGGTGAAAGGCGGTTACGACATGGGGGGCGGGCGCGATGAAGATGATTCCGATCACCTGAAGGGACTGGGCGACATCGACGCCGGCGCCGTCGTCGGAGCGACGCTTTCGTATGAAATGGGTCCGCTGGAATTTTATGCGTCTGTCGACAAGACAATCGGGGGCAGCGACGGCTTGATCGGTCAGGTCGGTGCGAATGTCTCGCATCACTATGATCGCTTTATTCTTTCCGCGGGCGCTTCCGCGACGTTCGCCGACGATAACCACATGGAAAGCTATTTTGGGGTAACCGCGGCCCAGTCTGCGAGATCGGGATTACGGCAATATGAGGCAGGCGCTGGCCTGAAACGCTTCGATATCGAGGCGTCCGTCACATATATGGCGACCGAACACTGGATCATTCGTGGCCAGGCGGCGGTCGGTTTCCTGACCGGCGACGCGAAGGATAGTCCCATCGTTCAGAACGATGTTCAACCATCTGCGATGCTGATGGTCGGGTACAAGTTCTAGGGTCCCGGCAGGGCGCGGCAAAGCCGACGACATCCTCCCCGCTCGCCGGTCTCTTATCCTCGACTTCTCGCAGTCAACTCCACATCGCGGTCATTATCTCCCGGCGAGCAGGCATTCCAGCTGGCCGGGTCTGGAGCCGCAGGCCGGCCCAACTGGTCGGACATGAAATCGCGGCTGACGACTATGGGCAGTAAGCGCGATGCCAGAAAAGCAGATTCAACCGATGCGACCAACTCTTCTTCTCGCCCTCTTCGTGAGCGCAAACCTTGCTTCCGCGGCGGAGCCTGTGCTTGCGCAACAGAACAAGGCGGCAGCGCTTACCGTCGCCGTGGCAAGTCCCGCAGAACGCCGATGGCCTGAAACGGTGCCGGCCAGCGGCTGGCTCAAGCCCCGGCATGAAGCGGTCATCGCCGCGGAAATCGATGGCCTGCGCGTGACCGCCGTCCTTGTCGATGTCGGATCGGTCGTTTCGAAGGGCCAGCCCCTCGTCCGGCTTGCCGACGAAGCCGTGCGTGGAACTGCGTAACCAGGAGGCCGCCTTGGCAAGCGCCAGGGCGGACCTCGCCAAGGCGACGGCGAATGCCGACCGGGCGCGCAAGGTGCAGGGAAGCGGCGTGCTGTCGGATGAAAAGATCAACGAATACCTGATCGCCGAACAGACGGCGATGGCAGGGGTGGAATCCGCCGAAGCCTTGCTGGAAAGCCAGAAGATCAAGCTCGCCAAGACGACTATCCTGGCCGTGGACGATGGACTGATTGCGTCCCGCTCGGCCCAGCTCGGCGCCGTCGTCTCCTCCGGTACTGAGCTGTTCCGGATGATCCGCCAGCAACGCGTCGAATGGCAGGCGGAAGTGTCCGCACACTATTTGCCTCGCATCAGGCAAGGCCTCACAGCCACGATCGTCGGTCCTGGCGATCGACGAGTCAAGGGAACCGTTCGCCTTGTCGCACCGACGGTCAGCACCGATACCGGCCGGGCGCTCGCCTACGTGGCGCTGCCGGCGGCGGCGCGCCCGCCCATCGGTCTGTACGTCACCGGCCAGATCGAGCTTGAAACCACGACGGCGCTCACCGTGCCCGAGACGGCGCTCGTCCTGCGTGACGGTATCGCTTACGTCTTCACCGTGGATGCAGACAGCCGCGCGTCACGCATTCGTGTGGAAACCGGCCGCCGCAATGGCAGCGAGGTGGAAATCCTCTCTGGCCTCGACCGCTCGTTCGACGTCGTGACGACGGGTGGCACCTTCCTTTCGGACAAGGCCTTCGTCCGGGTGGCTGGAGAGGCGCTCGTCAAGCTCGAAAAGGGCGAATCACGATGAACTTCTCCACCTGGTCGATCCGCAATCCGGTTCCCGCCATCCTGCTGTTCATCCTGCTGACCGTCGGCGGCCTGATCGCGTTCGATCGGCTCGCGGTACAGAACTTTCCCGACATGGACCTGCCGACGATCAAGATCAGCGCCTCGCTTGAAGGCGCCGCGCCGGCACAACTCGAGACGGAAGTCGCGCGCAAGATCGAAGACAGGCTCGCATCGCTGAGCCTCCTCGGCCACATCACGACGACGGTCACGGACGGATCGGTCATCATCAATGTCTCGTTCCAGTTGGGAAAGGACAGCGAGGAAGCACTGAACGAGGTGCGCAATGCCGTCGACAGTGCGAGCGGTGACCTGCCTTCCGAGATGCAGGCGCCGGGCGTGACCAAGGTGACGGTGCAGGGCTCCACCCTCCTCACCTACGCGGTGCGTTCCGCCCGCCTCAACGAGACGGAACTCTCCTGGTTCGTCGACAACGACATGACGAAGACCCTGCTTTCCGTACCCGGCGTCGGCGAGGTCAGCCGGATCGGTGGCATCGAGCGCGAAGTGCACATCGACCTCAACCCCCAGATCATGAGCGCACTCGGCCTCAGCGCTGCTACCGTTTCCTCGCAGCTCAAGTCCGTGCAGTCGGACACATCGGGCGGCCGGGCTGAGATCGGCGGCGGCAAGCAGGGGATCCGCACGCTTGGGGCGGTTTCCTCGGTCGAGGAACTGAAGGCGCTCGCAATCCCGCTTCCGAGCGGAGAGCTGGTGCAGCTGGCCGAGATTGGCGCGGTGACGGACAGCTTTGCCGACCGCTCGTCGATCGCCTATCTCGATGGCGAACCCGTGATCGCTGTCGAGGTGAAGCGATCCAACGGCTTTTCGGATACGGGCGTCGCGGCCGCCATCGAAGCGGCCATGCAGGACTTTGGCGCAGCCAACCCCGACGTCGAGATCGTCCAGGCCTACAGCACGGTCGGGCCGATCGTCGAAAACTACGACGGCTCCATGAACATGCTCTATGAAGGTGACCTGCCACTGAACTTTCATCCGACTGCGATTAGAGCCTCGGCGGCTTTGAATACGCCAAATGGCGCGGTGGGAGCAACCGGCGGAAACGCGAAGCTTTCATCTTGCGCAGCGTTGGAGCCGGTT
>NZ_PVBL01000040.1:0-42090 GCF_002968555.1 Neorhizobium sp. T6_25
GTGAGCGCAGGTTCATCATGTCGTCGGTCATCGGTGGTGTCCTTCAGGTTGGCTCTAAGCAACCCGACCCTAACGGAAATCACCGATGGCTATGAAATCCAGCTACACCACTCCATGGGACACGATCACCAAGCTCAGTGAAAAACAACTTTCCATGTTGAAGCGCCTTACGGGGACGCCAACGGAATGGCGGGACCTTGGGGTTGTTGCTGACAATCCCCGACCTGAGCCCCATCCACCGTCGCCGCGTGACCCATCAAGAGTTCAGCGCCCACGCGGGCGAAATCCTCTGCGCCTCAACCCCTTCCGTGTCGGCAATCCATTCCGTCCCCGTTATCCCTTGCGGCCCCCGCGTGCGTTCCGCTCAGTGTTTGCTCTTGGACGTGGGCTCACGCTCGCGTCGTTGGCAATGGTGATGATCGTTGGTTTTTTCGGAATCTTTTTGACCCCTGATGCGAGCACCGAGGACGTTACTCTCAAGAGTTCTTCCGTCGCGCCGCAGGCCGGAGCTTCGGCGAAGCGGGGTGCTTCAAGCTTCTCCATTGCCGACGGGGACACGATACGTTTGGATAACGGGACTCGAGTTCGTTTGGTGGGCTTTAACACACCAGAGAAGTTCGAACCGCGATGTTCCCGTGAGGCCGCGCTTGGAAACAGAGCGTCCGAGCGTCTCAGGGAACTGGTGGCGACGGCAACCTCAACCGATCTGAAGCTTGTTGCCTGCGCATGTGCGCCTGGGACCGAGGGCACCAAGAAGTGCAATCATGGTAGGAGTTGCGGGACGCTTAAGGTGAACGGCCGCGATGTTGGGCAGACCTTGATTTCTGAGGGCCTTGCCGTTCCTTTCGTCTGTGGCGCAAACGGATGTCCGCCGACACCGCGTCCATGGTGCCGTTGATCACGTTCCAAAACCCAACTTTGCGACCGCCTTCTAGGGATCGGCAGGACGGCGTCGCCGGGTTTTAGCTGAATGTAGCTAAGATCGTTTCGCTGTTGCGCCTCCGAGGGGGTACGCGTGCCGTTTGAGCAGACGATGAGCTACCTTCGGCGGATGGAGGCTGTGGGGGTTGATCCAAGGCCGAGTTGCTCGAAGAACGCGGCGTTGCGTTGGGCAGCGGCTCCTAGAAGACCTTCGAAATCGATCACTTCAATATAGGCCTTGATACTCGGATTGTTGTTCCAACCGAAATAGCTCAGGCCGTCCGGTGAGGCGTTAAGCGCTGCATACTCGCACCGCTCCTGCATTTTCGGCGTCAAATCAGCAAGCACGTATATGTACGCCGGAATCTCGCTGGCGTTCGCAATGCGGCGACCAGATCTAAGCACGCCGCCCGCTCGGATGCGGCGAACATAGTTGTATGCCTGATCGATAGGATCTTTTTCTTCGCCTAATCCGTAATTTTTACGCATCGGCCGCTTGATTTCGACGATTGTGATCGATGGTTGGTTCGCTCCTTCGACTTCTCCGAAGAGGTGCGGGTTATCATAGATGTTCAGGCTCACAATATCCGGTTCTTTGCCCCCGGTCGCGCCAGTGAAGGGGAGGGCGCTGAGTGATTTGTCTGAGCCGAGGTAGTGTTGATGAAAAGCGAGTCTCTCGTTGAGAAGCCACAAATTGCTCCCACGAAGGTGGTCGAGGTCCTCGCTCGTCACCCCCATCGGCATCAGGAGATTATGGACGACTTCCTCCCTTTCGAAAGACCCGTCGTCCTTTATGGGAAGTGCGCTGCCGAGCAGATCAAGGACGACGCGCCGATGGGTGACGTAGGCCGCTAGGTCGGACTGCTTAACGGTCTGGAGCTTCTCCATGTAGGACGCGACGCGCTCCGAGTAGCTTTCGACTGTGTCAGTCAGATCAGGACGGAGGAGGCGGCTGCCTTCCTCCAACAGCGACTGCTCCACCTGGTACTTTCGCGTATGGAGCGCGCGGTCGAGCATCGCGTCAGTGGTCGACGGATCGACGAAAAGTTCGTCGCCGTCCATGTGCCTGACGATTGGCAGGTAGTGGGGAGCCTTAGTTTGGATGAAGGTTTGGAGGCGTTTCTGGCCAGCCTCGATGTTGTCCAGGAGTGACTGTCCGAGAAACATCTGAATGAGCGGGGCGGCGGCTTCCCGGATATCTCCAAGGGAAATTTCCGTCTCAGCCAACAGTCCTTCGGCTTCGTCCTCGATGTCAAAGCCCGTCCTCTCGGCGACCACCCGTTCATCGAGAAAGTCGCTCACGATATAGCCGGCGTACCTGTATGGGCCATCATGATCTTGCACGCTCGACGTTAACCCGGGCAAGTCGATTTGCTCCTCAAGGACGAGGCGTTGCCCCGCGCAGTAAGCCAGCACGTGTTTGCGGTCTTGCTTGAGGCGGAATTTTACGTGCGTGATGTCGAACAGCACACCTTTGATCGTGAATTCCTCGTGCTTCGATTCCGCATGCATGTGTTCGTCGAAGAGATCGTCGAGATCGATCGGGGCATCGAGCTGTTCGTCGTGGATCACGATCTTGGGGACTCCCGCTTTTCGGACGAAGTACCAGATGGTGTGTTCTAGCAAGCGTGCGGCTATCGCCTCGGCGGTTTTCTCGACGGAGGCAGCGTAGCTTTTACGGAACCCCCTCAGAAACACGCGCGAGCCGATGGTGTGTTCCATTTTAGAGGCCTTGGCTTCACCACCGGAGACCTCTCTGCTTTTCGAGAAATCGAATGATCGGTGATTCAGGACCTGGTCTTCGATATACCAGCTCTCGATTGCGACGTCGTCGAAGGCCTTGAGCCAAGTCAGGCGACCCACGCCTTTGCACCCCTTGTCCGCCTTAAGAGTGAAATCAAGCTGATTAAATGAATCCCAATTCTGCTGGGTGAAGCCGACACCGTTGTCGACGATTTCGAACCCGGTGATAGTCCGCTGCCGTCGCCCGCCGGGCAGATTCAGAGCGAGTTGTTCCGGCTCGCGACGAATGTGAATGTCGATAGTCCCGCTATTGCCGACAGCCTCCGGGGTACCGAAACGCTCTTCGATTGCATGGATCGAGTTCACAACCGCCTCGAAAAGCGGTATGAGCCCACTCCTCCGAGGAAGGGTGAAGTTTCTAAGGCGGCCCTGTAGATGTGTATCCATGCGTAGAAACTCTCCTCAAACCCTCTTAGATCGGCCGTGCGCAATGAGAAAGTGGAAATTGAGAGATAGGTTGTATTCGATTTCGAATGTGCTGCGAGTGTTTCAAGAGGTCGTGAAATCCCGCAGCTGAAGCCGTAGTCGTCCTCCCACGCGGACCGAACCTGAGGCTAGATCAAATCTCCGCGTAGAGCACCTGGGTATCAAACCAAGCAAGAGAGCGACCATCCTTCGATCGAACGTCAAGCTGTGCGATCGGTGCGCCTTTCTCCCTGTCCACGAGTAGAGACCGCTTTTCGTCAGGAGCGAACAAATAATCCTCGCCCCACTGACGGAGCGCCACGATCACCGGGAACAAGCCGCGCCCCTTCGCCGTGAGAACGTATTCCCGATAGGCGGTCCCATCGGAGGCTGGCGCGGTTTCGAATATCCCCCGTTCCACCAGGTCGCGCAATCGGGTCGCCAGCACCGCTTTGCCTATGCCCAGTCCTGACTGAAACTCGCCGAACCGGCGCGAGCCGTCGAAGGCGTCGCGGATGATCAGCAGGGACCACCAGTCGCCGATTACATCGAGGGAGCGGGCTACGGGGCATCCAGCATTCCATTGGCTGACACGTTTCACCATCGGTGATCTCCCTCGGGTTAAACTGGTTCTAACTTAGAACTAGAATCAAACCAAGCCAAGTGGTCTCAACAAGGAATTGGAACGAGAACACGAGGAACCCAATGGATGCCAGGTCAACCCGTTTTACTCACGGGACGCAAGGAGACGGCTTGTCAGGAATGCATTCGCTCATCATGGCGGCGGCGGCGGGCCTCAGCGTGGCCAACGTGTATTATGCCCAGCCATTGCTTGACCTCATGGCGAAGGACCTTGCAATTTCGCCAGTCGCCATCGGTCTCATCGTGACGCTGACCCAGGTCGGCTACGGGTTGGGCTTGATCTTCATCGTGCCGATCAGCGACCTTGTGGATCGGCGAAGTCTCATCAAGGTCCAAGGACTGCTGGCGTCTATCGCTCTCGTGGTCGTGGCGACTGCAGGGTCGAAAATGATCCTTCTCCTCGGCATGGCCGTTGTGGGGCTGCTGGCGGTCTTGGTGCAGATACTTGTCGCCCATGCGGCGGCCTTGGCTACGGCGGCCCAACGGGGCAGGGTCGTCGGCATGGTCACCAGCGGCGTCGTCACCGGTATCCTTGCTGCGCGTTTGGTAGCCGGTGTGGTTGCTGATTTCGGCGGATGGCGGGCGGTGTATATGGCCTCTGCGCTATCCATGGTCGTCATGGTCGGCGTTCTGAATTCTGTGCTGCCCAAGCGTTCCGCAGGGCCAGGTTCCGGAACTTATGTCGATGCGCTGATCTCTATCCCGCGCACGTTCCTGCGCGAACCGGTCCTGCTTCTCAGAGGGCCCCTCGCGCTCCTCATCTTTGCGTCCTTCAGCACGTTCTGGACAGCCTTGGTCCTGCCGCTCAGTGCATCGCCGTTTTTGTATTCGCATACCAGGATTGGTCTATTCGGCCTTGCCGGACTGGCCGGAGCAATTGCGGCGACCTATGCCGGAAGACTTGCTGATCGCGGCGATGGCAAATGGACGACGGGGGTCTCTCTGGTGCTCTTGTTGGTATCCTGGGGGCTAATCGCTCTCCTTCAGTCTTCCATTCCGCTGATGTTGGCAGGCGTGCTGTTGCTCGACCTGGGAGTCCAAGCCGTCCACGTCACCAATCTCAGCGTCGTCGTGGCTCTGAATCCACTACGCAGCGGTCAGCTGATCGGCGGCTACATGATTTTCTACTCAATGGGCAGCGCCATCGGGGCGATCGCGGGAACGTCCGCCTACGGATGGTTCGGCTGGCCGGGAGTCTGCTTGCTGGGAGGAACCTTCAGCTTCTGTGCGCTCGCGTTGTGGGTCGCCACGCGGCTGACGGCAGCTGCCGATCGATAACCTGTTCTCGCTGCTGCCTCTTGAGGAAGTCGCTGACGAGGACTGTTTGGCTGAACCTACGTCAGGGTCAAGTAGCGGACGCGGGCGGAACCGTTCCGTCCGGTGTAAGGCCGTCGACTGCATTGGGCAGGTTCTCGGAGAGGCGCTTTAAGATTTCCTCTTCCGACATGCCGGTTCGCGTGGCTATGTCTCGCAGGACATCTGGTCCCAGCGCTGACGCGAGCTCGCTACCATTGATCGGATCGTTCGCCCCGGGCTTGACCCATGACTCGCCTTTTTTCTCCTGCCCGGCCTGTCGGAATTGGTCGAGGAGGTCGCTCAAGCCGCCGTTGAGTATCGACCCGATGCTGCCGCCGCTGACCAAGCTTCCAAGTCCGCCTGTCCGCAACCTGTTAAGAATGTCGTCGATACCGCCATCCGATCCCGGGGCTGCATTCGCCGCGCTTCCCTGTGTCGCTCCACCCGGTGACGTCCGTTGGCGCTCGGTTACGCCCTTTAGGATTTCGGCGATCCGATCGCGGTTCTGAAATCCTGCGACTGCGAGGACGGCGAGAAGCGCTTTGAGTGGTCCGCTGGCCATGTCTGGTCTCCTTGATCTCGGCGATAAACGAGCGATCTTGGCTGTGGTTCCGCATGAGGCATCCTGATGAACCAGAAACCATCTCGCTCGAGGGTTACATGACGTCGTCGATCATCTTGTAGAGGCCGTGGATGGTCCTCGTTACCCCGATCCCCATGAAACGTCTCTGGCAGGTGTTGGAACAAGGCACCCGTTCGGCGACATGCGTGTCGCCGTGCCGTTTGTCGGTCTTGGCATCCTTGGCAGCCGCTCTACCTCCCTCAAAACGGGAGAAAGCGATGAAAGTCCAGAAATTCAATGTCGCGGACGCGAATATGGTCAGGTCTCCAGGACAGGATGCCGATATCTTCGTCGGAAACCTGGTCGACGAGAAGAACGGCGGGCCGATCACCATCGGCTACGGCCGGTATGCTCCGGGTCAGACCCTCACAGAAACCATAGCAGTCGATGACGTCATGATCGTTCTGGAAGGGCGGCTAGCGGTCTCGACGGGAGCTGGCACCGTCACGGCGGGTCCGGGCGAGATCGTCTACATGCCCAAGGGGGAGGCGGTGACGATTACGACGGAGGGGGAGGGAGCGCTCACGGCCTACGTGACATATCCCCACTGGGCGGAGGTTCACGACTAGAACTACCGGTTCAGCCATTGCCGACGAACTGAGGAGCGCTTCCGATGAAGCGCCGCCCCCGGCACCATTTCGGCGAAACCTGTTCCCGCGATGAAAGGCACCGCAGTTTGACATCTTCCCGTCTATTCTGGAGCAGACCGACGAACGCGAAATCGGTCACCGTCGTCACGGAGCGACCACATGCCAGCCGCTCGCGCACCTCGACGCCGATCCGAAGAACCTCCGACGATTGCAGTCCCGAGGTCTCAACCTCCTCCACAATGTCCGTCGCGGTATAACGTCCGCCGCAATACGAGGCGATCGCGTCATTGGTCGCGAAGTCGAGGAGCGTGAATAAGAATGTGTGAGCGTCGACGTCATGCGAAATGCCCGTACGACAATCGTAGTCGTGCCCGATCGACGCTGCCTTCCCGCCTTTGACGACCCCGTAGTAGTGGTACCAGTGGCCGGATCGGGTCAGGTATTCCGCTTTCCAGACGGCTTGGTCAAATAGCGTAGGTCCTTCCGCGATGTCGCAGAGGTCCTGGATCGTATCGAAAAATTCCGAGCGAAAGTCGTCCATCGATACTCCGCGCTCTACGCGAGCGCCGATTTGATACGGCGGATGTAGTCGGGCTTCTGCATTCGCCCGTCTTCCGCGAGCTTGATCTCGGTCTCGGTCAGGCCGGTCGCGATAGCGAGTTCGCTCACGCTGTAACCTTTAGACAGTCGGGCGCTGAGGAGGCTCCCGGCGGTCTGCTCGGGTCTGTCCGATAAGATACTGCGGGTGCTAGAGATGTCCATGGAAACTCCATCATTTGGGGAGATGAAGAACTGCGATCATCGACAGAGGTTCCGGCAGATAAAGCAACGATGTCGAAGACAGTGGCGTTGGAATGGGACGGGAGGGTCGGCCTAGACCGATCTACCTTATTCACTGAGCCAGCGTCCCCGGTGAATGGACTGCATTATTCACAGGCTGTGATGGAAAAGAGGGTATGTTCTGTGGATATGCTGTGTACGTGCGCTGCTTGTTCCGCCTGCTTATGACGGGGGGTAACGCGAAAGAAGCCCGGCTAATCGATGCCGGGCCTTGGGTCCGCCACATCTCCTGGGAGATGTGCCTGTATATGCCCAAATCAGTTTCCTGGCCAGCCGGAAGCCTGAAAATCATTAATACGCTGGCGACAAAAGGATGAACCTAGTGAATGTCAAAGCTGGCGGTGGCGGCTCTTATCGCCACCATGCGCCGTAAGCGAGCATGGCGAGGACGACCGTGACCAAAAGCGCCGTTTCGACTGTTTCGTTCACATCAGGACCGCCGTGGCAGCGGCCAGATCAGCCCGCGAAAGGGTGTTCACTGGGAGGCTAATCACCGTCTCCGAGTCCCGGTAAAATGCGACCGAGGGATGCTGGTGGCTGACACAGGTCGCGTTCATCGTGTTTCCTCGACACCATCAACCGGTAGAGGAGTGCGATGTTCCTCTTTCGAAGAGGTTTACGGCTTTCCAATCACGGCCGTGAGGTCTTGGATATTGGGCTTGGGGTAAATCAACCCTGCAAATACCCGAAAACCTAAGCGGCTTAGGTGAGATTGTCCGGGCTGGCTACGTCGCCGTTCGGGAGCACGAACCGTGCGGGGGGCACCCGTGCCGTCATGGGGTTCGATGCCGTTGACCCGACCACCCGCAGCTCATGGGGCCTGAGGATTTCGCGTTCATGCTGGAACAACGGCCCGGCAACATCGCGCTCCTTGGCAACGGCAGCTCGGCAGGCCTGCATGATCCCGCCTATGACTTCAACGATGCCGCGATATCATACGGTGTCGCCTACTGGACGCGATTGGTCGAGGTAGCAATGCCCTGCTGACACCCTGAGAGTTCTCAGCTGAGGCGGGCGAACTTGTCGAGCAGGTCGTCGAAATCTTTCGCAATGGGAGCGTAGTAGCCGATCTCCGACAGATATTCGACGGCTGCGTCTGCGGACTTGCCGTCCAGGTCGTCGTGGGTAAGGCCGTGGAACAACTCGCCGTCGGTATAAATGATCCTGCCCGCATGCTCGCCTTCGGTGATCTCGACGAGGGTGGAGAAATCGCCGCCGAGACCGACAACATGCGCAAACGGTGTGAGGTTGTAGTCGTGAAAGCCCATCTCTGGTGCGAGGGCTTCGAGATCGAAATAAGGATGGCCGTTGCCTATGCCGAACAGGGTGTTGATATCCGATAGGATGAACGCGTCACGACGCTGATCAGTAGGCAGTGCATCAATGCCATCATGAGGAAGAGCGTAGTCCAGCCCGTTTTCCCGCATCAGGAAACGCCGATATGCATCGGAGAAACGGACACCGTAGTCGCGCTCGTATGCGGCCAAGCCCTCCGCGTTCGCACCGCCGTAACGCCTGATGACCAGGGGCGATGCCACGAATTTCGAAAGACTGTCCGACGGTCGGAACGGCATAATGTTGTCACTGCTCAGTGTGGCCTCCTGTCATGTTATGGGCTGTGATCCCCGGTCTTTCTAAGTGTGACAGGAGATCGCGTCGTCAAGGCAGCTTTCGCGCTACCTGCCAATGAAGACGCCAGTCGCCGACTTGGAGGAAGGGGAGGGTGCGCCATATCTCCACCTTTTAAGGACTGCTCGGCATTTGGGCCTTCGGCGGAGGGAGACAGCCAATGATCGGAAAACTCGCTGATACATATCGTGCCTACCTGGATTGCCTCAATCGGCAGGCCTGGGACGAGCTTGGCCGCTTCGTTGACGATAACGTACAGCATAACGGTCGGCTGCTAAGGTTACGGGCTACCGGGAAATGCTGGTGAAGGATTTCGCAGATATCCCGGATTTGCACTTCAACATTCAACTGCTTGTCTGCGAGCCGCCGCGCCTTGCCGCGCCCCTTTCATTCGATTGCTCCCCGAAGGGCGAGTTTCTGGGCCTGAGCGTCAACGGACGTCGCGTGTCCTTCACGGAGAACGTCTTCTACGAGTTCACGGGATCGAAGATCAGTTCGGTATGGTCGGTGGTTGATAAGGCCGCAATCGAGGCACAGCTCGTTGATTCGTGAGTCGGCCAGCCGCCTCCTTGGCCGAAGTGCCTGGGTCGATTCGCGGTGATGACGACACCCGCACCCTAAATTCGTGTGGGGCTTGAAGGGTGAAGCTTACTTATACGGTCACAAAGAGGACGGAGGTTTTGTAAGGGGTTCAACGTTAGCCGTAATTTGTTCGAGGTATGCCGCTAGCTTGCGCGCCTCACTCAATTCAATCGGAACCCATACCGTGGCATCTCCACCCTTGGATTTGATCACCACGTACGTTTCCGCCGACGACTTGCGTCGCCTCAACTGGCACCAGCAAAGTGCTTTTCCTACTGATGACTCAATCGCAATTTCTGAAACTATCTCGTCAACCATCAACCCTTTTACGGCGTTGAATTGCGCGCTCAACCAAGACATCACTGTTGCCCCATACCTTGCATTGTTGGTGGCCGGCAATTTTGAGCCTCGGATCTCTTCCTTTTACGAATATGAAGTCAAGCAGTCTTCCTATCGGCAGTACAGTTCGGGGAAACGTGACAGCGACAACCGCTCGGAACCTCCGCGGCCCGCCTGTAGCCAATGCGGTGCGCTTTCCATCGACGTGATAGGGGGCGGCAATGAAACCGATAAGGATCTCCCGCCGGCTGATTTATGCGCTTGTCATGAGCGCAATCGCCGGAGCGATAGCAGCCTCTACTCTCACTATGATCGTCCTACACGGCGGGACCCATGCCACCTATTGCCCCTCAGCCAGCGCTTTCTGGATATTCCGCTGCGTGCCGACCCTGAGAGCGCTCCTTATGTTCGGGTGGGTAAGCCTTTTGACCGGAATGCCAGTTTTTATGTTCCTGATCATCATTCTCGGGATCGGGCGGCGGTAGGCCGGACACCAGCGCCCCAGTTGAGAATGACGGGATGGTAACAATAGCCACGAGTAGGTCCTGTCGCTGGGAGGCTCGCTCACGTCGCGTTCTCCTTGAAACTGCGTCATCTATGATGGAATGGAACGATGGCTTTTTCAGCCCGGGTCTGTCGCGCGTCCCGTTGATCACAGATGATGAAACGTAAGGTGGGCGACCCCCCGCGCTTGGACAAGCCATGAAGAGGCGAATGACGTCGGTGACCAAGTATGTGGCGACTCTTGGTGTCGTTGTTGTCGTCATCCTCGCGATGTCGGCGCTAGCGCTATTGACTTGGCTCATCGCCCGTTCTGTTGGCAACGGTGAAACTCCAAACGATTGGCTGATCTTTTTGGGATCAATCTGGCTTGCCTTAGCTTCATGTTTTGCTGCTGGCTTGACGCTTGTCCTTGGCAGGGGCCGCCATTGGCGACGCGGTGCGCTTACGGGATCAGTGGCGTGCCTGCTTCTCGCCGTCCTCGCCCTGTATCTTCATGGTTCCCGAGAGTACCACCCGATCGACACCGAGGAAGCAGCCCGCCCCATGCTGGAGTTCCTGATCAAGCAGGAGGCGCGTTCCTCTCCCGACAAAATCAGGGTTGTTGATCTCGACCGACAAATCCGCAACATCCGTATCCTCGGCCCCCGGATGTCATTCGATCCCCCAACGGCCCACTACATCGAGTTCGAATTCGATACGGGATGCGGAGAAGTGATCGAGTTGACCGCGATGACGGGCAGCGTGGAAGGAACCGAGCTTTCGGGGCTTGCGAACAGGGCCTATTGCGCCCGATAGGCGGATGTCTGACTGGCGGCACTCAGGGGACATTGTGGCGTCTGAAATTCCCTCTATTTCCCGTCAATTTGATCTCGACCACGAAGGTTAGCCAATGGGATGGGATGCACTCGGGCGATGGGGAGAAGACGCGGTTCGCATCGAACCGCTGGCTGGTGGATCGGCCAACGACGTGTGGAGCGTTCGCATCCACGGCCGGATCGCCGTCGGGCGTCTCGGCTCCAGGAGCGACGCTGACCTCGCATGGGAAACAGACCTGCTCCGATACCTCGACCGTGAAGGCATGACCGTTCCAGTACCGATCCCGACGACGGACGGCCGCCTGTTCGCGGACGGTCTGGTGGTGATGAAATACATGGAGGGCGGACCGCCCGAGACGAAGTCCGACTGGCGTCGCGTCGCCGACGCGCTCCGGGAACTGCATCGATTGACACTGGGCTGGCCGCAGCGCCCAGGTTGGCGGTCATCGATCGACCTCCTGCAGGCCGAGACCGGAACGAGGATCAACCTCACCGCGATGCCGCCCGAGGGTGTTCTTCGATGTCGAGCAGCGTGGGCACGGCTCATCGGGCGTCGGACATGCGTTGTCCACGGCAACCCAAATAACCCGGGCAACGTCCGCATGACCGCAGACCGGGTCGCGCTGATCGACTGGGATGAGTCCCACGTCGACATCCCCGACCTTGACCTTGTGCTGCCCGACAACGCCGCCGATCTCGATGACGACGCGCATGACATCGCCGCACGAGCGTCAGCCGCATGGGAGGCCGCCGTCTGCTGGAAGGATGACTACGCGGTCAAGTGTCTTGCCGAAGTTCGTGCGGTTCGATCAGTCTCGGTGGGGAGCGAGAAGGCAGTGGTGCAATCGTTTATCACTCGTTCCAGCACGGTTGGTAAAGCGGAAGGTTGAGATGTCGACGCACACAATAACGATGACACCGATACTTATTCTAAATATCTACTTCTCCCTATCCGTTCTCCTATTTTGCATTTTCTCGTTTGTAATTCGAACGAGATACAGAACGAAAATAAGGTATGTATACATAACTTTGTTCATGTCAGGATGTTATCTTGCCGATATCATTTATCTCGATTTGATGCGCTATGGATACAAGGGACTGAAATACACCATCGGCGGGGCGTTGTTCATATGGCCTCTTTTCTACATGTTGATGGCTGTGTCTCAGGCCGTGACGAATTCCTTCGGGATAAGCAGGCATCGGGGGTTTAGTATCACGTGTTTCTGTCTGATGTTTGACTCCCTGGTCACACTGTTTCTGGTATACAGCTGAAGGAGCCTGCTGAGGTCCGGAGGTAACGACATATACGCCGACTTGGATCTCGATGTTCTCCACGCTCAAGCGCGAATATCAAATTTGTGGCAGCCATATTGAGGATAAGCGAGAAGCTCTCGCAGGAGCTGTCTGCGGGGGATCAACGAATGAGACGTCAACGACACTGAACGGTTTAAGACGGCATCCTCGATGCGATAACGCCCAGCTGGTTGTCGAGCCACGCCAGCATTCTTGATAATTGCAAGTGGCGGGGACCCGAGAATGCCGCCGATCTCGGCGATGGCGCGCATGACATCGTAGCGCAAGCGTCAGCCGCATGGGAGGTAGCCGTCTGCTGGAACGACGACTACGCGGTCAAGCGGCTTGCCGAAGTTCGGGCAGTCTGAGCAGTCTCAGTGGAGCGGCGGGTCGTATCATACAGGAACATCCGGCGACGGCATTGCGGCCAACGGGAGTCATTGCCGCAGTATCGGGATGTCGAAGACCAGCAGCCCAGCCTTTTCCAATTCGAGTTGCGCCACGACCCGGCCGTACGGGTCGATCACGGTGGTAGGTCCCCACGACACCCGTCCATCTCGCTCTCCGAAAATGTCCGATGAAACGAGCCAGAGACTATGCTCCTTGCATCTCTCGGCACGCACCATGTTGTGCACATCACGGTACTCTGCTGCTCGTTGGCGAGGCATCATGTTGTTCGCGAGACAGACGATCAATGTGCCACCTTGATCGGCGATCACCTTCGCCATGGCCGGGAAGTTCGTGTCGTAGCAGATGTTGATACCAAACGTCAGTCCTTCGACCGAGAACACAGGGGTTTCCGCACCTGGAGCGAAGAAACCCTCCGACTTGAGGAGATGTGTTTTTCGGTAAAACCCTTTGATCGCTCCACTCTGGATGACCGCTGCGGTGTTGAAGAGACTACCTGAACTTGCCTCGATCATGCCCAGGGCGATGACCATGTCCGTCAACGGCAGTCGAGCGACGATGGATTGAAATTCTGGCGAAGCGAGGTCTAGTGCAGATCGCCGGGCCTCGGCCTCGTCAAGCAGATATCCCTGCAAGAAGCATTCCGGGAAACAAAGCAATCGGGCACCACGAGCCGATGCCTCGGTGATGACCCCCGCGGCGTAGGATAGGGAAGCTTCAACGTCTCCCCTGAATTCTGGCGTCTGCACGGCGGCGATGCGGACGGTGTCCATGCCTCAGGTCCTTTCATCGTGAAGAATCAGTCGAACGCCACGCCACTAATCCAGTGATCAACCGTCGTGGGTATGGGATATTGCTACCGGAGAGACGGATAACTTCCGTGATAGGTTAGGTTCGGGGTGGACCGAAGCTCAACCTCATCGTCACCGAACGCCGTCTGGTCCACAAGGACAAAGGTATTCGCGGGTGTCCCGCTTTTCTCGATTTCGGTAACATCCGTGTCGTGTAGCCGAGACCGCAAATAGTCCCAATCCGGCTCTTGGCCGCTTTTCCATATGACTTCAATGAATCGCTGTCGAGGCGGTGACCTAGTTCCGATTTCAGTGGCCATATAGGATTGCGGTCCTCCCACGCGGCGTACTCGTCGTCAGACGCGTCGCCATTGGGTTCAGGTTCCCAATGAGGATGTCCGAATGCGGACGCATCTTCGTTGGCTTCGAACATCGCGGTGAAAACGTGTACTTTGGCTTCAGCGGACATTGTGACTCCTTGTGTTAGTCCGTCCGACATAGATAGCGCAAATGTATGCGTCTGAGGCCACTTTGTAGACTGCGGCCGCTTCGCGCCAACACCTTCCCCAGAACGGGCTCTCGCCAAGCCTAAGATTGACAGGCAACAAACCTTCTGCGAACAATTAGTCCTCGGTGGATACGACCTGCTGCTTGCGCCCCCTTGGGGTACGGTGAATGTATCGAGCCGCTTATGGCTCTCTTTGCCCGAACGAACGGGTCAGCAACGCAAGCCCCTGACGCTTTCCGTTCGTTTATGCAAAGGATCATCCCATGCGCGATTTCCGCGATGCCAAAGCTATGGCAAAAACCCTACGTGAAGCGCTTCACGCCAAATCTTTCGCCTTCACCAACAGTGAGAGCCAGGAGCTCGTTGCTCGAATTCTTGGCTTTCGAGACTGGAACGTATTGGCCGCAATGATCCAAGCGACGCAGCCGCCAGCTAAATCGGTGAGTAGCGAAACGTCTATTCCAGCGGGGGCGGAGATCCCCCTCGTTCCTATGCGGGACTTGGTCATGTTTCCGCACATGATCTCGCGGATTTTCGTGGCGCGCGAGAAAACCCGACAGGCCGTGGAACACGCTCTTGCCAGCGACCGGCGCGTTCTCGTCGTCGCCCAAAGGCATGGCGGCGACGATCATCCCGGCACTCTTGAAGCCTTCTATCCAGTGGGAGTCATAGCAAACGTAGTCGATCGCCAGACACAGGTGGACGGGACTCTCAAGGTTACCGTCTGCGGGCTTCAGCGAACAGGCATGGTCCGGCTCACCGATGACGTGTTTCTGGCGGCGGAGATTGCACCAATCGACGACGAACGCGGCCAGTCGGCGGAGGCCGCCGCTTTGTCGAGTGCGGTTCTCGATGCCTACCAGACGTACGCCGAGGTCGATTTTTCTGCACTACCGCCGGGATCAAAGGCTAGGTTCGGCCTACCTTCGATCGGAAATCCGAGCCTCTTAGCCGACACAGTCGCCCCGTTGCTATCCACCCCTATCGAACACAAGCAGCAACTCTTGGAAACCAATGACGTGGTGACTCGTCTGCATAGACTCATCGAACTGATGAGCGATGGCCGACCCAAGGCCGTCGCAAAATACTAACTTTCGCAACGTATCGGCTTTCTCTCAAGGGGTTTGAGGATTCTCGTCACGGAACTCGTTCGCAAAAGCTGGAGTTCCGCGGCGGATTTTTCGACGCCAATGACTGGATGGGCCGTAACGCGTCATGGAGGAGAAGGGCCATATCGGTCATTGCACCTCTTGCATGACTGCATATTGCGGGTCGGCGCAAAAGTCACGAAAACTGGTGCCGCTTTGACCGGGGTTTTGTGACACCAAACAGCCAGGTCAGGTTACGCAAGATGGGGACTATTTGGTAGCTTTCTGGAGATGAAGCATGTTCACCCACGTTATGATTGGAAGCAACGACTTGGAGCGGGCCCGAAACTTCTACGACGCCACGTTCGCTGCATTGGGAGGCAGGCCCGGCGAGATGGATGCGAGAGGCAGGCTGATCTATACCCACGAGGGCGGTCGGCTGATGATCACCAAGCCTATCGACGGCAACCCGGCGACTGCAGCCAACGGCGGGACGATCGGTATCGCCGCCGCGAGCGCCGACCATGTTCTAGCGTGGCATGCCTCTGGTATCGCGCATGGTGGCACAGCGATCGAGAGCCCGCCACGGGAACGCCCGAACGGCTCATTCGTCGCCTATCTTCGCGATCCTGACGGAAATAAACTCACCGCGCGGTCCCAGCCAACCAGATGAAATAGGGGGTCAGCAGCGCGACAGATCGATGCTTGGAGGCGAGTAGGTGCCGAAAGCGGTTCATTCGCTTCCGCGTTTCAGGGTGCGAAGCTCCCAACTATCGAGCAGCGTTTCAGTACAGGTTATGTCGACGGACGCCGCCAATCCTTTCCTGCTCCCGTGCGATGCGTTCCTCTCTGGCCGCACAAACCCGGGACGGTGACGACGGTGAGACATTCTCCCAGTCGGCTTGAAGTTTGACGAAGAGATTACGCTTATCGTCGACCAGAGGCGGGGGAGAAATCCCCATTCGGCGCATCGCCACAAACAGATCATTAAGGAGGTCATATGAAAGATTGGGCTTAGCCCACAGGGCCAGCAGGACAGGTTCGGCGACCACGCGCGCCGAAGAGCCGACACGACATAGGCCTTCTATGGCTGCTCCATCGACGGAGGGTAACGAAGCGCGTGGATTGATCAGGTAGGGCAAGGCATCGGGGCCGAGGTCACCCAGCCGCCGGAGTAGCGGCTCCGCCTCCCAAAGCCAGTGATCGTTGCCAGCATCCGCGTAGATCGACAGAAGACGGGATTTGAGTTCGGCGAATTCACCTGGGGGCAGAGCGGCCGCAAGTCGAGCAAGGATACGGCCGCTCTCGCGCGCCTTTAAATGCAAGCGCGCTGCTCGTTCGATGCCCGTCATGACCGCGCCGGCGTGGGAGGCAAGGGCATCGGCGCGACTGACCAGGACATCGATCTGCCATTCGGTGACCTTCGCTGTCGGGTCTGCGATCATCGCGTCGACGTTGGAAAGCTGGCGTGCCAGGGTTGCCTCCTGTATCCTGGCGATATTCGCCAGCACCATAGCGCTATCGCTTCCGGCTCGATCTTCGATCGCGATAGGCACAAGTCCGAGAGCCCGTGCGAGGACATTTGAAGCTTGCCTGTATGGGGTGCCGCCCGGGACAATGGGCGTATGACTGTTTCGGGAGAGCCAGGCACCGCATTCCCATCTCGCCGCTCCAGAATCAAGACCGCAGCCGATGATCGGCATCGGTATCCATCCGAGAGGTGCGGCGACGCCCCCGAGGAGCTGGAAACTGCGGCCGTCCGGCATGGTGATGGTCGTCGTTATCCGTGTCACTGGCAGGCTTTTCTCGGAATCCGTCGTCTCCTTCCGGCTCACCGTAACGATCGGTAGTTCTGGCCTTTCCGGCATCGACAGATTGCAGAAACGTGTTTCCAAGGGTCCGTAGGCGAAGGCTTCACCATCACGAAACTCCGAAGTCTGCACATTTGTAGACTGTAGCTCGCGGGTCTCGCGGAGCTTGACGCATAGTGGTCGTTCGATCATCCGCTTGGACAGATAACCCTCTGGAACATTGCCTTTGACGGTGTAAGCGACCGCTAGCGCGAAGTTATTGGTGAGCCAGGCGCTATTCCCGTTTTCGTCTCTCTCGAAGACGAGGGCGTGGTGAGCAGGATCAAATCCCGTCATGACCTGCATGTTAGCTGCGTCGGTGAGGCTGCTGAGCTCACGCAACGCGGAATGTTCCAGTGCTGCAACCGTCCAGTACCCTCCGTAAAAGATCAGTGGCAGCAGAAGCCACAGGCGCGAAACCCGCCCCATGATCGCCTCGATGGCGACCCCAATCATGCTGCCATTCACGAGCACGACCGACCAAACCATCGCCATCGCGAACATCAGGAAAATGCCCGTGAACGGTATGGCTTGAAGGGCGAAGACGCACCCGGTCACGACCAGGCCAACGAGCGAGATCGGGAAATGTCTACGCACCTGCTCTTCACCCTTCATGACCCGGACGCCGCCACTTTCAATAGGGGAGATGCTTATCAGACTTCTCCCCAAGAAATTCTAAAAGGGCGCAATCAGAAGTTCCATGGACGCTGGTCACATTGCAACTGCTGAGAACTAAAGCTACGCTGGGGGCGTCAACCGCTCGTCAGTTGCGAGTTGGGCATCTACGTCCCGCGACGGCCGACGCGCTGCACTTCATCCGCAATTTTGCACAGCAGGTAGAAGGTCAGAATTCCCATGAGAGAAGCATGAAATTGCAGGATGACGACAACGGCCCTAGCCTAGCTCGCGGTCTTTTCAGAATCGGCGTTCTCTTCGGATGTTTCGCTTTCGTCCTGTTCTTCTTTTGGGAAACTTACGGTTCGAGCGCCGCTCTCAGCCGACTATCAGCGGCGGCAAGCAATTTCTCCTATACAGAGAGGTGTGATGCCAACGGAAATCCGACGACTACGGGAGAACCCAACTGCATCGACCTTGGTCGCTACCAGTTTGTTTATGGCCCCGTGATGACGGCCTTTCGAAGAGCGTGTTCAGGGAGTGACGATGCCCCGGGGGTCATAATCTTGGAGGAAGACAAAGCACCAAGAATAGAAATTCACCGGGTGGAAAAGGCCTTCAGGTTTCGATCTCGCAATAGTGCGAATGTGCCATGCCTACCAACCAACCCGACGCCCTAAGGGAGGTTGGTCCAAGGGAACCGTTGCGGCAGGCTAAAGCTATGTGGGGCCGAAAAATCCACGGCATCAATCCATCGATCCGGCTCCACTTGTAGCGGACGACGGTGGCCCGCTATCGGACAACCGCGCCTAGTCCGTAGTGTCGTCACGGGTTTCCACGGCGATGTCGTGAAGGGCTAGCGTGTCCTCGGGAGCGTACTCAGCAGAAAGTATCACGCCGAGAAATGCCGCTCGGGCGATTTCCTTTCTCGTCGCCTGGGGATGCCGTGCCTTAACCGCATCCACCAGCGCCTTGGGCTTCATTCCGGGGATAGCGAGTTCTCTGATCGTATTCGCGATCTTCTCGATCTCCCGAAGCTTCTTCTCGCGCATCCAAGCCTCCAAGGGGGGCATTCACAAAGCCTTGCCAGATTTTGTTGAGGCCTTTGTGACGGCTGTGCGAACGACGTAGGGAGGCTGAACACGTTCGGTCCCGAATGCGATGTCGAAATTTGTGGAACGGTTCCCTGAAGTGGGCGGAAGGGTCGCGAGGGGATGTTCGTTGGGGGTGCGAACGATCTTTTCCGGGGACGGGGGAAGTACCCTCGCGACCCACCTCAAACGCCCCGCTGGGCAATTGGTTCCGATGGAAAGTGCGGCCGGAGCTGCACTGAAGCGCGCTCCGGCCGCCGGCCCGCCCTGGGATGTCCAGTTGAGGGAAAAAGTCGAAGTTGAAGACCCGCCTTGATGGGAGAGGCAACTATAGGGAATGCGAGGCGAGCCTTCCACCACTTTTAAGTAAGGAGGGGGCTTGCGTACGGAAGCGGACAGGCAGGCATGCGTCCTGGAGCGAAGCGGTGGCTCGATGCCGTTGCAGGAACCAGGGTTTAGTCCGCCACAACACCTACAAGCTTGCGCTCGACGATAAGGGCATTCAGCAGCGAGGTCTTCTCGTTCAGCACGGCAAGTAGCCCGTCGATGTCCGGCCAAGCCATGGTGAACCGATATATGGCCATTGCTCCAAGGGGCTCCAGATCCGGGTCATGCCGCCGAAGTTCTTCACGCTCGGACAATGCTTCACGCTGGCAATCCTCCAGGGAAGCCTCGAAGCCCAAAGAATCGTCACTGCCCGGCACGATCTGATACCCAAATACAACCAATTCCATTCCATCTTCCTCGGACAAACACCCTCATAGGTATAGCCGCACATGGGCGCTGGGGAACTCTCAAAATCGGGGGGTGACGAGGACATCCGCACCACGGCGACGGGCTAGGGTGGACCTGCGGTCTCGTTTGCATCGTCGAACAGATCATGCGACGACTTCTCGCAGGTTGAGATATGCGCGACCGGGGAGGTGAGACGGGTCCGTGTCAATATGTGCCGGAGTACTGCGTCATTGCGTTCTCAGCCGCCAATCTCGACATTCTCCGATCCCGACTGGGCATGCCCGCCGCAGTCGATCGCGTCGCCCACCCGCCCGGCTGGCTTGCCATTGATGAAGACGGAACCCGACCCTACGGTCAAAGAACGTCCATATGCGGGCTCGGGACATGAGGAGCAGCCATGCGGTTCGTAGGCGTCGCCCACTCGCATGAGTGGCTTGCTGTTGACATAGACATTGGGGCTGCCACCCGTCGCATTGCTCGGAGGAAAATGGCATGCATGACCCGAGCCGATGTCTTCTCGTCGATGTGCTGGTGGCATGGCCTTAACCTCTCAAGTCCATTGTCAAAACCCTGGCATTCTCGTCATTCCTACGGACGTTTGCATGTTTTTCCCGATGTCTCGCGCTCCAAACACGGATGCGTCTCTATGAATTGCCATACGAAGCCCCGCTCTTCATTCCCGTCAGCGAAAGTTGCAGGCATAGCAACAGCCGATCGCTTCATGAGTGGCCCCTTCAAAACACCAAAAACTCGCTCACGGCATGGAACTGCCCGCACGGCCTCTAACCCATTGGACATCGTTGTCCGATATCCAACGGCGGATCCAGTCGCCGCGTGCGTCTCGCCTTGCATGCATCTGGTTCCAAGCGCCACGGCTTGAAGGTTTCCCTCCGTTTTCCTCGAACAAATCGATGGGACCGCCCACATGCGTGGCATAGTCAAGCGCGAAGTAGGCTTCCAAGCCGGAGCCGAGCAGATCGCTTGGGAAATCGACCTTCCCCGATGCGGCTGCCATGGCGATCCTCCGATTGCCATGGAGCTGCCCGGTCGCTGACCCGATCCGTCGATGTGTCACCAGAAAAAGTGGCTGATTGGAACTGTCGAGGAGAAAGCTTTCAGCGTTCGGAAAGCCGTCGCCCACCATACGGCAGGCGAATGTCATCTTTTTGCTCGTCCGGTCAATGTGGATGTCGAGCGAATTGGACACATCGAGCTCAGGAACCACGCCTTTGTAAAAGTCGTGCCAAGCGTCGGAATTGGGCATGGCGAAATTTTGGCCGCGGTAGGAGAGAAAGACTTGCGCGTGCTGATCGCCATCTTTGCGATACGGGTCCACCTGGCCGTGCACCTCTGCCTTGGGCTGCTTTCGAGGATCACTGTAGTCCTGATCCAAGCCGAAAATCGCATTCCGGCTGACGTCCGATATTGCTGGTCTGGCGATTAGTTTTGCAGCTTCCAGATTGATCACGACCTCATGCTTAATTCTGGACGTTGCCCCAAGGCTGGTCGAAAATCCTCTATTGTCCCCCTCGTAGAACAATCCTCCAGCCCCAAAGTTCTCCTGAGGATGAAAGGAACGTGTATGAAGAGCGATTTCAGTCATGAAACCTATCCTTCGATGCCGAGCAGGAAAGTACGTGGTCGAATTTCACGCAACTATATCGTTCGGTTAGAAACCCTATTCGTTTCGCACTGCCCGCTATCCGACTTTCTTCTTCGGAATGGTCGGTTCCCAGTATATGCATAACTTGAAGCGGGCCGACATTTACAATCTCTTGGCTTACCGGATGCATGTCCTGCCCGACCCCTCCAATGCTCACTTGCTTGGTCCCGAGCTTCTCCATTGGATAGTCGGCTCCGGGGAACGGCGCGAAACGGAAGCGAAATGTGCCGTCTTCTGGATAGTCGAACTGAACAATGCTCACGACATCTGACGCCACCGCGCCGAGTCGACGGTCGGCGTCGCCGATTGGCTTGGCGCTACTAACTCGTTGATCATTTAGGGCCGGATTTTCGAAGCCTGTCGATTGCCTCCAGTCTTCGGTCGACACCTGCTTTGGCAAGACAATTACCGTTCCACCCCGACCAAGGATTGGTGGCTTGAGGTAAATCGTTACGTCTGAAAGCATCTTCTTTTTATCCTCCGCGACTGCGTACGAGTAGCTGCTGCCTGCCAATAAAATGGGCAACAAAATCGCCATTGGGTACCGTAGATTTCGCATCCCGTCGTCCTCTAGGAATTAAGGTCAATGCGGGCGGCCTTCATATCGATATGCTCCTCTTCCTGGACGATTAGCTTGACGCCCTTCATCGTGATCGTGCCGTCTGGCTGCATCAAGATTTCCGATTTGCCGCATCGGAAATGTATCTCGCCATGGGCGTCGATCATCTTCTTCTTTGCGACCACCTCTCTCGAATCCTGCCCCGTGGAAATGAACGCGGCTCCGCCGACATTGACCGTATAGGCGGCACCTACAGTCGTGAGATACACCCCTGACACCTCGATGCTGTACGCTGATGTGGTATTTATCCGGATGGAGTTGGCCGCGTCGATACTGAGATTGCCCCGCCCAACGGCCTGGTCGAGAGAATGGCTCAGGAAATAGCCGGCGGGACGCATACCAAAGGGATCACGGCGGGCCTCGCCGCTGATGAGATTGCCAAATGAGCCCGTGCCGACATTGATGGACAGGTTCTGAGCGATGTTTTGCGTGCTCGACCTCTCGACTTCGGTCAGGGACATGCCGCCCACGGAGACGATCTTGTTGGCATCTACGCGCTCGGTCGCATGATTTTCGACCTTGGCCGTAAAGTCCTTCTGGGCATGAAGGTAGATTTCCTCACGGTTTCTCTCGTCTTCGAAGGTCAGTTCGTTGAACCCGGTCCCCTTGTGCGTGTTGGTCCGGAACACGCTCTTGGTCTTGTTGGCCGGAAGTTGGTATGGAACCCTGTTCTTCGGATTGGGCACCAAGCCAACGACGATCGGCCGATCGGGATCACTGTCCAGGAATGCCGTGAGTACTTCCATTCCGATCCGTGGGATTACCTGGCCGCCCCAGCCCTGGCCGGCCCAGTTGGTGGCGACCCTGACCCACTTGGTGTCGGACCCGTCCTTCCTGGCGCGATGGCGCTGCCACGGGAACCACAGCTTTACGCAGCCGTCCGGATCGCAGTGGATTTCCTCACCCTCAGGCCCGACGACAACCGCGACCTGCAAGCCCTCTATTTTCGGCTTGGGCGTGGTGCGATGCGGGGTCAGAGGAACCCGTGACGGGATCGCCTCGAACGTGTTGCGATATTCCGGTTCCGTGCTGGAATCCGTTTCGTAGGAACGGTCGATGATAACGTGCTCGGCAGAAACAATGACATGCTCCTCATAGAGCGCGTCCGGATTGGCCACGTCGTATGGCGTGAAGCGACGACCCGGTTCAAGGACGCGAACCGTGGACGCCCCCGTCACCCGCTCGTGATCCGCTTCGCTTGCCTGCGAGCGAAGCTTCTCCACCTGTTCTGCCTCGTCGTGCATCATTGCCCGTGCCGGCCATTCGAACACCTCCCGCCTGTCATTGCCGGGCAAATCGACCAGCGACGGCGTGGTGTTTTGTGGGATGGTGCCGAAGGTCTTGTAGTTCCAGTCCGCTCCTGTGCGGCTTCCTGGCACATAGGAAAAGCGGCGCATCCACTCGCGGATGTGGTTCTGGTTCGAGCTGCCGCGCGCGAGCCTGACCCTGCCTTCACCCTGGGCGGCGTCGGAGGGGTCAAGCCAGCCGGAGGTGTGGTTGACCAAATGCAGCGTATGCGCGCCCTTGCGATGCGTAAACCACCAGAAATATCCGTCCTCCTCGAACCGCCGGAAGAGATAACGAAGATCGCTTTCGTTGAACTGGCACGAATAGTGGAGCGGTTTTGGGCTGAGGACGCCGCTCGTGTCGGCATGCTTCAGCCCATGTTCTTGCATCAGCGTGTCGAGAACATCGATAGCCGTCTGATCCATCCAGATGCGCGAGTCGCGCGTCTGAGACAGGAGCCACAGGGAGGGCCGCAGCACGAGTTGATAGGAGCGGAGTCCTCTCGTCACCGAAGGACCTTCATGCAGTTCTGTGACCAATCCATTCCAGCAGCGATGGACTGGCGCTTCTGCGTCTTCTCCCTGCAGAACTTCCAGCTCGACATCGACGAGTTTGCCGATCAGGTCGGCCGGCGCGATGTCGTGTTTGGACCGTACCGAAACCTGGATTTCAAAAAGCTTGTTGACACCCTCGGTGACGCGGGCTCTCTCCGGAAGCAGGACGTTCTCGCCCAGCGGCGAGGAGATTTTGATCACTCTCGATGCCTGGATAAAATCGCTACCTAAAGGCTGGTCGTTCATGAATACCCTCTTGGCCCCCGTCAAAGGTCTCGGCCCGACACTTAGTCACGTTCAGCCGCAGCGTGTGGAGAAATTAGGGCATCACCTGCGGTTTGCAAGCGGTGGACAGGCGCGACCGTTCTGCTGCTGCCGATCGGTGACGGCCCCGACGACAGGCGTCTTCCGTCAGGGCGATTTGGGTTCGAATGATGGATAGTGATCGGCTTAGAGACCGCTTTAGGACCGCCAGCAAGGTGCCCACTCCGGAGTGGGTCAGAAGAAGTAATCCGGGCCTTGCAGAACTGCCTATTCTGCGACCTTGCAAAGGGCATTGCCCTGCTCATACGATACCTTAAACTGACATCGCATTGAACAGGCGCATATTCCGTTCCCGAGATATAGTGGCGAAAATGGCGACGACGATCCGTTTTATTCGCATATTTTGGAGCATCTTTTGGCGATCGGTTCTGGTCTTCATCATCAACGCCATCATCACTTACGGGCTTTCCGCGATGGTGCACCCGCAGTCTGTATCTCTCGTCAAGACCCGATTGTCCGTATCGCTTCTACCCGCGATCTTCATCTTTGCGGCATTGGCTGCGAAGTCACCGCCAGGCGTTATCTTCGAGGAGCATTCGTTGCTATCCAACGCACAGTGGCGGCAGACCTACGTCGGGCTGTGCCTATGCAGTCTCATCAGCCTGGTGATTGTCAGCGTCACGGCACCACTGTTGGAGACAGATGCATGGCTAGCCCTGCGGTCATTGCTGCCGATGGCATTGTTCTTGATCTTCTGGGTGGGGACTGCCGCCTGGCAAACACGATCAGCGATCAACCGGTAGCGGGGGTGTTTCAATAGAGGTCTCGAATCTCCGGATCGATTCAGCTGAATTAAACTCCGCGTCGAGCCGACCTTCAGTCATTGCGGCTGTCAAAGAATACCCTATTCTGCGACCTTCCCAACGCTGCTACATGGACGCCTGAGATGCTGGACTTCGATCCGTTATATTCGACCCCTCAGGCTGCGTCGATCGAACGGTTCATAGAACAGCACTATGCAATTGCAGGGTCGGTTCGCTGCCGGATGCTTCATCGTGGTTTGAACGACGTCTATCTCGTCACCGACAACAGCGGTCAGCGTTTCGTTTTCCGACTTTCCCACGTCCGGGCCCGCGGTCGAGCCGATGTCGAAACCGAGACGGCTTTCCTCGACCATCTTTCGCGGCGAGACGTGCCGGTCGCTGCACCCATCCCGACGCGTGATGGTGCCCTCTACACCAAAGGACGCGCTCCAGAAGGGGTGCGTGAAGGCGTGCTTTTTCAGGCGGTCGCTGGCCGAGAGCCTAACGCGACCGATGCTGCCGATGCGCGGGCCAACGGGAAGACCCTCGCTCTGATGCACAATGCAGCCGAGACATTTTCGTCTGACGGAGCATTGTATTGGCTCGACCTCGAACACTTGCTGCACCGGCCGCTCACACGGATACGCGATAGCGGAATCGTGGAAGACGCCAAAGTCCTTAGCGACCTTGAAGATATCGCCTCGCGCACCGCCAAGGCGATCGACGCGCTCCGCAATCTGACGTGGACGTATTGTCACGGAGACTGTCATGGCTTCAATGCCAGGATCAACGACGCGGGCGACGCGGTCTTCTTCGATTTCGATGACGGAGGCCCCGGATACCTCGCGTACGACCTGTCCGTGTTCCTGTGGGCGAAGGTGTCTTTCGGCCGGAAGCTGACACCAATGTGGGACGCGTTCATCGAGGGATATCGAGCGGTGCGGCCGATTGCCCCCTACGACTTCGAGGCAGCACAGCGTTTTGTCATCGTCCGCCACTTCTGGCTGATGGGGGAGTACGCCAGCCGATCGCAAGAATGGGGTACCAACGCTGTCGGCTGGGTCGCTCGGGAAGCTACGTTCCTCAAGACCTGGGAGACGGATCGGTTTGCCGACCGTCTATTCTGAGGTCGGCGTCGCCGAGTTTCGACACAACTCATTCGAACGCAGGTGGGGTAGGCTCCGTGGCAGACACCCAGTGGACCCACACGCGGACCCCGCGATCCTTCAGCGCCTCGAAGATGCGTCTGGTCGGCGTGCCGGCGGTCGTGACCTCATTGTAAAACTCGTCGTTGAGAACCCGCACTTCTTTCAGGGCAGGCAAGTCGAGCAGAGCCTCGATACGGTTCATCCCGGTGCTGAGGTTCAGGGATTCCAGTTTGCGGAACGGCAGAAGGGTGCGTACATCGACCTCTCCGATCATCGAGATCGCGGAAAAGCTCTTGAGGTTCCGGCAGAGCTCGATCCCCGACAGGTCCTTGACGTCGAAGGCGTTATCTTCGCCATCCCAGAAATACCAGGTGTATTCATAGACCGTTCCACCGCCGTCGAACTCGATCTCCTCCACGGCGGCGAGAAGCTCGTCGGTCAGCGGATACCGCTCCAGGTAGTCCCGGGCCTCGGAGATGATCTCGTATCCCTCGTGCTCGAGATCGACCGCTCGACGGAGGACGTGCGTGGCGAGCTGTTCAGGGGAGCCGAGATCGATCTGCTTCGCGTCGAGAAGCGAAGACAGGACTACGAGCTTGAGGTTTGGGTCCGCGAAAGGCGCACCGGCAATGCCTGCGGCCGCCGGGTAGGGTGGTTCAGTCGGTTCCGGATACTCGGCCTCCGGGTTGGAAAAGACGATTTCGTTGACCGTTTCGAGGGTGAGGCGGACACGTAGAGTATAGCCCTCGGGAAACCGCCGCACACCCATGCGCACCCCTCGCATCATCGGCAGGTCGTCGCCGATCTCGAGAGAGGCCATGGCGGCGCGCACCTGCTCGATCTTCATCTCCATCGCGATCCCGTCGACCGGGTGCAGGAAGCGATGATTGTAGTTGAGCATGCCGATCAAGCCGTCCTGATCGATCCACGCGACGAACCCATGGCTGTTTTCGAGCAGGTCAATCTTGCCACCCTTGTGTGGGGCAGGTGGCTTCCAGGCGGAACCCATTGCTGCCTCGACCTTCGCCATCGGCATACCGGGCCGCAGGATTGCGAGCGCTGCGACATCCACGTTGTCGTTCAATGCCGCCATCACCTGCCCTCCATGAATGCCTGCAAGCATGACTGCGGCCGCGCCCGCCAGAAATTCCCGTTTCCGCATCAAAACGTCTGCCGTTCCCTGTGTCGTCGCCAATGTTAAAGCCGCCGCGCGACAAATATACTGGTGCAACCGACTTTCAATGGAAGCCTTACCAAGTTGGTGACTTTAGGAGGCGTGGCTGCCTCAATAGGACGCCCCCAAATTGAAAGTCACAGCAGAGGTCGGCGCGGCATTTGACCCAAGACTCTCCGAAATTGCCGGAGGACGGCTTGGTCTCAGCTCACCGGGAAGCCGGAGCGGCCTGCTGCTAGATGTGACATTCATTTTTTACCAATCATTAACCATCTCCGCATTTGATGCCACCGTCTACCTAGCGCGCATGAAGCGTCCAACAATCCCAATCACATGAGCCTGTTATGACGAGCCTTCTCACGAATGCTAGCGCGATTTCTGCGCTCCAAACGCTGCGACACATCGCAGGGAATATGGTGGAGACGCAAAGGCAGGTCTCTACGGGGCTGCGTGTGGCGTCTGCCTCGGACAATGCTGCTTACTGGTCGATCGCTACGACCATGCGGTCGGACAATGGAGCGCTTTCCGCAGTCAAGGACGCCATCGGTCTTGGTGCTGCGAAGGTGGATACGGCATACGCCGCAATGGAGTCGTCGATCGATGTTGTCGCGGAGATCAAAAACAAGCTCGTCGCAGCGTCCGAGTCAGGCGTTGATCGTGGTAAGATTCAGGAAGAAATCAGCCAGTTACAAAGCCAGTTGAAGAGCATCGCCTCCTCTGCCTCGTTCTCTGGCGAGAATTGGCTCCAGGCTGACATCAGCGGAAAATTCGACGCCGCCAGTCGTGGATATGTGGCTGGGGATGCGCAGCAGAAGCAGATTGTAGGAGCCTTCAACCGGGATACTTCAGGCAACGTTGCCGTCAGAACAATCGACGTGGAGTTGGACGAGACGAACGTCTTAATTGACCTTACGGGCAATCACGGCGGCATCTTGGACCAAGGCATTCTCGTTGGCGCGAGGAATTCCGGTATTCAAAGCTTTTGGGCAAGCCCGGCGCAGGACCTTTATGTCAGGACGTTCGAGTTAGGTCCCACCTGGATCAGGGACGAGACGAACCCCGAGGTCTACTTTGACCCGATGTTCCCTTCTCTCCCTTACATCTTGTTTGAGGGGGCTTACGTTCGTGCATGGCCGACCTTCCCGCGAATGGAGCGGAGTCCCGTCGTTGAGACGAGTACTGAAGCTGCAATCGGAGCGACCCACTACGCTAACGAAATTTCGGTATTGACGCTCGATATAACGAAAATGCAGGAGAACAAGACAGCGCTGCGCCTTGGAACCTATGCAAGTGACGATCAAGTTATTGCTTCATTGGTACCCTTCGTAGATCGCCAATTGGAGAAAATGGTGAATGCCGCTGCAAAGCTGGGATCGGTTTCCATGCGTATCGAACTGCAGCAGGAGTATGTGTCGCGCCTTACCGATACTATTGATCGCGGTGTAGGACGTCTCGTCGACGCGGACATGAACGAAGCGTCCACTCGACTGAAGGCACTGCAGACACAGCGGCAGCTGGCCACCCAATCCCTCTCAATCGCCAACGCGGCTGCAGATAGTATTGTCACTCTCTTCCGATAGAGTCTGGCGTGAAACCGGGTGATGTCTCGGAAGGCACTTAAATCGCGGTTCAACCCGATCGACGCTGGCGCTACGCCGCGGCTGCTCAGGGGAGGGGTTCCTCAAAGTCTGCCGAATGTCACTCCAGAACGTTTGCCCACAACCGATGTTGCCGTCACGGCTTCTCCGCTCCGTGCGCTCAGGTCGCTCTACGCCCGTAAATTGCGCGGACTGAAGCTAGCGGTTATACCCCAGGGACTCCGCAAACCTTAGCAAACTCTACGATGTTGATATCGTCTTTTTTCTGACGCGGGGGCGGGTTCGTTCAACCAGGTCATCTAGCACGCAGAGGCTTTGGGCGATGTAAAGTAACGCGCGTATATTGTTTCGCTGCTTGCCAATCTGGGATTGCATTCCATGGCGGACACGCCGACCGTCGCGGAAATCGCAGGCAGAGACGACGCCATGGACATTACCGTCAGCGTCGGCAACTCCTGCTCGCTGGCGAGATTCCGCGGCTGGATGTCCTGAGTCGCGAACGCGGCGAGTGACTGCGAGGACTTGTTCAAACCGCCGATACACGGAAAATCCGGTTATGTCGTCAACCCGTCATTGTGCTGTAATGCGGTAGAGCCTAATGTGTCACACCAATCCCCGGCTGTAGAGGGAGGGGATGCCGTATGAACCGCGTGAAGTGCGAATTCGTGTCCCTTCTTGGGGCCCATCTGCTCGTTTGATGCTTTGGGGGAGGCGGAATGACCGAGAGAAAAGCAGGGCTTCGGCCTGACACAATCGCTGCGATAAAACGGCGAATCGCGGCAACCGAGACCAATCGGACGAATACCCGACTGCTCGTTGCTGAAGGTAATTGGCGCTTGGCGGAACCCGATGTGACAAGGGCTGTGGCCTATACGCAGAGGATCGACCGGAAGGCTGGTCATGCCGAGGCGCAGGTCGGAACAAACGATTTCCAGCAGGCGGCGTTTCTGACTGCCGGCGCACGTGCGATGAAGGCCATAGCCCGAGTCGCTCTCGAGAGCCGTTGGGAATCCCGGACGGGAACAGGCTTTCTGGTCAGTCCCCAACTTTTCCTGACCAACCAGCACGTTATCAATAACGAGGCAGACGCCGAGCTTACGCAGATCATTTTCGACGACGAGTTGGATGAGAACGGTCGACCTCGGCCCAGGACCACTTTCCGCCTCGATCCTCGGACATTTTTCCTCTCGTCGGACGAGGCGAAGTTCGACTACGCGCTTATCGCTGTTGGCGAGCGGATTCAAGGTTCGGGAAGACTCGCTGACTACGGCTTCGCCGCTTTGAGCCGAACACCCGATCGCCACCAGAAGGGCATCAACGCGAACATCATTCAGCACCCCGAGGGCCAGTGGAAGAGCGTGGTCCTGCGGAACAACCTGATTGTCGATCGCGACGAGGTTGACGGTCTCCTGCTTTACGAAACAGACACGCTTAAGGGATCGTCTGGGGCGGGAGTGTTCAACGACTTTTGGGATGTCATCGCTCTCCATCACTATGGCGAGGTGGACAACGAGGCAGCAGTTGGCGACAGCTCGAAGCCGCGTCTGGTCAACGAGGGTATTCGGATTAGTGCCATCTACGACGACCTGAGTGCGCGGATGGAAGGGCTGTCAGGTCGGCAGAGAGAGCTGCTCGGTGGTGCACTTGTACTCTGGAAGGATGAAGCTCCCGCCGAGAGGGAACTTACTCCGACACCGACGCATCCCGATACCGATGACGAAGAACATCCACAAAAGGCCGAGACCTTGTCGGTTCACTATGAAACCAGCAACAAGCGGGAAGACAGCGTCATGAGCAGTTCTGGCACGGAAGCCAAAATAGTCGTTCCGCTTGAAATCATCGTCCGTCTCGGAACGCCTGGGCAGGATTCGTCGCCCGCTCTGCGCGACCTTACCACTGCTCCCATCTCGAAGGCGGAAGCGGCCAGGATCGATCGCGACTATTCCAGCCGCCGCGGCTTTAATCCCGAATTCGTGCCCGGCCTCGAGATAGACCTCCGCGTGGTAGTTGAGCCGGTCAAGGCCAGCATCGCCCCGTTAATCGAACAGCGCGAGGGCCGCGCGACCGGAGAGCTGCCGTACGAAAACTTCAGCGTGGTGATGCACCGCGAGCGCAAAATTGCGATGATCACCGCCACGAATATCGACGGTGAGACCTACGTCGCCATCGACCGGAAGACGGGACTGCCTGCCGAAAATCAGCCGGAGCGGGAGGGCGACAGCTGGTACAAGGACACCCGGATCGCCGAGGAATACACGCTCACGAATGATTTTTATGGGGAGTGGAGCCACTATTTCGATCGGGGACACCTGACAAGGCGAAACGATCCGACGTGGGGGCCGAACGCACGTCGCGCGAACTACGATACCTTCCATTTTACCAACTGCTCTCCCCAACACTGGAAGTTCAATCAGACAATACAGTTCTGGCAAGGCATAGAGCGGTACGTCCTCGAGCAAGGACTCTGGGCGACAGGCCTGGACAAACAATTGACGGTTCTTCAAGGACCTTTGTTCGACGCGCCCCAGCCTCAATACGCGGAAGACGTGCTCATCCCGAACGCATTCTGGAAGATCGTAGTCTGGAATGGATAGGGTGGCCTCAAGGTAGTTGGCCTTGTCGCGGATCAGACGCGCTTGCTGCCGATCAAGCGCCCAAAGAGCACGCCTCGACCTGACGAGGACGCAAGGGTCAACGTTCAAGAATTCCGCTCGTCAGTCAAGGATATCGGAAAGCGGAGCGGTCTGGATTTCTCGATGCTTGTTACCCACGACACGGCGGGTGGCGACCTGCCCGAAGTCGGAGAGGGACGTCAACTTATTTCCAGCTTCGACCAATTCAATGTGCGTTGAGTCGCCACCGATTGCGTGGCTGTGCTCCCAGAGCCAAACTTTCTGAAGTTGCGGGAGGGCGCGGCCAACGATAACGAGCCGCCAATGGATGAGGAACTGGCCGACCTGATCGCGGGTGACTGGTAGCCTTTGTCAGGTCAGCGACGTTTCGGCGTAGTCGATGCTGAAGCCGAAGCGAAGGGGCGCTATATGATCTCGATCCGCATCAGAGACCTTGATTACAAGTTTTTCTGGCGGCGGAAAGTTGCGGCAGGCAATTGGGAAGCCAAGGACGTTTAGTCGGCTAAGCAAGTCAGCCATGCGCTCGACGAGCGTCGTCGGTTCCGTTGGCTTGATCAAGTCTTACCTTCTGCCCATCAGCCCACGAACGGGCGAACTTCTCGAATGAGAAATGTTTCTCGGAGACTTCACCGTCTTCAACAACGCGGACGGTGAACTGCTCGTCTTCGGGGATGACTTTGACGGAATTCGTCATCTTCCACTCCTGTACAAGGCCACTGTCACACTCGATGGCTCCGCGCCATCAGGGCCCCCAAGATATCGCAAGAGCGGGCGCTGCCAAGGTATCTCAGGACTCCGTACGGTCCCAGACGGTGAAGCCTGGCTAGTCGGCCGGTTTTTCCGTCGCAGGCGTTGATTTTGGCTTGTTCAATGGAGGCTGATCGATGCCTGCTTTGATCTTGATGCGCCGTTCAAGCGGCTTGAATCCGGCCTCGTCAAGACAGGAACCGAGGGAGACGTTCTTCAAGGTCTTGACCCTGATGCTTCGCTTTACGGGCTTTGCCATCTCGCTCCTCCATCTCCAGTAAGCCCGCACCATGTACCCAGCCCACCCATCGGGCAAGGCTCAACCGCCGCCGTCCCGAAAAATCAATCGAGCCGGTCATTTAGCGGAATGGGCTTAGAGTGCTGATTCATTTCACGATTCCAAAAATTGATTGTTAGCGTCGGCTAAAAAACCAATTCGGACCAGCTTGACTCTTCCTTTTGGGCGGAACAGAAGAAGAACATCAGCCGTTTTGAGGGACATGAAGTCCTGTGCAACGCGAACCTGAGGAGGGTCGTGAACGATGTCGCATGCCCGCAACTCTCGGGTCGTCGAAGAGCTCCGAGAGCGCATCGCGCACCTGGAAGGTTGCGCATCCCGGAAGGCGGTGGTGCTGCCATTCGGTGTCCCCGAGGTCGATGAGCGACTCCCGGGAGGCGGCCTGGCATACGGCGCGCTTCATGAGGTCGCAGGCGGCGGTTCCGGAACGGTGGACGGCGCAGCAGCGGCCCTGTTCACGGCTGGGATTGCTGCGCGATCAAAGGGCAAGGTCCTATGGTGTCTGACCCGCCCCGATCTCTTCGCCCCGGCGCTTTCGCAGGCGGGCCTCCATCCCGACCGGGTCATATTCTGCGAATCCGACAAGGAGGAGGACGTTCTGGCGTCAATGGAGGAGGGTCTGGCCTTTGGCGGTCTTGCGGCCGTCGTAGGTGAACTGGTGCGGTTGCCGATGACGGCCTCCCGCCGCCTTCAGTTGGCCGCCGAGAAGACGGGAACGATGGGGCTGGTCGTCAGGAGGTGGAGGCGGCAGACCGAGGCCGCGGACTTCGGAAACCCCACGGCTTCGACGACGAGGTGGCGTGTCAGCGTACTTCCTTCCGAGCCGTTGCCAACTGCGGGCGTTGGGCGGGCCAGATGGCTGGCGGAACTAATGCGTGTCAAGGCGGGCGAGTGTGCCGAGTTTGAGTTAGGAGCATGCGATGCCAAGGGTCGTCTCAGTTTACTTCCCGTATCTCGCGACAGATCGGATACGTCGTCATGGCAAGGGAGCCGTGCCAGCTGACCAGCCACTTGTCGTGATCTCGCGGAGTGGCTCGAAGCGCTGGGTGTCGGCCGCCGACACTGCTGCCCGCAAGGTCGGCCTTCGCGTCGGCATGGCCGCCAGTAAAGCTCAGGCCGTCATCGCGAACCTGACGATGATCGACGCCGACCCGGCTGCGGACGCTGCCGCGCTCGAGCGGTTGGCGCTGTGGGCACTCCGGCAATACAGCCCCGTCGTCGCCGTCGATGGCGTGGATGGTCTCGTACTCGACATCGAGGGTGCCGACCACCTGCGCGGCGGGGAAGAGATGTTGATCTCGGGCCTCGTCAATCTGCTCCGCAGCCGCGGCCTGACGGCGAGAGCCGCCGTTGCGGACACATGGGGTGCTGCCCATGCGATCACCCGCATGACGACTGCAGAGACCACGGTTGTTCCCGTCGGAGGCGTCAGCAAGGCCGTGGTCGAGCTGTCCATCCACTGCCTACGACTGCCGTCCGACACCATCCAGGGCCTTCGGACCCTCGGCGTAGAGACGGTCGGCGAACTGTCGGCGATGCCCCGCGCTCCGTTGACCCTGCGTTTCGGGGCGGAAGTCGCACGGCGGCTCGATCAGCTTTTTGGTCGGGTGGCCGAACCCATCGAGCCTTTGCGAACACCTGAACTTGTCGAAGTTTCCCGGAATTTTCAGGAACCCATCGGCGCGGCAGAGACGATCGCGAAATACATCCGAAAATTGGTAGCCGAGCTTACAGCCAGGCTCGAGAAGCGCGGCCTCGGCGTTCGTCGTTCCGACCTTGTCGTCCATCGCGTCGACAACACGAGGCAATCTGTCCGGGCTGGTCTCCAGAAGCCTGTCCGCGATCCCGCTCGGCTGTCGAAGCTTATCTGTGACCAGATCGAAAAGATCGATCCCGGCTTCGGTATCGACAAGATGGTCCTCGTCGCGGTGATGACCGAGCCGCTGGAAGAGCGGCAGATCGCGTCATCGCTGATCGAGGAACAGGTCGTCGATGTGACCCCGCTCATCGATATCCTCGGAAATCGAGGTCAGCGCCTGTATCGAGTGACGCCGGTAGCTTCCGATGTCCCCGAGCGGTCGGTCATGAGGATAGCTTCGACCGCGGACGAAACGGGGGCAGACTGGGCCGTGAAGTGGCCTCGTCCGTCGCGACTGCTGGCCCGTCCGGAGCAGATCGAGACCATCGCCGTCCTGCCGGACCAGCCGCCTGTCGTCATCAACTGGCGTGGCAAACGACGGCGCATCGTCCGGGCCGACGGCCCCGAGCGCATATTCGGCGAGTGGTGGTTGCGTCCGCGCGAAATGGAAGCTGTCCGCGACTACTTCGTCGTCGAGGACGAGAACGGCGAACGCCTCTGGGTCTACCGGGCGGGTGACGGCGTCGATACGGCGACAGGCTCTCACAAGTGGTTCCTCCACGGGGTCTTCGCATGAAATACGCCGAGCTCCAGGTCACGACGCATTTCAGCTTCTTGCGGGGAGCGAGTTCCGCCGACGAACTCTTCGCCACCGCGGCTGCGATGGGAATCGACGCGCTTGCTGTCGTGGATCGCAATAGCCTTGCTGGCATAGTCCGCTCTTGGGAGGCGGCGAAGACGAGGGGCGTTCGCTTGGTTGTCGGCTGCCGTCTCGATCTCGCCGACGGCATGTCGCTCCTTGTCTACCCGACCGACCGTCCTGCCTACTCCAGGCTCACCCGCCTGCTGTCGTTGGGGAAGAGCAGGGGCGGCAAGGGAAAGTGCATCCTTAATCTCAACGACGTGGAAGCCTACAGCGACCACCTGATCGCCGTCCTGATCCCGGACGAAGCCGATGATGTCTATGCGGGACAGCTCCGCAAGGTCTCTGCCATCTTTGGTGACCGCGCCTATGTCAGCCTATGCCTTCGCCGTCGTCCGAACGACAGGCTGCGCCTGCACAACCTGTCTAACATCGCGTTTCGCCACAAGGTCAAAACGGTCGTCACTAACGACGTGCTGTTTCATGATCCCTCTCGCCGCCAGCTCCAGGATATCGTGACCTGCATCCGCAGCCGCACCACGATCGACAGCGTGGGCTTCGACAGGGAAAGGCATGCCGACAGGTTTCTGAAGGCTCCCGAGGAGATGCATCGTCTGTTTTCCGAGTACCCGGAGGCGCTTGCCCGCACCCGCGAGATCGTCGATCGCTGCAAGTTCGACCTATCCGAACTCCAGTACCAGTATCCGGAGGAGGCGCTAGTTCCCGGTCTCGATGCCCAGCAGTCGCTGACGAAGTTCGCCTGGGAAGGTGCAGCAGAGCGTTATCCCGAAGGCATCCCGGAGAAAGTCCGAAAGGCGATCCTTCACGAACTCGATCTCATCAGGAAGATGTCGTATGCGCCCTATTTTCTGACCGTCTACTCGATCGTTCGCTTCGCCCGCTCGAAGGACATCCTCTGCCAGGGACGCGGGTCCGCCGCCAATTCGGCCGTCTGCTACTGTCTTGGGATCACCAGCATCAATCCCGAGACATCCGACCTGTTGTTCGAGCGCTTCGTGTCGATGGAGCGCAACGAGCCGCCGGATATCGACGTCGATTTCGAGCACTCCCGCCGCGAGGAGGTCATCCAGTGGATTTACGAGACCTACGGGCGTTCGCGCTCGGCTCTCTGCTCCACGGTCACCCGCTATCGGGCAAAGGGCGCGCTGCGCGACGTCGGGAAAGCGCTCGGACTGCCTGAGGACCTTATAACGCAATTGTCGTCCGGGGTCTGGGGCTGGTCGGAAGGCGTCGGGGAGAAACAGCTCAAAGAGAACAACATGAACACGGCGGACTACCGCCTGAAGCTGGCGCTGGACCTCGCGTCCCAGCTGATGGGCGCGCCCCGGCATCTCGGCCAGCATCCGGGCGGGTTTGTCCTGACACAGGACAGGTTGGACGACCTCGTGCCGATCGAGCCGGCCAGCATGAAGGACCGCCAGGTCGTCGAGTGGGACAAGGACGACATCGAAGCCCTGAAATTCATGAAGGTGGACGTTCTGGCCCTGGGAATGCTGTCGTGCATGGCTCGCTCGTTCGAACTCCTGGCCGAACACAAGAACGAGCCGATGAGCCTTGCCGACGTCCCGCAGGAGGATTCGAAGACCTACGCCATGATCCGTAAGGCCGACACGCTCGGGACATTCCAGATCGAGAGCCGTGCCCAGATGGCAATGCTGCCGCGCCTGAAGCCAAGGACGTTCTACGACCTGGTCGTCCAGGTGGCGATCGTCCGGCCGGGACCGATCCAGGGCGACATGGTTCATCCCTATCTTCGCCGCCGGGAAGGCAAGGAAAAGGTCGAATACCCGACGCCGGAACTCGAAGCCGTCCTTGGCAAAACCCTCGGCGTTCCGCTGTTCCAGGAGAGCGCCATGAAGGTCGCGATGGTCTGCGCGGGCTTTTCGGCGGGAGAGGCCGACCAGCTGAGACGGGCCATGGCCACGTTCAAGTTCACGGGCGGGGTCAGCAAGTTCAAGGACAAGCTCGTCGATGGCATGGTGAAGAACGGTTACACCCGCGAGTTCGCCGAGAAGACATTCACGCAGCTGGAAGGCTTCGGAAGCTACGGCTTCCCGGAGAGCCATGCCGCTTCCTTCGCCCTCATCGCCTATGCGAGCTCGTGGGTAAAGTGCCATCACCCTGACGTTTTCTGCGCCGCCCTGATCAACAGCCAGCCGATGGGTTTCTATAGCGTCGCGCAGATCGTCACCGACGCCCGTCAGCATGGCGTCGAAGTCAGGCCCGTTTGCGTGAACGCATCACGCTGGGACTGCACCATGGAACGGATCGGCAAATCTGATCGGTTCGCCGTCCGGTTGGGAATGCGGGTTGTCAAAGGGCTTTCCGAGATCGACGCCGCGCGCATCATCTTGGCCCGCGCCGACCAGCCGTTCGAAAGCGCCGACGACATGTGGCGGCGGTCGGGGATTCCGACGGCGTCCCTGGTTAAGCTCGCCCACGCGGATGCCTTCCTTCCGTCTCTAGGTCTCGAACGCCGTCAGGCACTGTGGGACATCAAGGCGATGCGCGACGAGCCGCTGGAGTTATGGGCAGCCGCGGCCGAGCGCGAGGCCGCGACCGTCGCCGAGATGCAGGAGCCCGAAGTCGTCCTAAGATCGATGACCGAAGGCAGGGAGGTCGTCGAGGACTATACGAATACCGGACTGACCCTGCGCGCCCACCCGATGTCGTTCCTTCGCAAGGACCTCGAGGCGAAAAAGATAGTCACCTGCGCCGAGGCGATGGGAGAGCGTGACGGAAGGTGGCTCTGGACGGCGGGGCTGGTTCTCGTGAGGCAGCGGCCCGGATCGGCCAAGGGCGTGATGTTCCTGACGCTGGAAGACGAGACCGGGATTGTCAACGCCGTCGTGTGGCCGAGCCTCTTCGAACGCCAGCGGCGGGTACTTATGACGGCGTCCATGATGGGTATCCATGGCCGTATCCAGCGTGAAGGCGAGGTGGTTCATCTGGTAGCCCAAAAGCTTTTCGATTTTTCGGCCGACCTGTCGAGCCTGAGTGAGCGCGACGGGGACTTCCCGCTACCACATGGCCGCGGAGATCAGGTCAAGCATGGCGGCGGTCCCGATCCACGGGACCACCCGAAGCCCGCAGTGCAGGCGAGGGACATCTATATCCAGGACCTCCACATCGATACGCTGAAGGTGAAGAGCCGGAACTTTCACTAGTAGGACGGGCGTTTCCAGCGAACTCGTTTCGGTATCGGCGCTGAGATGGCGTGAAGGCTTTCAGCTTAGCTTGAAAGCTGTTGTTTCGGCCACGAAGCGACGAATCTTGCGACAGGAGTGCGCCTTCAAGTAGGACGTAAAGGCAAGCTGGTGAGATGCCCAAAAGCGGCCATACCTCTGAAGCGTCGTCATGGCGCGTGTGCGCAAAGAACGGACATTCGCTCTACGACAGGTCCTGCCCAATTAGGACCCTCTCGTCACCGACAGGTTGTAGGTTACCGTCGGACAGAAACGGATATTCGTGATAGCGGAGCACTAGGTTGCCTCGCAGAAAAAAGTACAACTAACATTCATCGTATGGTTTCCTCCTTCCAAATCCGATATTAGATTGTTGCGGGATGGAGGGGTGTTTGCTTGAAAAAAATAGATTTACACATCCACACAAAGACTAGCTCTCAGGATAAAGATTTTCTGTTCAGCGAAGACAATCTCAAGCGCTATGTGCGGGATGCTGAACTAGATTGCATTGCGATTACAAACCATAATCTATTTGATAGGGCGCAATTCGAGAAAATCACGTCAATTCTGGATATTCTTGTTCTTCCGGGAATAGAGATCGATGTTGAAAAATGTCACATCTTGGTCTTGGCCGACGGACGAGACCTAGATGGATTCGCTGGTGTATGCAATTTGGTCGAGCAAAGATGGCGAGAGAGCGGGTCGCCGCTGCGGTATGAAGACTTCAAGTCTATTTTGGGCGACCTCCGTCATTACATCATCATTCCACATTATCTGAAGGAACCAGGTATAAGTCCTGAAACCTTGGAGAAATTCGAAGGTCTTATTCACTGCGGCGAAGTCAGTAGCCCTAAAAAATTCATGGCTTGCCACAAAGACCCCGAAATGCTCGTCCCAGTGTTTTTTAGCGACTGCCGAATCAGTGACAGACTTACCGATCTCCCTACCAAACAGACATATGTTGACTGTGAGGAGCTAACGTTCGGTACCCTGAGGCAGGTTTTAAAGGACAGAGATAAGGTGTCTTTGTCGAGTGCTGGCGGGTACAGCCACTTCCAAATATTTCCCGACGGACAGAAGCTTTCAACTGGATTGAATGTGGTACTGGGCGATCGGTCTTCTGGAAAATCTTATACGCTTCAAAGAATATGCGAGTGGTTCGGCGCGGAGAACACTAGATATATACGGCAATTCGATCTTGTTGCTCGCGATGAGGTGGAAGATGAAAGAAAATTCAAAGATTTTCTTAGTTCGAAAACAAGCCTTTTCTCCAGAGAATATTTGGCAGACCTGCAAGATGCGGTTGGCCATATGCTCGAAATCGACCTAAAATCGGACCTGGACTCCGTGGAGAAGTACGTCTCCTCTTTGCTGACTTATGCGCGAGACACAAGTCGCCACGACGCGTTCTCGAAAGCTACCATTTACAACGAGGAGCCATTTCAACAAAAAAACCTAACTGGCTTGGAAACGCTGATACAGTCCACAAAACGCCTCGTCAGCAATGTTGAGTATAGATCATTAATTGATAAGCACATTCCGCTGGACGCACTCCGAGCGTTGTATATTGAGCTGATGATTTCATACGGAACTCAGACTGAGGGTAATCTAAAAAGGGATTGGGTAAACAGTGTCGTTAATGACATCAAAACGAAGCTTCAGAGAAAGTCATCTACGACAAGTGTGACGAACGTTGATCTTCTGCGAGTCGCAACTAACAAAAGAGCTGTAGCCAAATTCGAAGAACTGGTGAAAGCCGCTCGAAAACCAAAGATACCGCTTCGTAAGAAGAAAGGTAGTTTTGACATTGTTGCGCAGGTCGGCCCATTTTCCGGCAGCGGCGAACTAAAAGAGCTTTCCAGATCGCAAAAAGCCTTCAGTTCCGCCTTCAAAAAGTATGATAGGCCCTATGAATTCCTACAAGAACTCCGAAATATTGGGTCTCCAGTTGAAGCTGCTGATTTCAGCAGATACCTAGTCAAGGTTGAATATAAGATTCTGAATAGAGATGGGCTCGTTGCATCTGGAGGTGAGCGGTCGGAGTTTTTCTTGCTAGACCAGATTGAGGGAGCGAATTCCGCAGATATTCTCCTCATAGATGAACCAGAATCGTCATTTGACAACCATTTCCTGAAGTCTGAAGTTAATGAAATTATAAAAGAAATGTCTAGGAAGATGCCCGTTGTCGTAGTCACGCACAATAACACTGTCGGTGTCTCGATCCGCCCGGATTACCTCCTCTACACTCAGAAAAAAATAGAGGATGCAACAATCAAATGGCGAGTTTTTTCCGGGTCACCAACAAGCAAGGGGCTTGTCTCTACAGATGGATTTGAGGTGAATACAAGAGACATACTTCTTGGAAACCTGGAAGCAGGGGTGAAAACCTATGAAGAACGGAGTTCTACCTATGAAAATCTTAAAGATTGAAGAGGGGTGCGGACATTTTTGGGTGCAAAGCTCCGAAGAGTGGCGCAAAATTGACGAGATTGACAAAGATGGGTTACTTTCTCTGCTGGATTTATTTCTTGAGGGTGATGTCCAAATGGATGCCCCTGACGAAGGAAATCTGCGTAATGAAGTCCATCGAATCGTTTACACTCACATTTACCAGAAACTATCCTCGCTCGCCGAGAGTAAATCTTCCTTCAAAGACGACAGCGAACGACTTTATTTCGATGAGATTAACAAGTACGCGTCTTGATGCTTTAACCCCATAGCTCATCCCTCAATTCCCACCTGAACAAAGGCGGGCTTTGGTCGCAAGCTGCTATCGCTGACTATTAGATTGAATGGCAGCTATATGTCTTTCGTCGCCCGCAACCCGACATTCTGCAAACGGCCCCAAACCGGACATCGGGCAAGGTTTCACGCTATGGCTTTACTTCCGACATCAGCGCCACCCACGAACTCGCCGTCGACGCGGCGATACATGAGCTTCGCCCATGTTTGATGACAGCCTCAGTGTCGTCTGGGAGAAGAAGTCTGACTCAGATGGGCTTCCGATGACGTAGACAGAAACCAATTCGGCGCGACTTGCCGAGAATTAAGTCGGGCATCGGAGTAGTCATGGGCAGGGGGATGGTCGAGAACCAGTCCTGCGGTCATGTGAACCGTACTTTGGAGGTCCGAGGTCTCTAAATCAACGCGACGTTCATCCGGAAGCCCTTTACGTTCCACCTGGTACACGACGTACTGCGAGAACGATGCGTCTCAACAAAGCCGTAGCAGCAGACCGCTGATGCCTGCAATGCCCCACATCGCAGGTGCATTCTTGCGCGGACATGCTACTGTGCCGCGATGCTCAGGGGGTGGAATGTCGGTCATTCGGCGTAACAACGTTGTGGTCTCCGGACATGGAGAAAAGGCAATCGTCTTCTCGCACGGTTTCGGGTGCGACCAGAACATGTGGCGGTTCGTTGCTCCAGAATTCGAAACCCGTTTCCAGACCGTACTGTTTGACCACGTCGGTGCTGGCAAATCAGATCTCGGTGCATACGATCCTGAAAAGTACGGCGACCTTCACGGCTATGCCGAAGACCTCGTGGAAATCGGCGAGGCGCTTGGCCTGAAAGATGCTATATTCGTGGGGCACTCGGTGAGCGCGATGATCGGCGCTTTGGCATCCCTCAAAGCTCCTGACATGTTCGAGGCGCTTGTGATGGTCGGCCCGTCGCCCCGCTATATCGACGACATTGGCTATAAAGGAGGCTTCAGCCCGGCAGATATTGAGGAATTGCTCGCTTCGCTCGCGGACAATCACATGGGTTGGTCGATGGCAATGGCTCCAGCGATCATGGGAAACTCGGACCGCCCGGAACTCGGGCAGGAGCTTGCCGACAGCTTCTGCAGGACCGATCCCGCGATCGCGAAGGCATTCGCACGGGTGACCTTCACTTCCGACAATCGCGCCGACCTGCCGCGGGTGACGGCGAGAACGCTCATACTCCAGTGCAAGGATGACATCATCGCATCGGAAGCGATCGGCGAGTATGTACGCGACCATATCCCGGGAAGCACGCTGGTCGTCCTTGACGCGACTGGTCACTGCCCAAATCTCTCGGCTCCTCGCGAGGTCGTCGCCGCCATCCAGGACTTCGTCTAGAGCAGATCCTGTGATCGATGAATCGATTGTGAGGTGACGCGGCGAGCCGAAGCTGATTCAACATCTACAGCGATGAGGTGGGTGATGGCGCAAGCATTGAGCGATGATCTTCGACAACGCGTA
>NZ_PVBL01000041.1:0-41390 GCF_002968555.1 Neorhizobium sp. T6_25
GCCCAGAACGGGGGCGGCAGGCCGATTTCCTCCAGGTCCTCTTCCGTCTTCAGCCAGAGGTCATGCGCCTCGCTGGCCAGGTGCAGTCGGATTTCCGGCACATGCGGCGGGCTCATGAGAACCGTGTTCTCGAGGATGAAGGTCCGGGGATCGGTCTTCAAGGTCGCTTCAGGCCGGCGATTTCGGCGGATTGTCGAGACCGCCGAGTTTGCAGATCTCGAAATATTCCTCGTCGGTCACCGGCTGCACCGAAAGCCGCATCGAGGTCACCAGCGACATCCTCTCGAACTTCGGGTTCGCCTTGATATCCTTCAGCGTCACCGGCGTCGGCATGTCGGTCACCGCGCGGATATCGACGCAATCCCACTTCGGATCGCCTTGTGCCGTCGAATCGGGATGCGACAGCGCACAGACCTCGACGATGCCGACGATCTCCAGCCCGTCATTCGAATGGTAGAAGAAACCCTTGTCGCCGATCTTCATGGCTCGCATGTTGTTGCGCGCCAGGTAGTTTCGCACGCCGGTCCATTCGGTGCCCTTTTCGCCCGCCGCCTTCTGCTGTTCCCAGGACCAGGACGACGGTTCGGATTTGTAAAGCCAATATGCCATCCGTCGCCTCACTCCGGCTTGTTGAAGACCCAGTTCCAGGCCTTCACTTCGACCTTCTCGAAAAGGCCGGCCAGGTAATAGGGATCGGCTTCGGCGATCACGCGGGCGGCGGCCATGTCGGCGGCTTCGACGACCACGAGGCTGCCGTTCGGCTTGCCGTCGTCATCGAGGAACGGGCCCGCGAACTTCAGCACACCCTCGGCATTGAGCTTGTTCAGATGCTCCAGATGGGTGGGGCGGGTTTCCATCCGGACGTTCAGATGGCCGGGCTTGTCGGTGCACAGAAACGCAAACAGCATCAGTCTCTCCTTGCATGATCCTATTGGGAAAACGGTCTTATTCCGTGGTGATCGGCCGGGTCATCAGCTGTTCCATGGCCGTCATGATATCGAGCTTGCCGTCGATGATATCGGCCACCGCGTTGGTGACCGGCAGTTCGACCGAAAATTTCTTGCCCAGACGCGCCGCGACGGATGCCGCAAACGCCCCTTCGACCAGGGGTCCGCCGGCTTGAGTGCCCTCGCCTCTGCCGAGCGCGATGCCGAAACGCAGGTTGCGCGATTGATGGCTGGTGCCGGTCAGCACCAGGTCGCCGAGGCCCGACAAGCCCCGCACCGTATCCGCATTGCCGCCCATCGCCTCGACCAGCCGCGACATTTCCGCAAGGCCCCGCGAAATCAGTGCGGCGCGCGCCGATTCGCCGAGCCCGGCGCCTTCGATGATGCCGCAGGCTATCGCCAGCACGTTCTTCAGCGCGCCGCCGAGCTGCACCCCGATCCGGTCGCTGGAAGCATAAAGGCGGAAGGTGCGACTGGAGAGCGCGTTGGCGAGTCGTTCCGCTAATGCCTCATCCCCCGCCGCAATCGCCATCGCCGTCGGCAGGCCGCGGGCGATATCGGCCGCAAAGCCGGGGCCCGAAAGCACCGCGACCGGATGATGCGGCAATTCCGCCTCCAGCAGTTCGGTCAGCAACCGGCCTGAAGACTTGTCGATGCCCTTGGCGCAGGTGACGACCACCGCGCCGTCGGCAAGATAGGGACCATAATGCCGCGCCGCATCCGCCTGCGCCTGCGAGGGCATGGCAAAGAGCACGAGGCTCGCCTCGCCGATGGCATCTGGCTCGGCGGAAAACTCCAGCGCATCCGGCAGGGGCACGCCGGGAAGGGCGGCATCATGCACCCGGTCGTCGCGCAGATCGCTCATCAGCGAAGGATCGCGGCCGATCAGGGTCACCGGATGCCGGCCTTCCAGCGAAATCACGGTGGCAAGCGCGGTCCCGAAGGCACCGGCGCCGATGACGACGATTTTCTCCGCACCGCTCATGCCTTGGCTCCTCGCTTGCCGGACCCGAGCAGGGTCTTGGCGTCCTTGTCGAGCGGCCAGCGCGAGCGCGGCGCCACGTCGAAACCGTCCGTTGGCAGTTCCTCCGCCATCCGCTCGAGCCCCGCCCAGGCGATCATCGCCGCATTGTCAGTGCAGAGCCTCAGCGGCGGCGCGATGAAGCGGAAGCCGTTCTCGATGCAGAGCGCCTGCAGCGTCCGGCGGATTTCCTGGTTGGCGGCAACCCCGCCGGCGACGACCAGCGCCCGGTCGACATCGAGATGCGCGAATTCCTGTTTAAAGCGGGCCAGCCCGCGGCCGATGCGGTCGCGCAGCGTGCGGGAAATCGCCTTCTGGAACGAGGCGCAGATATCGGCGACATCCTGATCGCTCAAGGGCGCGATCTCGGTCGCCGCCTGGCGCACCGCCGTCTTGAGGCCGGAGAAGGAAAAATCGAGCCGCGCTTCGCCGACCAGCGGCCGCGGCAGCGAGAACCGGTCCGGATTGCCCTTCAGGGCCGCCTTCTCGACAGCCGGCCCACCGGGATAGGGCAGGCCGAGCAGCTTTGCCGTCTTGTCGAACGCCTCGCCCAGCGCATCGTCGATCGTCGTGCCCCAGCGCTCGTATTCCCCGACCCCGCGCACCAGCACGAGCTGGGTGTGGCCGCCGGAGACGAGCAGCATCAGGTAGGGAAAGGAAAGCCCGTCGGTTAGCCGCGCCGTCAGCGCGTGGCCTTCGAGGTGATTGATCGCCATCAGCGGCTTGCCGGCGGCCCGCGCGATCGCCTTGGCGGTCATCAGCCCGACGATAAGCCCGCCGATCAGGCCCGGTCCGGATGTCGCGGCGACCGCATCGATCTCGTCGAGCGACACATTGGCGCGGGTGAGTGCTTCCTCGATCAGGCCGTCCAGCGCCTCGACATGCGCGCGCGCGGCGATCTCCGGCACGACGCCGCCATAGGCGCTGTGTTCGTCGAGCTGCGACAGCACGATGTCGGAGAGGATTTCACCGCGGCCGTCTTCATGGCGCGCGACGACGGAAGCCGCCGTCTCGTCGCAGCTAGTTTCAATGCCGAGGATGCGAAGAAAGGTCGCCATACGCCTATCGATAATTGCGATGCCGGATAAACCGGTCTACGAAAGCCTCCGGTAACAATGGAATGACGCGGATGCAAACAAAACCTTTCCGGATCGGCACGCGCGGCAGTCCGCTGGCGCTCGCCCAGGCTTCCGAGACGCGTGCACGGCTGATGACGGCGCACGGCCTGCCGGAGGACATGTTCGAGATCGTCGTGTTGTCGACGACAGGCGACCGGATCACCGACCGGTCGCTTTCGGAGCTCGGCGGCAAGGGCCTGTTCACCCAGGAGCTGGAGGAAGGACTGATCTCCGGCGATCTCGATTTCGCCGTGCATTCGTCGAAAGACATGCCGACCAAGCTGCCCGAGGGGCTGCGTCTCGCCGCCTACCTGCCCCGCGAGGATTTTCGCGATGCGTTTATCGGCCGCACCGCCCATACGCTTGCCGCCCTTCCCGATGGCGCCACTGTCGGCTCCTCGTCGCTGCGCCGCCAGGCGCTGATCCGCCGCATCCGTCCGGACATCGAGGTCATCACCTTCCGCGGCTTGGTCGAAACGCGGCTGCGCAAGCTGAGCGAGGGCCAGGTGGATGCGACCCTGCTCGCCTATGCCGGCCTCAAGCGCCTTGCCAAGCAGGATGTGGTCACCGAACTGCTCGACCCGCAGGACTTCCCTCCGGCACCGGCGCAGGGCGCAATCTGCGTCGAAAGCCGTGTCAGTGACGCGCGCATCGATGCGCTTCTCGACCCGATCAACGACCGCCCGACCTATGACGCGGTCTCCTGCGAACGCGCCTTCCTGGCAGCCCTCGACGGCTCCTGCCGCACCCCGATCGGCGGTTACGCCATCTGCGAGGGCGACCATCTGAAATTCTCAGGGCTGATCCTGACGCCGGATGGCCGAAAGGAACATTCGATCGAGACCGAAGGCAAACGCGCCAACGCGGAAAAACTCGGCCGACAGGCCGGCGAAGCCGTCCGCGCGGCAGCCGGCCCCGATTTCTTCGAAGGCTGGGCGTAAAGCGATGCGGGTCGTCGTTACCCGCCCCGAAAGCTCGGCCCGGCGCACTGCCGAGCGCCTGCAAGACCTCGGCCATCAGCCGGTCCTGCTGCCGCTGACCAGGGCGATCCATCATCCGAAAATTGCCGAGGCCGCGCTCGCCAGCCCCCATTCGGCGCTGGCCGTCACCAGCGCCGAAGCCCTCCGCGTGCTGTCCGCGTTGGGCGAGCGTCTCATCCCATCTCTCGGCCAAACCCTCTACGCCGTCGGCGAAACAACGGCAAAGGCTGCCGAAGCTGCCGGCTTCCGGAATATTCGCCGCGGGCCTGGCACAGGCGCCGAACTCGCAAAGATCATCGCAAGCGATGCACCTTCGCTCGACGCTCCGCTGCTCTACCTTGCCGGCAGGCCGCGGTCGCCAAAATTCGAAGATGGCCTGCATGCGGCGGGGGTGCCGTTCGTCGCCGCCGAAATCTACGAAATGAAACCCATAGCCTACGATGAAGCTCTTATTCGCGGCACTCTCCTCGATCCGCCGGCGGATGCCGTGCTTCTCTACTCGCGGGAAAATGCCCGGCTTTTCTGCGATTTCGCTGCGCCGCACCTTCAGGAACTCGCGTCCCTGCAGTTGCTGTGCCTCAGCGACAATGTCGCCGAAATCATTCCGCGGGAATTTCATAGAAATATCAAGATCGCCAGCCACCCTGACGAGGATGGGGTATTGGCACTCCTTTAGTCGAGGTGTGGCGCCAAAATCCCGCCCGCCCCTTTCTTTCCGAAGACCCACCCACTAGTTTCCTGTGAGCGCATGCAAAAAGAGGTCGAGATGGTACCGGAACAACCACCCCGCCGATCCAAGACGGACAAGGAGCCGGTCACGATCGACTTGACCGCCGAGCAGTCTGATGTCGTCGCCGAACCCGTCCGCAGCAACGACACCGACGAAGCGATGAGCACGACTGAGCCCGCCGAAGACGTTTCCGCAACAGCCGAAGAGCCGACCAAACCCGAGCCCACGGAAGAACCGGAACCCGGCTCCTCGGCCGCAGACGAGCCGCGTTATGACGATCCCTGGTCTGCCGCCGCCCAGAGCGAACCGCAACCCGCAACCGTGGCGCCCGAACCAGAGTCGACACCCGCCCCGCACCATCGCCCGAGCCCTGCCACGTCGACGCTGATCGCGGCCGGCATTTTCGGCGGCATCGTCGCGCTGTTGCTGGCCGGAAGCATGCAATATGCCGGTTACCTGCCCGGTGCCACGCCAGCCCCGACGGCCTCCAACACGGCCGGCCTCTCCTCCGAGATCGCCGCACTGCGCCAAGAAATCGCAGCGCTCAAAAATCGGCCTGCCGCAGCAGCGGCCCCCGATGCCGCGCTCGCCAACCGGGTCGCAGCCCTTGAAACCGCGCCCAAGGCAACGGGCGGCGCCAGCGAACAGGCGCTTGCCACGCTAAAGGCCGATCTCGACCGGATTCGCGCCACCGTCCAGTCGGCGGCGACCGCTGATTCCGGTCTCGCCCAGCGCCTGGACCAGGCCGAGGCCAAGCTGAACGACCGCGGCCCGGAACAGCAGGTCGCCCGAGCCGTCGCAGCCGCCGCCCTCAAGGCCGGTATCGATCGCGGCGGCCCGTTCGAAACCGAACTGCAGACCTTCGTGACCGTCGCCGGTGACGATCCCGCCGTCGCCGACCTGCAGAAATTCGCCTCCGCCGGCGTGCCCGCCCGCGCCGAACTGCAGCGCGATTTCCCCCGCATTGCCGATGCCATGCTGGAGGCGACCGTCCAGTCGGACCCGAACGAGGGCGTTGCCAGCCGGCTGCTTTCCTCCGCCATGTCGGTGGTCAAGGTCCGCCGGGTCGGCGACGTCCAGGGCGAGACGCCGGATGCGGTCGTCGCCCGCATCGAAAATGCGCTGCGCAACGGCGATCTCCAGGCCTCCGCCCGTGAGTGGGATGCGCTGCCGGAACCGGCAAAGGCGGTTTCCCGCGATTTCAAGCAGAAGCTCGATGCCCGCATTCAGGTGGAAAATCTCGTGGGCGGAACGCTGACGCGCGCCGTCGCCGGCACCCAAGGCTGAGGACGGAAGAACCGGATGGTCAGACTTTTCATTTTTCTCGTTGTGGTGCTGGCTCTCGGCTGGGGTTTCTCCTGGCTTGCGGATCGCCCCGGCCTGATTTCCATCACCTGGCAGGACCACCTGATCGAAACTAGCCTGATGGTGGCCGCGACCGCCATGGTCGCGCTGATCGGCCTTGCGATGCTCCTCTGGTGGATCGTCGGCGTGATCTGGACCTCGCCCTATTCCGTCCGCCGCTATTTTCGCGCCCGCAAGCGCGACCGGGGTTACCAGGCGCTGTCGACCGGCCTCATCGCCGCCGGCGCCGGCAATGCGCTGCTCGCCCGCAAGATGAGCCTGCGCACCCGCGGACTGATCAGCGCCGACCAGGAGCCGCTGATCCATCTCCTCGAAGCCCAGGCAGCCCTGATCGAAGGCAAGCACGACGAAGCGCGCAAAAAGTTCGAGCAGATGGCCGAGGATCCGGAAACCCGCGAACTGGGCCTGCGCGGCCTCTACATGGAAGCCCGCCGGCTCGGTGCCAACGAGGCCGCCCGCCAATATGCGGAAAAGGCCGTCGAGCATGCGCCCTACCTGCCCTGGGCCGCCCAGGCGACGCTCGAATCCCGCAGCCAGGCCGGCCGCTGGGATGATGCGATCCGCCTGCTCGACCAGCAGCGCATGGCCAATATTCTTGAAAAACCGCAGGCCGAACGCTGGAAGGCCGTGCTTCTGACCGCCAAGGCAAACGATCGGCTGGAGGGTGATCCGAAGGGCGCCCGCGACGATGCCATGGCGGCCTTGAAGCTCGCCAAGGATCTGGTGCCCGCTGCCGTCATCGCCGCCAAGGCCTGGCTGCGCGAGGACAACGTCCGCAAGGCGGCATCCACGCTCGAAGGTGTCTGGAAGCTCGGGCCGCATCCGGAAATCGCCGGCGCCTATATCCGCGCCCGTAGCGGCGACAGCACCGTCGACCGGCTGAAACGCGCCGAAAAGCTTGAAGCGATGCGCCCCAACAATGTCGAATCGCTGCTGGCCGTGGCCCAGGCCGCACTCGATGCCCAGCAGTTCAAGAAGGCACGTGCCAAGGCGGAAGCCGCCGCCCGCATGCAGCCGCGGGAGGCCGTCTACCTGTTGCTCGCCGATATCGAGGAAGCCGAAACCGGCGACCAGGGCCGCGTTCGCCACTGGATGGCGCAGGCGTTGCGCGCACCGCGGGGCCCCGCCTGGGTCGCCGATGGTTTCGTCTCGGAAAAATGGCTGCCGCTCTCTCCGGTGACCGGCCGGCTCGATGCCTTCGAGTGGAAGGCGCCGTTCGACCAGCTCGAAGGCCCGGTCGAGGAAGGTTCGCTCGCGGCCGACACCGCGATCGCCAGCCTGCCGCCTGTGACGGTCAGCGAGGCGAAGACCGACACGGCGACAGAAGAGCCCCCCAAGCCCATTCTCGTCGAGGTCAAGCCGGCCCCGCAGGAGGCAAAGCCTCCTCAGAAGGAGTTAGCTGTTGCAGCAAAAACACCAGCCCCGGCGAATGTGACGCCGAAGGACGGAAAATCCCCTGAAAATGAGGAGGAGCCCGTTCCCTTTTTCGGCCGCCCGCCGGATGATCCGGGTGTGAAAGATCCCGATGCCGCGCAGCCCGCAACGAGGCTCCGGCTGTTCTAGAATGGCGAGGGCCTGGAGATAGATGTTAGATCGCATTCAGGCCTTCCTCCAAACTCTGACAGGGTCCCACCATACGCAGGAATTCGCCTCCGATGACCCCCGGGTGGCGTTTGTCGCGCTCTGTTTCCAGGTCATGGAGGCGGATGGCAACGTCTCGCCCCGGGAACAGCAGAAGTTTCGCGACCTGCTGCGCGAACGTTACGACTTGAGCGAGGATCGCCTGAAGGCGTTGATCGAGATCGGCCATCAGGCCGGCAGCGAGGCGGTTGACTATTACCGCTTCACTTCCGATCTTAGAAAACATCTCGTCGACGAAGAGGACCGCGTCGAGCTTCTCGGCATCCTCTGGGATATCGTTTATGCCGACGGCCAGCGCAGCGAGATCGAAGATCACGTGATCTGGAGGATCGCCGATCTTCTGGGCGTCTCGGCGCGCGACAGGGTTCTGGAGCGCCAGCAGGCCGCCGCCCGTGCAACCGGAGGAGATGAGGGAGGAGACTGAGGACGTTGTTGAAATGCTGATGTTTCCCTCCCGTCACACCCGAAAACTTCCCGTGCTGATCGTGCTGCACCAGGAGCGCTCGTCGCCCGGACGCGTCGGCCAGATGCTTTCCGACAAGGGTTTCCCTCTCGATATCCGCCGCCCCGTGCTCGGCGATCCACTGCCGGACACCATGGCGGATCACTCCGGCGCGGTGATCTTCGGCGGGCCGATGAGCGCCAGCGACCCGGATCCGTTCGTCCGGACGGAGATCGACTGGATCGGTGTTCCGCTCAAGGAGAACAAGCCCTATCTCGGCATCTGCCTCGGGGCGCAGATGATGGTGCGCCATCTCGACGGCACGGTCGCCGCGGAGAAAAACGGCCTCACCGAAATCGGCTGGTATCCGCTACGCGCCACCGAGCACGGACGGCTGCTGATGAAATGGCCGAAAATGGTCTATCACTTCCACCGCGAAGGCTTCGACACCCCGCGCGGCGTGCAGCTGCTTGCCGAAGGCGACGCTTACCCAAATCAGGCGATCCGCTACGGCGACAATGCCTGGGGCCTGCAGTTCCATGCGGAACTGACACGGGCCATGATGCAGCGCTGGGTCGTGCACGGCGCCGAGCGTTTCACCATGCCGAATGCACAGGCCGGTCGCGATCATCTGGAGGGCCGGATGATCTTCGATGCGCCGCTCAAGGAATGGCTCTGGAATTTCCTCGACCTCGTCTTCGAGCCGCAGGCCCACGGCGAACAGATCGGACACGGCCGACAGCCGGCGCTTCAGGCCGGCTGAACCGATCTCTCTTCCCGGTCCGGCGCCTCGAGACTGTCGATCCTGCGCAGCTTCGGGAAGCTCATCGACCAGATGACCGCGACGGCCAGCGTGCCGATACCGCCGATCACCACGGCCGGTACGGCGCCGAAGATCGAGGCCATCGTCCCCGCGCGGAACTCCCCGAGCTCGTTGGACGCGCCGACGAACACCATGTTGACCGCGTTGACCCGGCCGCGCACCTCGTCCGGCGTCCAGAGCGCGATCAGAGTCTCGCGCACATAGACAGAGATCATGTCGGACGCTCCCATCAGCATCAGCGCCGAGATCGACAGCCAGGGCGTCACTGAGAGACCGAAGACCAGCGTGCCGATGCCGAACAGCCCGACGCCGATGAACATCGCCAGACCGGCATGGTGGCGGATCGGATAAAAGGCGAGGTAGATCGCGACGACGATCGCCCCGACGCCCGGTGCTGCCCGCAGCATGCCGAGGCCCCAGGGGCCGAGTTCGAGAATGTCACGCGCAAAGATCGGCATCAGCGCCACCGCGCCGCCGAGAAGGACCGCGAAGAGGTCCAGCGAGATCGCTCCGAGCACGATCTTTTCCCGCGAGATGAAATGGAAACCGGCCAGGATCTGGCCCCAGCTCACCTTTTCCGCAGCGTTGCGCTGCGGAGGTTTCGGGATCATGAACACCAGGGCGGCGGCGAGGATGAGGAAGACCAGTGCGACCGAATAGGCGGAAACCGCGCTGATGCCGTAAAGCAGGCCGCCGGCAACCGGGCCGAGGATCGCCGCCGTCTGCCAGGACGAGGAATTCCAGGCAACTGCGTTCGGCAGGTCCTGTTCCGGCACCAGATTGGGACCGAGCGACTGGACCGCCGGTCCCATGAAGGCCCGTTCGATCCCGAACACGATCAGGATGCCGAACACCGGCCAGGGCGAAAACGAATGGGTGACGGTGAGTGCCAGAAGGGCGCCGGCGCAGAGCGCCCCGACCACCATGCAGATCGCCATGATCACGCGTCGGTTATAGCGGTCGGCGACCGAACCGGTGACGAGGATCAGGAGCAGCGATGGCAGGAACTGGAAAAGGCCGATCAGGCCGAGATAGAGCGGATTGCTCGTCTCGTCGTACATCTGCCAGCCGACCGCGACGCTGATGATCTGGATCGCAAAAGCCGAGAAAAGTCGGGAAAAGAAGAAGCGAGTATAAGATGAGTGCCGGAAGGCGGCGAAACGATCGCCCGAGGCAGAAATGGACATGAGGCAACACTTTCAGCGGAGCCGGAAGCCGGCAGCGTGCCCGCCGCCCGTTAAACATGAATCGGATGAGGCGCGGGCGCGGCACTTGCCCGTTAGTTCGCCAATGTCTACATGTCTGTCAACAAAGAAATGGAGACGTTAATGCTCGCCCTGTTTCAGACCATCGATTTGGCCTTGAACCTCTATACCTGGGTGCTGATTGCCAGCGCCATCTTTTCCTGGCTCTTTGCCTTCAACGTCATCAATTCGCGAAACCAGTTCGTCGATGCGGTCGGTCGTTTCCTCTTCGCCGTCACCGAACCGGCGCTGCGTCCCATCCGTCGCATCATGCCGGACCTCGGCGGCATCGATATCTCGCCCGTCATCCTGCTCCTGATCATCTTCTTCATTCGCTCGCTGATGTGGACGTCGATCTATCCGCTGGTTGCGTGAGCGGCGCCTATAGCAAGCATTCCGACCATCTGCGGCTCGCAATCCGGCTTACGCCGAATTCGGGCCGCAATGCTGTCGAGGGCATGGAGACCGCCGCCGATGGCGAGGTGTTCCTGAAGGCACGCGTCACCGCCGTGCCGGAGGACGGCAAGGCCAACAAGGCGCTGATCCTGCTGCTGGCCGATACGTTCCGCCTTCCCAAATCCTCCATTTCGATCCTCTCGGGCGAAACCGCGCGCAAAAAAATCCTCCGGATCGATGGCGATCCGGAGGATCTGGAAGAGAAATTCAAAAAGGTGCTGAAGGCCTGACGGGTTACTTGCTTGCCTTGTAGCGCTCGATGGCTTCGACGATCAGCGTCTTTGCCACGTCGACATTCTGCCAGCCGCCGATCTTCACCCATTTGCCGGGCTCCAGATCCTTGTAATGCTCGAAGAAGTGCTCGATCTGCTTCAGCGTGATCTCGGGCATGTCCGTGTAGTTCTTGATCTTGTCGTAGCGCTGGGTCAGCTTCGGAACCGGCACGGCGATGATCTTCTCGTCCTTGCCGCCGTCGTCTTCCATGATCATTACGCCGATCGGGCGCACGTTGATGACGCAGCCCGGAACCAGCGGACGGGTGTTGCAGATGAGGACGTCGATCGGATCGCCGTCTTCCGAGAGCGTGTGCGGTACGAAGCCGTAATTGCCCGGATAGGTCATCGGCGTGTAGAGGAAGCGGTCGACGACGAGAGCGCCGGCTTCCTTGTCCATTTCGTACTTGATCGGCTGGCCGCCGACCGGCACTTCAACGATGACGTTGACGTCTTCAGGCGGATTCTTGCCAACGGAAATTGCATCGATACGCATTCTGGTCCCCGGTGAGGTTCGACAAAGTTAAGCGTCGATAGCGGGAATCATGCTGCAAGGCAACAAGGCTTTGACGCCAATGTTGAACCGCACTACGCGCCGCAACACTAGAAAGCGTTCAAATTCAGGAGGTTGAAGGCTGACCGTTCAGGACCAGACGAAACCGATCTTGCGGAGCTGAGTGCCGCCAAAATCCTCCATGCCTTCGGCAAGGTCCACGCCGCCGTGCCGGCGGAAGAAACGCGCCGCGTGCTCGCTGTCCTCCAGGCACCAGACGACGAGGCCTTCGCAGCCGAGCGACTTCAGGAGCCGGCGGCTTTCGCCGAAAAGGCGGCGACCAAGGCCGATGCCCTGAAATTCCGGACGCAGATAGATCTCGTAGACCTCGCCGTCATAAGGCAGGGCACGGGCCCGGTTGAGGCCAATCGTGGCGTAACCGGCGACCTGGTCGGCGACATCGAGCACCAGCAGGGTCGCTGGACCGCGGGTCGCCTTGCGCCACCATGCCTCGCCCCGGCGCTCCAGCATCTGGGTCAGCGGCTTGTGGGGAATGAGGCCTGCATAGGCCTGGGTCCATGCCTGGCGGTGCGCCTCGGAAATGGCGCGAGCGTCTTGCGGTTCGGCCCGCCGGACATCGATCGATAACGTTTTCATAACGTTTACTCTAGGCCCTGATGCTGGCAATCCGCCATTCCACCAATGTGTGTAGAGCGGATTGCCCACAGACTTCTCATGTGGACGACGCGGCAACGTTAACGTGTTTTTAACCTTTGCGACAAGGGTTGCCGGGTCTCAGGCACAGAAAAAAACCCGGCATTTCTGCCGGGTTTTGAAAGGCTCGGAGCTGCTGTCGAAATCAGGCGATTTTCGCCTTGCCGAAGCGCTTGCGGTCGTTGGCGTCGAGATAGGTCTTGCGCAGCCGGATGTTCTTCGGCGTCACTTCCATCAGCTCGTCGTCCTGGATCCAGGACAGCGCACGATCGAGCGTCATGCGGATCGGCGGGGTCAGCCTGACGGCTTCGTCCTTGCCGGCAGAACGGATGTTGGTCAGCTGCTTGCCCTTGAGGACATTGACCTCAAGGTCGTTGTCTCTGCTGTGAATGCCGATGATCATGCCCATATAGACCTTTTCGCCCGGCTCGATGATCATCGGGCCACGGTCTTCCAGGTTGAACATCGCATAGGCAACGGCCTCGCCGGCCTGGTTGGACAGAAGCACGCCGTTGGTGCGGCCGCCGATCTCGCCCTTGTAGGGCTGGTAGTCGTGGAACAGGCGGTTCATGATCGCCGTGCCGCGGGTATCGGTCAGAAGTTCCGACTGGTAGCCGATCAGGCCGCGGGTCGGCGCGAAGAATACCAGGCGAACGCGGCTGCCGCCGGACGGACGCAGCTCGGCCATTTCGGCCTTGCGCTCGGACATCTTCTGCACGACCACGCCGGAATGCTCCTCATCGACGTCGATGACGACTTCCTCGATCGGCTCCATCAGCGTGCCGTCCTCGGCCTTGTGCATCACGACGCGCGGACGCGACACGGCAAGCTCAAAACCTTCGCGGCGCATGGTTTCGATCAGGACGGCGAGCTGCAATTCGCCACGGCCGGAAACGTAGAACGAATCCTTGCCCTCGGCTTCCTCGATCTTCAGCGCGACATTGCCTTCGGCTTCCTTGAACAGGCGGTCGCGGATGACGCGGCTCGTCACCTTGTCGCCTTCGGTGCCGGCAAGCGGGCTGTCGTTGACGAGGAAGGACATGGTGACGGTCGGCGGGTCGATCGGCTGCGCATGCAACGCCTCGGTAACCGAGGGATCGCAGAACGTGTCGGCGACAGTGCCCTTTGAGAGGCCGGCAATGGCGACGATATCGCCCGCATGCGCTTCCTCGATCGGCGTCCGCTCGATGCCGCGGAAGGCGAGGATCTTGGAGATACGGCCGGTTTCGACCGTCTTGCCGTCCTGGGAGAGCACCTTGACGGGCTGGTTCGGCTTGATCGAGCCGGAATGGATACGGCCGGTGATGATGCGGCCGAGGAAGGGGTTGGCTTCGAGCAGCGTGCCGATCATGCGGAACGCGCCGTCTTCTTCACCGACGCTCGGCTCAGGAACGTGCTTCAGGACCAGGTCGAGAAGCGGGGCGAGACCCTGATCCTTCGGACCTTCCGGATTGACGTTCATCCAGCCGTCACGGCCGGAACCGTAGAGGATCGGGAAATCGAGCTGTTCGTCGGTCGCGTCGAGGTTTGCGAAGAGGTCGAAGACTTCGTTGATGACTTCCTCGTGGCGGCCGTCGGGACGGTCGATCTTGTTGATCGCGACGATCGGGCGAAGGCCGACCTTCAGCGCCTTGCCGACCACGAACTTGGTCTGCGGCATCGGGCCTTCGGAGGAGTCGACGAGAACGATCGCGCCGTCCACCATCGACAGAATGCGCTCGACTTCGCCGCCGAAGTCGGCGTGGCCGGGGGTGTCGACGATGTTGACGCGAACGCCCTTCCACTCGATCGAGGTCGCCTTGGCAAGGATGGTGATGCCGCGTTCTTTTTCGAGATCGTTGCTGTCCATCATGCGCTCGGTGGTGCGCTGGTTGTCACGGAACGAGCCGGACTGCTTCAGGAGTTCGTCGACAAGAGTGGTCTTCCCATGGTCGACGTGTGCGATGATCGCGATATTTCGCATTTTCATGTTTTGAATCTCTGAGCTCTTGGCGCGGCAACGGGAGGCGGCACCCAATTCGTTTTGCGGCCTCATACCCTGTTTTTCGCATTTGCGAAAGGGGTGAGCGCGATGATGGTTGATGGCTGTTTCGCCACCAGCCCGCTGCGCCTCAAGAGGGGGGCCAAGAGGAGCGGCAGGAAGGCGGTCGCCACGATTGCAATGAAGGCCATGGCCACGCCGAGCCAGATTGACCCCTCGCGCGACTGCCGCCAGGTCGATGTTGCGATCCGGCGCTACGGTATTACGACCGCCGCATGACAGGCCGATGATCGGCAAATCTTCGGCCCTATTCTATCCCGGAAGACCCGGAATCGCAACGCGCTCAGGCGTCGCTGCCGGAGAGCTCCTCGACCATCGCGAGGCCCTTTTTCTTCAGCATCGCCTTCGGGTCCGGTAACTTTCCGCGGAACGCCTTGTAGGTCTCTTCCGGATCGATCGAGCCGCCGACGGAGTAGATGTTGTTCTTGAGCTTGCGCGCCATGACCGGATCGAAGGCGTTGCCGGTTTCCTCGAAGGCGGAGAAGGCGTCCGCGTCGAGCACTTCCGACCACATGTAGGAATAGTAGCCCGCCGAATAACCGTCGCCCGAAAACACGTGCTGGAAATGCGGCGTCGCGTGGCGCATGACGATCGAGGCCGGCATGCCGATCTCGTCGAGCACTTCCTTCTGCACCGCCATCGGATCTTCGATCGCTCCGCGGGTATGAAACGCCATGTCCACCAGCGCGGAGGAGGTGAATTCCACCGTCGCGAAACCGGCGTTGAAGGTGCGGGCCGCCAGCACCTTGTCGAGCAGCGCCTTCGGCATCGGCTTGCCGGTTTCGTAATGCACGGCATATTTCTCGAGGATTTCCGGCACGGTCAGCCAGTGCTCGTAAAGCTGCGACGGCAGCTCGACGAAATCGCGCGACACGCCGGTGCCGGAGACCGACGGATAGGTGACATCCGACAGCATGCCGTGCAGCGCGTGGCCAAATTCGTGGAACAGGGTGCGGGCGTCGTCGATCGACAGCAGGGCCGGCTTGCCTTCGGCGGGCTTGGCGAAATTGCAGACGTTGTAGATGATCGGCAGTTCGCCAGTCGCGCCGTTCTTCAGGGGCAGCTTATGCTGCGACTGCAGGGAGTTCATCCAGGCGCCGGAGCGCTTCGAGGACCGGGCGAAATAATCACCGAGGAACAGCGCCTTCAGAGAACCGTCCCGGTCGCGGATCTCGAACACCCGCACATCCGGATGGTAGGCCGAAACACCCTTAACCTCGACCGCCTTGATGCCGAACAGGCGCTCGGCGACATCGAAACAGGCCTCGATGATCTTTTCGAGCTGCAGATAGGGCTTCAGCTCCGTTTCGGAGAAATCGAAGGTCCGCTGCCGCAACTTCTCGGCATAATAACGCCAGTCCCACGGCATGACCTCGTGGTTCTTGCCCTCCTCGGCGATCAGGCCGCCGAGGCTCGCCTCTTCCTCCAGCGCCTTGGAGCGTGCCTTGTCCCAGACCTGACGGAGCAGCGTATTCACCGCATCGGACGTCTTCGCCATCGTGTTGTCGAGCTTGTAGGCCGCGAAATTTTCGTATCCGAGCAGTTTTGCTTTTTCCGCCCGCATCGCCAGCGTTTCGCGCACGATGCCAAGATTGTCGGTCTCGCCGCCGTTTTGTCCGCGCGCCGCCCAAGCCCTGAAAGCCTGTTCGCGCAGGTCCCGGCGGGTCGAGAAGGTGAGGAACGGCTCGATGATCGAGCGCGACAGCGTCACCATATACCCGTCCGCCTCGCCGCGTTCGCGGGCCGCGGATGCCATGGCATCGCGCAGGAACGCCGGCAGGCCACCGAGCTCGGCCTCGTCGGACAATTTCAGCGACCAGCTCTTCTCGTCGCCCAGAACGTTCTGGCCGAACTTGGCGCCGAGCCCGGCAAGTTTCTCGTTGATATCGGCAAGCCGCTCCTGCTCGGCCTTGGCAAGCTTGGCGCCGGCCTTGACGAAACCCTTCCAGTGACGTTCCAGCACCCGCTCTTCCTCGAGCGTCAGGCCCAGTTCCTTGCGATTGTCCCAGAGCGTGTCGATGCGGGCAAACAACGCCGCGTTCATGCCGATCTTCGAATAATGGCGGGACATTTTTGGCGCGATCTCGCGCTCAAGTGCCTGGATATTCTCGTTGGTATGGGCACCGGCCTTGCCCCAGAACAGCGCCGAAACGCGCGACAGGGCATCACCTGCGGTCTCCAGGGCAACCACCGTGTTGGTAAAGGTCGACTCTTCCGGATTGTTGGCGATCGCATCGATCTCCGCTTCGTGGGCGGCAAGCGCTGCGTCGAAGCCGGGGGCGAAGTCCTCGTCCTTCACCTGATCGAAGCGCGGCAGGCCGTGATGACCGTTCCAGTCCACCAGGGCAGGGTTCACCAGAAGATTAGACGACATGAATATATATCCTTCATAACGATGCTTCGCCATTCATATAGGAGAAGGCGGCGGGAATGGGTATGCGCCCGTCCATTTTCGTTTTTCAGCAAGAAATCATACACAACAATTAACGGTTATTAACCATTTGACGCAGTGCAGTAATCAAAGGTAGTTTTGACCCAGTATCCGATGAAACAGGATATAGCCATGGAAATCAGTTCCTTGCGCTGGTCTACCAACTTACTGCAAAGAGACCATTCTCGAAACAACAAGGTCGAGAAATCTTCCGAGCATGGAAGTCGGCAGAGCCAGATCACCTTTCAGGTGCCCGACGCGGATGAATCGCCGATTGATTTTTCGGCGATCACCCCGCGCGATCTGCGCGCGCTCGCGCTTGAGAACTATCAGGCCGGCAAGATCGACCAGGACACATACATAACGCTGTCCGAAGAACTTCCGACACACGCCGTCGATGCTCAGGGACAGTTGATGGACCTGTCGCAGGTCACCGACGAAACCGGCTTCAACTTCCACGACTATTACCGTAACCAGCTTGAAATCGCCATGTCGCTCGGCGACACGTCCCGCGCCAACGTCCTTCGCGCGGTCATGGCTTTCATCGAAGTCTGATCGGCCAAGCTTTAGCCGCGTATCACCTTCAGGCCCGTCGGTAGCCGAACAGGCCCGGTGCCGAGTGCCAGAGCGCCTGCACTGCAAAACCGATGAACAGCAGTCCGGAAAGCCGGACGATCACCCTCTCATGTTTCCGATAGAACCGCCGCACCACGCCGGCGCCGATAATCCCGATCAACACCAGATCGGCCGTCAGGAACCCGATCAGCGACACGGCGAGAAGAAGCGGCAGCGCGCTGAAATCCAGTGCATCGGCAGAACTTGCAAGCAGCGCGGTGAACGTCGCCAGCGCCACCGGATACCCCTTGGGGTTCGTCAGGCCGAAGATAAGCCCGCGCCGCAGCGGTTTTTCGACCGTCACCAGAGCGCCTCCATTCACCTTCGGCTTCGCCCGCAATGCGCTCCAGCCGATCCAGCCGAGATAGAGCCCGCAGAAAACCCCGAGTATGTCGAAGAGCGTGGTGCCGACCGTCTTGGCACCGATGATCGCCACCAGCGCCAGTCCGGACCACAGGATGTCCCCCGCCAGATGGCCGCCCATGAAGAAGGCCCCGGCCTGCCTACCCTGTCCGGCACCGATGCCGAGCAGCGCCAGGAATGCCGGCCCTGGAATGAGCGTATAGGCAAGCGCCGCGAAAAAGGCGCCGGCAAGCAGCGATGATGACATGATGGTCTCCGTCGGAAGGCTGCGACAATCTCGCCTCCGGTTTTACCGGTGTCAATGCAACCAGAGCCCCCCTTTTCCGTTTGCCTCGCATCCGAAAGATAGTAAGGGTGCCTTATGAAATTCGACGACGAGGCAAAGGGTGCCGAAAAGCATATGGACATTCTGGGGTTCCTGATCGTCGACAGTGCCCGACTGCTGCGTGCCGCCTTCGAGCGCCGCATCGCCCAGGCAGGCCTGGGGTTGACACCCGGGGAAGCCCGCGCCCTGATCAACATCGCAGCTCTCGACGGCAGCCGCCAGCTCGACATCGCCGCCCGCATGGGCGTCGAGCCGATGACGCTCTGCGCCTATCTCGACAAGCTGGAGGCACTCGGACTGGTGGAAAGGCAGCAATGCTCCGCCGACCGGCGCGCCAAGCGGATCAATCTCACGGAGACTTCCAGCGAGATGATCGGTTCGATCCGCAACGAATTGAACGCCATTCTTGGCCAGGCAACCGAAGGCCTCAGCGAGGAAGACAACCGGGTCCTGCGCGAGGCGCTGGCCCTGTTCAACGCCAACCTGCAAGCCGCCGTCCCCTCCGCCGCACTGCAGACTGCACCTCATGAAAGCCGATAACATGCCGCCTATACCCGCTCGGATGAGCGAGCGCCGAACCACGATCATCGGCGCCCTCCTGACGGCGATCGGGCCGATTTCCATGGCGATCTACACGCCGGCGATGCCGGAACTGGTGCGCGCCTTCGACACCACGGAAGCGGCGATCAAGATGTCGCTGTCGCTCTATTTCGCGGGCTTTGCGCTGGCGCAGCTGGTCGCCGGTCCCGTCTCCGATGCCTTCGGCCGCAAGACCGCCTCGCTGAGCTTCCTGCTCATCTATCTTGCCGGTTCTCTGCTTGCGGCCTTTGCTCCGACGGTCGAGTGGGTGCTCGCCGGCCGCCTGATCCAGGGTATAGGCGCTTCGGTCGGCATCACCGTGTCGCGCGCCATCGTGCGGGACCAGTTCAACGGCGGCGACGCGGCGCGGATCATCAACACGATGGGCATCATCCTGGCGATCGGGCCGTCCCTCGGCCCGACGATCGGCGGCCTTGCACTCGCCGCCTTCGGCTGGCGATCGGTATTCCTGCTGATGGTCGGCTTCGGTGCCCTGCTCGTTTTTCTCTCCACCGTCTGCCTCAAGGAGACGACCGTGCCGGATCGCAGCCGGCTGAAGCCGCTGCGGCTCGTCCAGGCCTATGCGGAAATCGTCGCCTTGCCGCGCTTCCTGTTCACCGCGGTCGTTCTCGCCGGCGCGGTGGGCTCCATGTATGCCCAGGCGGCGGTGCTGCCGTTCATCCTGATCGAGAAGGTCGGGCTGACGCCGACCCAGTTCGGCCTGAGCATGCTGATGCAATCCGGCTTCTTCCTGATGGGCTCGGTCTGCCTGAGGGTCATATCGAGGTGGTTGCCCGCCGAACGCGCTCCCCTGGTCGGGCTGATCTTCAGCGGCAGCGGCGGCGTCGTCATGGCCCTTTCGGTCCACTACCTGCCGCCATCCTTCCTGTCGGTCATGGTGCCGGTTGCCATGTGCGCCTTCGGGATCGCCTTCGTGTCGCCCTACATGACCGCGGCGGGCCTCATCCCCTTCCCGCATATTGCCGGGTCCGCATCGGCAATGATGGGCTTCATCCAGATGGGCGCCGGCTTCGTGGGCGGCGTCGCCGCCGCCTCGATCGGCTCGCCGCTGCCGGCCTTCGGCATCGTCATTCCCGCCATGCACTTGGTCGCCGTGCTCGGTTACATCGGTTTCCGGATCGCCAGCCGCAGGGCATGAAAAAACCCGCCTCCCCTTTCGGGCAGGCGGGCTTCGCTGATCGGGTTTTGGGGAATTACTTGCCCAGATTGCGCTTGGCGAGGGTGCGCAGGCGCAGCGCATTGAGCTTGATGAAGCCCGCCGCATCCTTCTGGTCGTAGGCGCCCTGGTCGTCCTCGAAGGTGACCAGCTTGTCGGAATAGAGCGACTTTTCGCTCTCGCGGCCGATGACCATGACATTGCCCTTGTAGAGCTTCAGCGTCACTTCGCCTTCCACATGCTCCTGGCTCTTGTCAATCAGCGCCTGCAGCATTTCGCGCTCCGGCGAGAACCAGAAGCCGTAATAGATGAGCTCCGCGTAACGCGGCATGATGTCATCCTTGAGATGGGCGGCACCACGATCGAGCGTGATGCTCTCGATCGCGCGGTGGGCCGCAAGCAGGATCGTGCCGCCGGGGGTCTCGTAGACGCCGCGCGACTTCATGCCGACATAACGGTTCTCGACGAGGTCGAGACGGCCGATGCCGTTGTCGCGGCCGTAATTGTTGAGCGCGGCAAGCAGGGTCGCCGGCGACATGGCAACACCGTTGATGGAAACCGCGTCGCCTTGTCTGAAGCCGACCTTGATGACGGTCGCCTTGTCCGGAGCAGCTTCCGGCGAGATCGTGCGCATATGCACGTATTCGGGAGCCTCGATGGCCGGGTCTTCGAGAACCTTGCCTTCGGACGACGAATGCAGAAGGTTGGCGTCGACGGAGAACGGCGCCTCGCCCATCTTGTCCTTGGCAACCGGGATCTGGTTTTCCTCGGCGAATTTCAAAAGATCGGTGCGGCTCTTGAAAGCCCAGTCGCGCCATGGCGCAATGACCTTGATATCCGGGTTCAGCGCATAGGCCGAAAGTTCGAAACGGACCTGGTCGTTGCCCTTGCCGGTGGCGCCGTGGGCGATCGCGTCGGCACCGGTCTTTTTGGCGATCTCGATCAGGTGCTTGGAGATCAGCGGGCGGGCAATCGAGGTGCCGAGCAGATAGACGCCTTCGTAGACGGCATTGGCGCGGAACATCGGGAAGACAAAATCGCGCACGAACTCCTCGCGCACGTCCTCAATGTAGATCTCCTTGATGCCGAGCATCTCGGCCTTCTTGCGGGCCGGCTCCAGTTCCTCGCCCTGGCCGAGATCGGCGGTGAAGGTCACCACCTCGGCGCCGAGTTCGGTCTGCAGCCATTTCAGGATGATCGAGGTGTCGAGACCGCCGGAATAGGCGAGAACGACCTTCTTTACGTCTTTCGGGAGTGCCATGTCGATTTACGTCCGTCTGCGGGTGGAAGCGGTTCTTGAAACTGCCAAGTCAGGAATTGCGGCACTTTTAGCGAGTTTCCTGAGGCGCGCAAGAAAAACCCGGCAAAGCCGATCAGAGATGACGGTCGAGGTTCATTCGCTGATGCAGGACGCGGACGATGGAAATCTTCTTGGACGCTTCTCGATAAATGATGAAATGGGACTGGTACGCGAGTGATTGATACCCGCGCTTGATTTCGTCGATCTTCCGACCGCTTCTCTCGCCTGACGAAAGTGCTCTGCAAAAGTTTTGTATTCCAAACGTATATTCTTCAGCCTGGGTGACTCCCCAGGTTGCTTCCGTATAGTCGTAGATGCGATCAATGTCCGCGACAGCCTTGGGCGTGAAGATCAGAGTTTTCATCGCTCGGCACGTGCGGCTCGCTTTTTCTCGATAAATTCATCGAAGTCGAAAGGCTGCGGCTCGCCCGAGGCCTCGCCTTCTTCGATCGCCGCGCGTATGGCCTCGATACCGCCCTCGCTGTCGCGCAGAAGCCGCAAGGCGGCCTCCACCACTTCGCTTGGCGAACTGTAGTTGCCGCCGCTCACCTGCCTGTCGATGAACTCAGTCAGTTCCTCATCCACTGTGATCGATGTCATCTTGCCCATGAAGCGGCTCCGGTGTGACGCCCTCTCTTGTGACGCCCTTGTCATGTTGACAGGTTTTGATGAGGGTACCATATCCCGCCCGACCTTTGAACAGCAGCGCCCCAGAGGAGATCTGCCATGACCATCACTCATCCCGCTCTGAAAAAGGACAACGTCGCCGTGATTACCGGCGCCGCATCGGGCATCGGCCTTGCCGCCGCGAAGGAGTTTGCCAGGATGGGTCTTTCGGTCGTCCTTGCCGATCTGGAGGGCGACAAGCTCGCGGAAGCAGCCCACGAGGTCGCGGCCCTTGCCGAAGACGGCGAGGCGGATGTCGCCGCCATCGGCACCGACGTTTCGAAGCCGGACGAGATCGAGGCGCTGGAACGCGCCGTCCTCCAGCGTTTCGGCCGGGTGCATGTGCTGATGAACAATGCCGGCATCAGCCCGGGGAGCTCGATATTCGGGCCGCAGGTCAACTGGGACAGCATTTTCGCCGTCAACCTTTTGGGCGTCATCAACGGCACGCGGACGTTCGGTCCGGCCATGATCGCCCATGGCGAGCCGTCGCTGATCGTCAACACAGGATCGAAACAGGGGATCACGACACCGCCGGGCAACCCCGCCTACAATGTCGCCAAGGCCGGTGTGAAGGCGTTCACCGAAGCGCTCCAGCACGAGCTGCGCAGCACGCCCGACTGCCATGTGTCGGCCCATCTGCTCATCCCCGGCTTCGTGTTTACCGGCCTGACGAAAGGCGACCGCGTTGAAAAGCCTGCCGGCGCCTGGACGCCGGAACAAACGGTCGAGTTCATGCTTACCAGCCTCGCGCGCGGCGACTTCTACATCCTGTGCCCTGACAATGACGTGGATCGGGCAACCGACGAACGTCGCATGGCCTGGGCAATCGGCGACATCATCGAGAACCGTCCGCCGCTGTCGCGCTGGCATCCGGATTTCGCGGATGCATCAAAGGAATTCATCAACGGGCGTCGATAGATTGATTTGGCAAGGCTTCGAAAGCCGGGTAAATGGAGCATTCCTTTACCCGGCTATTCGAGCGTGACCCATGGAATTCCTGCCGAGCCTTGCCGCCCTGCTTGCCTTCACCGCCGCGGGCCTGCTTCTGGCCCTGACGCCCGGGCCTGACATGACGCTGTCGATCAGCCGCGCGCTCGGCGAAGGCCGGCGCCCGGCTCTGTTCGTGGTGCTCGGCACCAGCCTCGGCGTCGTCTGCCATACGCTGCTCGTCGCCTTCGGCATCTCGGCTCTGATCACCGCATCGCCGACCGCCTTCTTCATCCTGAAGACCGGCGGGGCAGCCTATCTCCTGTGGCTGGCGATCCAGGCGATCCGCTTCGGCTCGAACTTTTCCGTCGAGCAGGTTGAAAAGACCGCGAGCAGTCCGCTCGCCAACATCTCGACGGGCTTCTGGGTCAATATCCTCAATCCAAAGGTCATCATCTTCTTCATGACCTTCCTGCCGCAGTTCGTGACGGCCGGCGATCCGCATGTCACCGGCAAGCTGATCTTTTTCGGCTTCTATTTCATCGTCATCGGCATGCCGGTAAACCTGATCGTCGTTCTGGCCGCAGACTGGCTTTCGGGCTGGCTGCAGGCCAACCCGAAGGTCCTGCGGGGCATCGACTACACTTTCGCCGGCGTCTTCTCGATCTTCGCGGCAAAGATCTTCTTCACGCAGGCCCGGTAGGAAGATCATCCAGCCGTTCCGAAAGAAACCGCCTTTCCGCCTCGGACTGGGAAAGTTCGATCGCCCGGCGGTAGGCAAGCCTTGCTTCATCTATCTGCCCGTCCCGGGCCAGAAGATCGGCTTGAACGGCATAAAAAGGCTGGTACTCCACCAGAGCGATGGCAATGGGTTTGAGACAGGCCAATGCGGTAGCCGGACCTTCCACGTAGGACACGGCAACGATCCGGTTGAGTTCATAGACGGGATTGTCGGCGGTACGGGTGAGTTCTGCATAGAGCGAGGCGATCTGCTGCCAGTCCGTCCTGGGAAAACTCGGCGCTTCGGCATGCACGGCGATGATCGCCGCCTGTATTTGATAAGGGCCGGGTCGCCGGCGGCACAGCGCCTGTTCGATGAGAGCAAGGCCTTCCGAAATCTCGGCCCGGTCCCATAAACGTCGATCCTGAGCCTCAAGCGTCAAAATCTCGCCGCTGGCGCCGATCCGCGCCGCCCGCCGGGCGTGATGCAGCAACATCAGCGCCAGCAATCCCTCGATCTCGGGTTCGTCGGGCTTGAGCTTGGTCAGCAGCCGGCCGAGGCGGATCGCCTCCTCGCAGAGATCGGCGCGGATATGATGGCCGCTTCCAGAGGCATAACCTTCGTTGAAGATGAGATAGACGACCGCGAGCACGCTTTCGAGCCTTGCGGCCCAGCCGTCTGGCCCCGGAACCTCATAGGCAATGCCGGCCTTGGCAATCTTGTGACGGGCACGCACCAGCCGCTGGGCCATGGCCTCGTGCCCGTCCAGATAGGCATTCGCGATCTCTTCGGTCTTCAACCCGCAGACCGAACGCAGGGTCAAAGCCACGCAGGTCTTTTTGTCGAGCGCTGGATGGCAGCAGGCGAAGATCAGCTTCAGCCGCTCGTCGCCGATCGGATCGGGCTCGTCTGCTGCGGCAGATCTGTTATCCAATTCGATGAGATGCGCAATCTCCGCCGATTTTGCGTGGAAATTGGCCGAGCGCCGCAGCCGGTCTATGGCCTTGCGTCGAGCAACCTGCATCAACCAGGCATTCGGCGATGCCGGCAAACCGTTCCGGTTCCAATGGATCAATGCGGATTCGAGCGCATCCTGCAGGCCATCTTCAGCCAGCTGGAAATCCCTGAGCGATCCGACGAGGCTGGAAAGAAGGCGGCCGCCGTCCTGCCGGGCGATCCTGTCGATCGCCTCGGCAATCGGAGCCCTCGCCGCAGGGCCATCCATCAGCGGTCGAAAACCATGATCGGCCGCACTTCCACCGCACCGTGAGCCGCACCGGGGATCATCGCAGCATAGCGGATCGCATCGTCGAGCGAAGAGCAATCAAGGATGTAGAAGCCGGCAAGCTGCTCCTTGGTTTCAGCGAAAGGACCATCCATCGTTTCGGTCCTGCTGTCCCGCACGCGCACGGTCGTGGCGGTCGTCGCGGGCTGCAGCGCATCGCCGCAAACGTAGACGCCGTCGCGCTTATAGGTCTCGTTGGCGAGCTTGTAGCCCTCCATCATTCGGCCGAAATTCGGAGAATCGGGAGGCGTCATCGTTGCCGGGTTCGTGTAGATCAGCGCCATATATTTCATGTCCGTATCCTCGGTTCAGCCACCGCTCCATTGCGATGGTGACCGATAACGAACGGGATGCAAGCCGATCGACATGCGCCCCGTGAAATAATTCCGGCTGCCTCAATCGTCCTCGCCGTGGCCGGCGATCATCATCGCCTCGAAAGCGAGACGGTCGGTCTTGCGCATCCGCTCCGATTCCGACTTCAGCTGGCCGCAGGCGGCAAGGATGTCGCGGCCGCGCGGGGTGCGGATCGGCGAGGCGTAACCGGCCTGGTTGATGAAATCGGCGAATTTTTCGATCTGCGCCCATTCCGAACACTGATAGTTCGTGCCCGGCCAGGGGTTGAACGGGATCAGGTTGATCTTGGCCGGAACGCCTTTCAAAAGCTGGATCAGCGCCTTGGCGTCTTCCAGGCTGTCGTTGACGTCCTTCAGCATCACGTATTCGAAGGTGATGCGGCGGGCGTTCGAAAGCCCCGGATAATTGCGGCAGGCCTCGATCAGCTCCTTCAGCGGATATTTCTTGTTGATCGGCACCAGCATGTCGCGCAGGTCGTCGCGCACCGCATGCAGCGAGATCGCCAGCATGACACCGATCTCGTCGCCGGTCCGGTAGATTTCCGGCACCACGCCCGAGGTCGACAGCGTGACGCGGCGCTTCGACAGCGACAGCCCGTCGCCGTCGGTCGCGATCAGCAGCGCGGTCTTGACGCTCTCGAAATTGTAGAGCGGCTCGCCCATGCCCATCATCACGACATTGGTGACCTTACGGTCGCCGGTCGGCACATAGGCGCCGGGCGGCGTGTCGGTGCCCGGAAAGTCACCCAACCGGTCACGGGCCAGCAGCAACTGCGACAGGATTTCTTCGGCGGTCAGGTTGCGCACCAGCTTCTGGGTGCCGGTGTGACAGAAGGAACAGGTCAGCGTGCAGCCGACCTGGCTCGAGATGCAGAGCGTGCCGCGGCCTTCTTCCGGAATGTAAACGGTCTCGACTTCCACCGGACGGCCGGCGCCGCGCGGCGGAAAGCGCAACAGCCATTTGCGGGTGCCATCGTTGGAAACCTGTTCCTCGACGATCTCCGGACGCGCGATGGTGAAATGCGCCTTCAGCATCTCGCGCATGTCCTTGGCGACATTGGTCATCGCGTCGAAATCGGAGACGCCGCGGATATAGAGCCAGTGCCAGAGCTGGCTGACGCGCATGCGTACCTGCTTTTCCGAGACGCCTTTTTCCTTCAGCGCCTGCGCCATGTCCTCGCGCGTCAGCCCGATCAGCGACGGCTTGGTGCCGAAGAGATCCGGGTTGGCGACGAGCGGCTTCTTGATGGCGACCGGCGCCAGAGCCTCTGAGACTGACATTCTTTTATCCCGTTCGAACACATGCAGCTTTCCCACATTCGATCAGCGGGAAAGTCGGGGCATGTTGAATGCGTGAAACCTGTATCGGCCCATCGGGCACATGTGCCGGACCTTCGTTGAGGCGGGCTTTATCATCAAATAGCCGCCGCGTCACTATTCTTCAAGAAATGCAAAAGGCCGGTCAGGGGACCGGCCTTCCAGTTCTTGCTGCGTGCGGACGCTTATTTGCAGGTTTCGATCTGCTTCAGCGCTGCCGCAATGCCCTGCAGCGAATAGGCATAGGAGGTCTTGGTGCCACGGCCGGAAACGGCGCTGACGCTCATGTTTTGGCCTGTCTTCATCGCCGCGACGAGCGCCGGCTCCTCGGCGGCGTTCTCGACCCAGGCCGCCTTGTCCTTGGTGAACATCGTGAAGTTCTTCTTGTCGATCGTCACGGTCACCTTGGAATTCGGCTGCAGCACGTATCCCACCATCGCCTGCGGCTCGTAGGAAATGTTCTGTCCGGGCCGCTGCGAGACGATGAAGAAGATATCGCCGTGATCGACGCTGGCCGGCTCCTTGGTGGTCGGCACCGAAAGCACGTAGCAAACATTGCTGGCGCCCGACTTGTAGGAATAGGCGCCCCATGCCTTGAACTGCTGGATACGGGTTGGACCTGCGGCCGCTGCTGGTGCCTGGGCCTGCTGCGGCTTGGCCGGACCGGTAGCCTTCGGCGCCTGAGCCGATGCCAGGCCGGCGCTTGCAGCCAAAATTGCCAATGCGGTTGCGATTGTTCTTACAGACATGGTCTCCTGCCGGTTTTGTTCGTTCAACGGCCCGAGCGGGCAAGCCTTGCCAGGCATGATCCTGATTCGGCGCATTTTGACTTGATCCTGGTTACCAAACCGTCAACCAGACCATTAGAATTTGCTGAATCTCCTGCCCTGGCCCCTCGCTGCGTAGGAATAGCACTCGCCGCTATGCCTCCAAAGACCCAACCAGCAGAATTTCCATGCGTTTCGTCAATCAGTGACACAAGGATTGGGGCAAGAGTTTGTCCTTTTCCTAACTCTCACAATGACATTAGAATGGCCGAATATGACGCGAATCTCATCGGAAACTGTGCGCAGCGTAAATGGATGTAGACGAAAGAGACCACTTCGCCGGCTTGGTAAGGGCAGTGGCCGATGAGCGCGATCAGGCAGCCTTTACCGTGCTGTTCGATTATTATGCGCCGCGTCTGAAATCCTGGCTGGTGAAACGGTCGATGCGACCCGACGATGCGGAGGAACTCGTCCAGGAGGTGATGGCCGTACTCTGGCACCGCGCCGGCCTCTACGATCCGGCCCGGTCCTCCTTGTCCACCTGGCTTTTCCGCATCGCCCGCAACCGTCGCATCGATGCGGAACGGCGGGCGAGGCACAAGTATCTGGACGTCTACGAACCCCTGTTCTTCGTGACCGAAGCGCCGGGCGCCGATACGATCTTCGAAGGCGAGGAACGAGACGCGCAGGTGCGCGCAGCGCTTGCCGACATCCCCGGCGAACAGATGGAAATGGTGCGGGCGGCCTTCTTCCTCGGCCAGTCCCATTCGGAAATCGCCTCGTCCACGGGTCTTCCGCTCGGTACGGTGAAGTCGCGAATCCGGCTCGCTTTCGAGCGTTTGCGGCGGGTTCTCGACGATCCTTCGGAGGGATAACGCCCCTTGAGACTATTTGCCGCGGACGCCCTCGGCGATGTCCGGATTGTCCGCCAGCGCCAGATCGGCGGCCTCGTAATGGCGGTCGGCAATGTGCCCCTGGATCATCCGGAAGGCTGCCGCGAGCACCGCGACATCGTCGGTGAAGCCGACAAGAACGAACATGTCCGGCAGGAAATCGATCGGCATCACGAAATAGGCGAGCGCCGCAAGCAGCACGCCCCGTACACGGGTCGGCGTCCGGCGGTCGATGGCGCAATAATAGGCGGCGATCAGGTCGCGGCTGAACGGCACCTGCCGCACGGCCCGCTTCAGGGTCGGCCAGAACTTTGTCCGGACCTGCCGCTCGCGACGGCCTTGCGTATCCTCGTCACCCGGCAGCAGAATTTCGCCGATCTTCACGTCGTCCATGGTCGCTCCGTTCGCTCAACGTGTGCCCATCCAATATTAGGCTCTCGACCATGAAGTTCAATTGCGGCGCGAGGATGCCTTGTCCATGGCCCGGGCAAGCTTGAAGTCGATGTCGGTCAGCCCCTTGGTGGCGTGGGTCGTCAGCAGCACATCCACTCGCGAATAGACGTTCGACCATTCCGGGTGGTGGTTGAGCTTCTCGGCGGACAGCGCGCATTCGGCCATGAAACCGAAGGCCTCGATGAAGGTCTTGAACTTGAAGCTCTTGAAGATCGCATCGCCTTCCGGCTTCAGATCCCAGCCGTCAAGCGTCCCGAACTCGCGCTCGACGCCCGCCGTATCCAGCTTTTCGTAGTTCATCGTCCAACGCTCCTTCGGAAAAGGGGCTGCTTCGGGTCAAAGGAGGCTTTTAGCCGGCTCCATGTCGCCAGCATAGGCCGTGCCGTAGCTCGTCTCCTGCAGCGGGAAGATTTCCTCCGTCAGATAGGGCCCGCCGCCGACCGATTCCTTCGACGACAGCAGCACGAAACGCGGCACCGTGAAGGGCGCTGTATAGAAGTTGCCGCGGCCGGAAAGGTAGTGGACCACGTCGTCCAGCCGGCAGTTCTTGAGCCGCGCCAGCGTCACATGCGGGGTGAACTTGCGGGGATCCGGCGGCAGGCCGAAACGTTGGCAGATCCGTTCGATCTCCGCCTGCAGCGCATATATTTCCGGGGAGGGCGAAACGCCGGCCCAGATGGAATGCGGCTTTTTCGACCCGAAGGAGCCGATCCCGGTCAGCGTCGCCTGGAATTCCGGCCGGTCGATGCGGTCCAGCCGGTCGACGATCTCGTCGGCGGTGCGGCCGTCGACATCGCCGATGAAGCGCAGCGTGATGTGATAATTCTCCACGTCGATCCACCGGGCACCGGGGATCCCGCCGCGCAGGAGAGACAGGCTCATCGCTACATTGCGCGGAACTTCGAGGGCGGTGAAAAGTCTCGGCATAGGGACCTCCTCGAATCTTTTGCAGATGCTAACAGCGAATCATGCAACGGAGTTCCGCGCAAGCTGTTATTTTCCCTTATCCTTAATAGCCCCCAGGAAGCTTTTGACAGGTTCGACGGTCTTTTCGACCATCACGGCGACCCCTTTGGCGTTCGGATGCATGCCGTCCGAGAGCTGCAGGCTGGAAATCGTCGTGACCCCATCCAGGAAGAACGGATAGAGCGGCACCGCATATTTGTCGGCCAGCCGCTTGTAGATCGGGTTGAACTTTTCGGCGTAATTCCCGCCCATGTTCGGCGGCGCCAGGATGCCGATCAGGAAGACCGGGATCTTCCGTTCCTTCAGCCGCGCCAGGATAGCGTCGAGATTTTTTTCCGACTGGTCCGGGGAGATGCCGCGCAGCGCATCGTTCGCGCCGAGCTCGAGGATCACGCCGTCCGTGCCGTCGGGCACCGACCAGTCGATGCGCGAAAGTCCGCCGGCCGTCGTATCTCCGGAAACGCCGGCATTGGCGACCACGACATTCTGCCCCGCGGCTTTCAACGCCGCCTCGAGCTGGGCCGTATAGGACTCGGAAGGCGCAAGCTGGTAGCCTGCCATCAGGCTGTCGCCGAAACCGACGATCTGGATCGCCCTGTCCTGCGCAGCGGCCGGCAATGCGGCCAGCCCCAGCACGGACATGACGATGAAGTGAAGCAGGCTTGCTTTAAAACTCACGATCCGTCTCCTAGATTGAGCGCGACCGCAATGCGGTACTCGGGTTACGCTTCACGCCTAATATAGGACGGTTCGATTTGACTAAAACCATCATCACACTGAAGAAAGCCGATCTGACCCTGGGCAGCGCGGCAGCCTCGGTGCATGTGCTGAAGCAGATCGACCTCGAAATCCGCGCAGGCGAGGCCGTCGGCATCGTCGGACCTTCCGGCTCCGGCAAGTCGACGCTGCTGATGGTCCTGGCCGGCCTCGAACGGCTCGACAGCGGCGAGATCGTCATCAACGGCGCTCCCCTTCACGCCCTTTCCGAAGACAGGCTTGCCGATTTCCGCGGCCGCAATATCGGCATCGTCTTCCAGTCCTTCCACCTGATCGCCAACATGACGGCGCTCGAAAACGTCGCCGTTCCGCTCGAACTCGCCAATGTCAGGGACGCCTTCGAGATCGCCAGGCAGGAACTGACCGCCGTCGGCCTCGGCGAGCGGCTGAGCCACTATCCCGGTCAGCTTTCCGGCGGCGAGCAGCAGCGCGTGGCGATCGCCCGCGCCCTCGCCCCCTCGCCGTCCGTGCTGATCGCCGACGAACCGACCGGCAATCTCGACACCGAGACCGGCCGGCAGATCGTCGACCTCTTATTTTCGAAACAGGCGGAGCGCGGCATGACCATGCTGCTCGTCACCCATGACAATGCGCTTGCCGCCCGCTGTTCGCGCCAAATCCGCGTCCGCTCCGGCGAGATCGTTGGTGACAGCGCCACCGCTCACGCGACCGTTCAGGCGGTCTCCGCATGAGGCCGGCCTTTCCGCGCCTTTCGATTTCCTTCCGCCTGGCGCTACGCGAAATGCGCGGCGGCCTGGCCGGCTTCTACATCTTCCTCGCCTGTATCGCGCTCGGCACCGGGGCGATCGCAGCCGTCAATTCGGTCTCGCGGGCGATCACCGGCGCCATCGCCTCCCAGGGCCAGGAAATCCTTGCCGGCGACATCCGTTTCGAATTGAACAACCGCGAAGCCACCGACCAGGAACGCGCGTTCCTCACCAACCTCGGCAAGGTCTCCCTCTCCACCAGCCTGCGTTCCATGGCCCGCAAGCCTGACGGTTCCGAACAGGCGCTGGTCGAGGTCAAGGCGGTGGACGACGCCTATCCGCTCTACGGCAGCTTCGGCGCCGAACCTTCCGCACCGCTGCCCGACCTGCTTGGCAAGCAGGGAGAGACTTTTGGCGCACTGGCAGCCCCGCTTCTGCTGGAACGCCTCGGCCTCAAGGACGGCGACCAGCTTCTGCTCGGCAATGCCCGGCTGACATTGCGCGGCACGATCACTGCCGAGCCCGACGCGCTTTCCGACGGTTTCGGCTTTGCCCCGCGCCTGATCGTCAGCCGTGAGGCACTCGCGGCCTCCGGCCTGATCACCACCGGCAGCCTCGTCGAACATGCCTACAAGGTGCGGCTCGACGACCCGGCGGTCCGCTCGACGCTCGCCGCCCGCGCCAATCGCGAATTCCCGAGCGCCGGCTGGTCGGTCCGCACCAGCGACCGTGCCGCCCCTTCGCTCACCGAAAACGTCGACCGCTTCTCGCAATTCCTGACGCTGGTTGGCCTGACGGCACTGATCGTCGGCGGCGTCGGCGTCGCCAATGCGGTGCGCGCCTTCCTCGATGCCAAGCGCACCACCATCGCCACCTTCAAATGCCTGGGCGCGCCGGCCTCGGTCGTGACGATGATCTATCTCATCCAGATCATGCTGCTTGCAGTCATTGGCATCCTGATCGGTCTCGTCATCGGCGCCGTCTCGCCCTTCGTGGCGCTGCAATTCCTCGAAGGCGTACTACCGGTTCCGAAAGAAGTCACCTTCAACCCATCGGCGCTGGCGCTTGCCGCGCTGTTCGGCATCCTGATCACCTTCGCCTTCGCGGTTCTGCCGCTCGGCCATGCCCGCGAAGTTCCGGCAACCGCCCTCTTTCGCGAACAGAGCTTCGACAATACCCGCCTTCCCTCCTGGCCCTATCTTCTGGCCGCCGGCCTGGCGCTCGCTGCCCTGGCAGCGCTGGCCATCTTCTCTGCCGAGGAACGCTTCATCGCCTCCGTTTTCCTCGCCGCCGTCGCCGGTGCCTTCGTGCTCTTGCGCCTCGTGGCAGCCCTGATCGCCGCACTTGCCAAACGAAGCCCGCGGGTCAATTCGCCGGCGCTGCGGCTGGCGATCGGCAATATCCACCGGCCGGGCGCGCTGACGCCGTCGGTCGTGCTGTCGCTCGGCCTCGGCCTTGCCCTCCTCGTGACGCTCGCCCTGATCGACGGCAACATGCGTCGCCAACTGACCGGCAGCATCGCCCAGCAGGCGCCGAATTTCTTCTTCGTCGACATCCAGGGACCGGAGCGCGACGGTTTCGTCAACATCCTGAAACAACAGGCGCCGGAGGGTGCGATCACCCAGGTGCCGATGCTGCGCGGAAGAATTCTCGCTTTCAACGGCCAGGACGTGACCCAGATGAACGTGCCGCCCGCCGGCCGCTGGGTGCTGCGCGGCGACCGCGGCATCACCTACGAGGAGAAACTTCCTTCCAACTCCGCGCTGACGGCGGGACAATGGTGGGCTGCTGACCATACCGGCGAACCGCTGGTCTCCTTCTCGGCGGAAGAGGCCGGCGAACTCGGCCTGAAGATCGGCGATACCGTCACCGTCAACGTGCTCGGCCGCAATATCACCGCCCGCATCGCCAATTTCCGCAAGGTTCAGTGGGAATCGCTATCGATCAATTTCGTGATGATCTTCTCGCCCAATACCTTCCGCGGCGCACCGCATGCCTGGCTCGCGACGCTCAGCGATCCCAAGGCCACCGCCCAGCAGGAAGCCTCGATCCTGCGTGCCGTCACCAACGCCTATCCGACGATCACCAGCGTTCGGGTCAAGGACGCGATCGATATCGTCGACCAGCTCGTCGGCCAGCTCGCGGCCGCGATCCGGGCCGCAGCCGCCGTTGCGCTGATCGCCTCCGTGCTGGTGCTTGCCGGTGCGCTGGCGGCCGGTAACCGCGCACGCACCCATGACGCCGTCATCCTGAAGACGCTCGGCGGCACGCGCAGCATGCTGATGCGCGCCTTCAGCTACGAATACATGATCCTCGGAACTGCGACGGCGCTCTTCGCGCTTCTCGCCGGCGGCCTCTCCGCATGGTTCGTGGTCAGCCGGATCATGCGGCTGCAGTCGGTCTTCCTGCCCGACATTGCAGTGCTGACGCTCGCCGTTTCTCTGGTTTTGACCGTCGGAATTGGCCTCGCCGGCACATGGCGCATATTAGGGCAGAAGGCCGCGCCGGTGCTGCGCGAGCTCTAATTCGACCACAGGTAGTATTTCCCGTTAACTCTCTGATCAAATTCCCGTCAGAGCGTCCCATAGGTTGCTAAAGAGCCCCGATAGCTTGCGTTTTTCGCTTGTCACAGCTCTTGTATGTGAAACGATCTCGCATCATATTTATGCTCAGGCTTGCTGGAGCTCCGCAGCGGCGCCTGGGTCCGTAAAAAAGGGGGCCCGACACCGTGAATAATTCCGGAGCTTAAAGAGGAAACAATGGCTGACTTTAACAACTACCAGACCCGGGCGGCGCAGGGTCGCGCCCAGTCCGGCGCGATGATCGATGAAGGCCTGCGCGCCTACATGCTCAAGGTCTACAACCTGATGGCTGTCGGCTTGGCTATCACCGGTATCGCCGCCTATGGTATTTCGGCCCTCGCAACGACGACGGATGCGGCTGCAGCTGTCGCCCGGCTTCCGAACGGCATCCTGCTGACCAGCCTCGGCGCTGCGATCTACGGTTCGCCGCTTCGCTGGGTCGTCATGCTCGCGCCGCTCGCGGTGGTGTTCTTCCTGAGCTTCCGCGTTCATAAGATGAGCGTCGGCGCGGCACAGGCCACTTTCTGGGGCTACGCGGCCCTGATGGGTCTTTCGCTGTCGTCGATCTTCCTCGTCTACACGTCGCAAAGCATCGTGCAGACGTTCTTCATCACGGCTGCCTCCTTCGGCGCCCTGTCGCTTTACGGCTACACGACGAAGAGAAGCCTGTCGGGCATGGGCTCGTTCCTGATCATGGGCCTGTTCGGCCTGATCATCGCCTCGATCGTCAACATCTTCCTGGCGTCTTCGGCCCTCGGCTTCGCGATCTCCGCGATCGGCGTGCTGATCTTCGCAGGCCTCACCGCCTACGATACCCAGAAGATCAAGGAAATGTACTTTGACGGCGACGACGTCGCGGTTGCTGGCCGCAAGGCCATCATGGGCGCTCTGACCCTCTACCTCGACTTCATCAACCTCTTCACGTTCCTCCTCCAGTTCCTGGGCAACCGGAACAACTGATCTCGAGGAATTCGGATAGGAAAAGGCGGCCTCCGGGCCGCCTTTTTTATTGCCCGGCCTCGCGCCACGGCATAGGCTTGGCGATCCCTTTCAACGGCCTGAAATCTCAATGACATTCCATCTCCGCGACGCCTCCCCCGCCGATCTTCCCGCCATCACCGAGATCTATCGCGACAGCGTGCTGAACGGCACCGCAAGCTATGAGATCCTGCCCCCCGACCAGGCGGAGATGACGGCCCGTTTCGAGGCGATCCGAGCCAAGGGTTACCCCTATATCGCAGCGGAACAGGAAGACGGCACCCTGCTCGGTTATGCCTATGCATCCGCCTTCAGGACCCGCCCCGCCTATCGCTGGCTGGTCGAGGATTCGATCTACCTGGCGCCGGAAGCGCGCGGCAAGGGCGTCGGAAAGGCGCTGCTCAAGGAGCTGCTGGTGCGTTGCGAGGCGCTCGGTTTCCGCCAGATGGTCGCCGTCATCGGCGGCGCAAGTCCCGCTTCCGTGGCGCTCCATCGCGGCCTCGGCTTCGAACTGACGGGCACCCTGAAGGGCACCGGCTTCAAGCACGGAAAGTGGCAGGATACGGTGCTGATGCAGGTCTCGCTCGGCGAAGGCAATGAAACAGACCCGGATCCCGGCGTCTATCCCGGTTCGCTGTTTACCGAGTAGCGCGCCGCCTCAGTCGATCAGTTTCAGCACCTTGTCGAACACCTTGAGCACCTGCGGCAGCTCATGGCCACGCTTCATGATCATGCCATGGGTGTTCATCACGGAGTAGGCGCCCTGCTTGCCGGCGAGCTTCGGGTTCTTCTCTATCCGGAAGAGCGGGCTTTCGCCTGAGCGTTTGAAGACGGAGAACACGGCCCGGTCCTTGAGGTGGTCGATCGCGTAGTCCTTCCACTCCCCCTCGCCGACCATTCGGCCGTAAATCCTCAAGATCGCATCGAGTTCGCGCCGGTGGAAGGTGACCGGCGCGGGATCGCGGTTCTGCCGATATTCACTGAGATCGACGACGACGGCTGCGTCCCGGGGTCTCTGGCTCCCCGGCAAATCCGGCTGATCTGTCATTAAGACTCCCAAATCGTCAAATGTCAGAGATGTGACAGTGTGCCCGAGAGGCCGTAAAAATCAACCCCGGCAATTCGCCGGGAACGAACCGTCACGATTTTATTCTTGCCCCATTTCGAACAAAAGAGTGCCCGATTTCGAAGCGAGATTGGCATCGTTGGTTGGCGCCGTTTTCAGCGCCATATGGCCCGGTCTGGTGCATTGACCCTTACCCCCAGCCCCCCAATGTTATTGGATCGGGCCGCCAACAAGAATTCACGCACAATCCGGCAAGCCAGAAACCGCGTCCGCGGTCAGTATTTTTTGCGGCCTGCCATCAGCACGGTCGCGCCGAGAATTGCCGCAGGCTCGCCGCCCGGGCCGGACGTTTGCAGCAGGATCGCGCAACCATCCTTCTTTGACTTGCCCATCAGCTTGCCCGGCAGGGTCAGCTTCATGCTCTGGCCGTTCCAAGTGCCGACCGACTGCACGTCATAGACGGCGTGCCAATATTCCATCGTCTTGCCGCTGTTTTCACCCTTGGTGACATCCACCAGCTGGCGCTTGGTGAAATAGGCGACGACCACGTCGGCCTGGCCCTTGCCGTCGCCGATCTCGATCTCGATTTCGTCGCCGCGCATCGCCGCGGTGACCGGGACGTCGAGCCCCTTGCCGGTTTGGCCGAGCGCCTTCACCTTGTCGTTGATGATAGTGAGGTCGTTGCCCTTGACGTGATCCCGGCCGTTGATGACGGCCTGCGGGGTATAGACGCCGCTCCGCCCCAGCGTCTTGGCATAGCCATATTGCCGCTCGGTATTTTCCTTGGAGCTCAGCGTGTCGGTCCAGCCGAGATAGTTCCAGTAATCGACGTGATAGGAAAGTACGACCATGTCTCCCTGCGCCACCAACTCACCCAGAGCGGCATCGGCCGGCGGGCAGGAGGAGCAGCCTTGGGAGGTAAAAAGTTCGATCACGCCCTTCGGCGCCCTGACCTCTCCTGCAAATGCAGTGCCCGCATAAAACAGGCCCGCAACAAGGAGTACGGAGCGAAAACGAAAGGGCATGGGTGGCAGACCTTTTTATCAGGGTAGCTGTTATCCACGATTGCTCGCGGCGATCAAGGGCCTAACGCACGGGATGGCGGAAAGTAACCACCGGGCACCCTCAAGAGAAAGTCACGAAGGGGTGAAGACCGGATATTTGATCGGTTTCCGAATGCGTTTCGTCGGGTGTCAAACTTGGCGAAAAACGCGCCGAGGTCAAATCAGTTTGAGCAGGCCCTGAGTAAAATAAACGGCACCCACGCCGGTGACGATCCAGCGCGTCCAGGCGCGGAAATTCTGGTCGGTCATCTTCTGCAGTATGTCGTTGCCGGCCCGCGCCCCGAGGATCGCGATCGGCGCCGCGACCAGGACCGCAATCCATTCGGTGGTCGGCAGTTCCGAGGCCGCGTTCCAGTAGAACACCACCTTCGTGGCATGCGAGGCGACCTGTACGGCCGCCTTGGTGGCGATCACCTTGCGCCGGTCCATCGTCGTGCGGATGAAGAAGATATCGATCGTCGGCCCCGATACGCCGACGCCGACCGTCAGCGCACCGGCGATCAGTCCGCAGGCCAGTGCATGCAGCGGTTTCGAGGCATCGAGCCGCAGCTTCGATACCGGCATCCAGACCAGGATCGGCATCAGCCCGATGGCGATCGACACGACGATCAGGTCCGGCTGATAGTCGACGATCAGCAGGATGATGCTCGAGATGACCAGACCCAGGCCCAGGATGCCGAGAATGCGGTAGTCGATATAGGCGCGCGAGAACCAGGCACGCGACCCGTTCGAGACTGTCTGGATGACGCCATGGATGGCGATCGCGGTACTGACGGGAAAGAGGAAAAGCAGCACCCAGAGCAGGATCAGCCCGCCCGCCATGCCGAAAATTCCCGAAAGCAGCGATGTCAGGAAAACGGTGACGGCCATTCCGATGAGGATGACGACGGTCAAGGGCACGGGACCTTGGGGAGGACGATGTCACGCCGGGGACAGTTGTGCGGACATCGGCTATGGGCAAGGAAATCCGCCGGAGGTTTCGCTCCGGCGGATGATTGGCTGTTGTCGCTTAGGCGGCGAGATCGCGCAGAACGGTCTGCAGAATGCCGCCATTGTTCATGTAGATGACCTCGTCGAGCGTATCGATGCGGCAGAGGATGTTGATTTCCTTCACCGTGCCGTCGCCGTAGGTGATCTTGGCGATCTTCCATTCGCGCGGCTTGATGTCGCCTTCGAGACCGAGAATCTCGACGGTTTCGTCGCCCTTGAGGTCGAGGCTGGCCCAGGTCGTGCCCTCTTCGAAGACGAAGGGAACGACGCCCATGCCGACCAGGTTCGAGCGGTGGATACGCTCGAAGGACTGGGCGATGACCGCCTTGACGCCGAGCAGGTTGGTACCCTTGGCGGCCCAATCGCGCGACGAACCGTTGCCGTATTCGACGCCGGCGAAGATGACCAGCGGAACGCCCTCGGCCTTGTACTGCATGGCCGCGTCGTAGATCGACATCTCTTCCTTGGACGGATAGTGGAAGGTGAAGCCACCTTCCTTGCCGTTCGGGCCGAGCATGTAGTTGCGGATGCGGATGTTGGCGAACGTGCCGCGCATCATCACTTCATGATTGCCGCGGCGCGTGCCGTACTGGTTGAAGTCGGCAACGCCGACCCCATGGCCCGTCAGGTAGGCACCGGCCGGCGAAGCGGCCTTGATCGAACCGGCAGGCGAGATGTGGTCGGTGGTGATCTTGTCGCCGAAGAGACCGAGGACGCGGGCGCCCTTGATGTTCTTGAGGCCCGAGCCTTTCTTGCCCATGCCGACGAAATAGGGCGGGTTCTGCACATAGGTCGAATCGTCGTCCCAGGCATAAGTCTGGCCCGGAGGAATCTTGACCGCCTGCCAGTTCTCGTCGCCCTTGAACACGTCCGCATACTTGGTTTCGTAGAGTTCGCGGGTGACGTATTTCAGGATGAATTCCTGGACTTCCTTCGAGGTCGGCCAGATGTCCTTGAGGTAGACCGGGTTGCCGTTCTGGTCTTCGCCGAGCGGTTCCGTGGTCAGGTCCTTCTGGACCGAACCGGCGAGCGCATAGGCAACGACGAGCGGCGGCGAAGCGAGGTAGTTCGCCTGGACGTCCGGAGAGATACGGCCTTCGAAGTTACGGTTGCCCGAGAGCACGCCGGCGGCGATCAGGCCCTTGTCGTTGATCGTCTTCGAGATCGGCGCCGGCAGCGGGCCGGAATTGCCGATGCAGGTGGTGCAGCCGAAACCGACCAGGTTGAAGCCGAGCTTGTCGAGATCGGCCTGCAGGCCGGACTTGGCAAGGTATTCGCCGACGACCTGGGATCCCGGTGCAAGCGAAGTCTTGACCCACGGCTTGGACTTCAGGCCCTTGGCAACCGCGTTGCGGGCAAGAAGGCCGGCAGCGATCAGCACCGACGGGTTGGAGGTGTTGGTGCAGGAGGTGATTGCGGCAATTGCCACGTCGCCATGGCCGAGATCGAAATCCGTGCCTTCGACCGGGTAACGATTGTCGAGCTGGCCGGGCTTCTTGTATTCGGTATCGAGCGAACCGGCAAAGCCGGAGGCGATCTTGTCGAGCGAGATGCGACCTTCCGGACGCTTCGGGCCGGCCATCGACGGCACGACGTCGTTGAGATCGAGTTCGAGCGTGTCGGTGAAGACGAGGTCGGAACCGTCGCCTTCGCGCCACATGCCCTGGACCTTGGAATAGGCCTCGACCAGCGCGATCCGCTCAAGCGTGCGGCCGGACATCGTCAGGTAGTTGATGGTTTCGCCGTCTACCGGGAAGAAGCCGCAGGTCGCGCCGTATTCCGGACCCATGTTGCCGATCGTCGCACGGTCGGCGAGCGGCATGTTGTCCATGCCCGGGCCGAAGAATTCGACGAACTTGGAGACGACGCCCTTCTTGCGCAGCATCTGAACGACGGTCAGCACCAGGTCGGTCGCGGTGACGCCTTCCTTGAGCTTGCCGGTGAGCTTGAAGCCGATGACTTCAGGCAGCAGCATCGAGACCGGCTGGCCGAGCATGGAAGCTTCCGCTTCGATACCGCCCACACCCCAGCCGAGAACGCCGAGGCCGTTGATCATCGTGGTGTGGCTGTCCGTGCCGACGCAGGTATCCGGATAGGCGATCGTTTCGCCGTCCTCTTCCTTGGTCCAGACGGTCTGGCCGAGATATTCCAGGTTCACCTGGTGACAGATGCCGGTGCCCGGAGGAACCACGCGGAAGTTCTTGAAAGCCTGCTGGCCCCACTTGAGGAAGCGGTAGCGTTCGCCGTTGCGTTCGTATTCGAGCTCGACGTTCTTGGCGAACGCGGTCGGCGTGCCGAATTCGTCGACGATGACCGAGTGGTCGATGACGAGGTCGACGGGAACCAGCGGGTTGATCTTTTCCGGATCGCCACCGAGCGAGACCATCGCGTCGCGCATCGCGGCAAGGTCGACGACGGCGGGAACGCCGGTGAAGTCCTGCATCAGCACGCGGGCCGGACGGTAAGCGATTTCCGCTTCCGTGAGACCCTTGTTGTTCAGCCATTCGGCAACGGTAAGGATCTGTTCCTTGGTGACGGACTGGCCGTCCTCGAAGCGGAGCAGGTTTTCGAGCAGCACCTTCATGGAGAAGGGCAGCTTCGAAACGCCGGCAAGGCCGTTTTGCTCAGCCTTCGGAAGGCTGTAGTAAACGTAATCCTTACCGCCTACGGTAAGGATGGAGCGACAATTGAAACTGTCGAGAGACTTAGCCACGGAAAATAACCCCGCTGATTAAAGAGCCAACACGCGCGTGCGGACGCCTATGCACTTCATGCACATCAGGATGCGGGTACGACCATTTCCGCTGTCCGCACGAGAAGATTTTTTGGGATCTTCAGGTTCGGCGGAAGATTGAAATCACGCCGGCCGCTGGCGTGGTTGCAGTGCTTATAGATAATTTCTAAGAAGGGTTCCAGACGCTTGGCGCTCATTCCGAATAAATTTTCGGATCGCGATGATTAAAATCTTAATGAAGGTCTCCAGCATGCGGCTTTTGGCCGAAAACCTGAGCGCAAGACGCGGCGAAGACCTGATTTTCACGGATATCTCCTTTGACCTCGGAGCCGGTGAAAGCCTGGTCCTGACCGGCCGCAACGGATCGGGGAAATCGACGCTGCTGCGCGTCGTGGCCGGATTGCTGCATCCGGAAACCGGCCGCGTCACCTGGACATCCGAAAGTTCCGAATCAGGAATGCGCGCCGCCGAGGCCTGCCATTATCTTGGCCACCGCAACGCGATGAAGGCGGAACTCACCGTCGCCGAGAACCTCGCCTTCTGGAAGAGCTTTTTTGGCGACGTGGATGGCGGAAAAGGTATCTCTCCGGCCGAGGCCGCCGAAACCGTCGGCCTTGACGGCATCCTGCACCTGCCCTTCGGTTACCTCTCCGCGGGCCAGCAGCGCCGCATGGCCTTTGCAAAATTGCTCGTCGCTCATCGCCCGGTCTGGATACTGGACGAACCCACAGCGGCGCTGGATGTGAGCGCGGAGGGCGTGTTTACCGAGTTGATCGAGGCGCATCTCGGCCAAGGTGGCGTCTTGCTTGCCGCGACTCACCAACCGCTGGGGTTGGAGAATGCAAGAGAATTGCGGATGACAGGGTTTGCGGGTGTTGGGGAGGGAAGATGGTGATCGTCCTGTCCCGCGATACCCCCCTCTGCCCTGGCGGCCCCCATCGCAAGGGAATGGCTATGGTGTATGGGGCCTGGAACGGTGCTGCACTCTTAACCCTCCCCCTTGTGGGGAGGGTGGCCGGCAGGCGGGAGGGGTCTTATGGAGACAGAAAACCCCTCCCCAACCC